>PHEF01000003.1 GCA_002842875.1 Alphaproteobacteria bacterium HGW-Alphaproteobacteria-3 | reverse complement strand
GGTGAGGCGCGTCGTCTCGGCGATGCGGCCAAGCCTGTCGGGCAGCACCGCCCTGATCTTCGAGACGGCGGCGTCGGCCGCGCCGGTGAAGGCGGCATCGCCCCAGGCGCGGACCATGCGCGCGCCGAAAACCAGCGCCTCGATCTCGTCTTCGGTGAACATGAGCGGCGGCAGCTCGTAGCCGGAGCGCATCATGTAGCCGAGCCCCGCCTCGCCCTCGACGGGCACGCGGCTCGCCTGCAGATCGGCGATGTCGCGATAGATGGTGCGAACGGAGACTTCGAGCCTGGCCGCAAGCTCCTGGGCGGTGACGACGCGCTTGGCGCGGCGAAGATATTCGACGATGTCGAAGAGGCGATTGGCGCGGCGCATCGGGTTTCCCTTTGGAAAATACAGGCAAACTCGCAGACCGGCGACGGCGCCTGTGTCAGGAGCATGTCAGTATAACCCCGGAACCCGATCAAGGCCAGTCCGGCGCAGTGCTCGACATCGCGCCAGCAAGGGAGGGCAGCCGGAGCCCGGACCCAAGGCCCGGGCCCAATGCCGGCGCTCAAACCCCTGCGAAGAAGGGGCAGACGCGCCAGAGGAGAAGGCCGCCGACCGCAAGGCCACACAAGGCGGTCAATGACGCGCCCACGACGCGCCAGACATTGCGCGTGTTCGCGAAGCTCAGACCGAGGGCATGCGAAAGGCGGGCCGCAACGAAGACAACAGCCAGCGCCGCGACGATCGGCGCACCTGTGCCTATCATTTCAAGCAGAGCGAGGGAGATGACGAAAATCGCCGCGTTTTCGGCGAGGTTGCCGTGGCGGCGTACCGCGCGGAGCAGGTCTTCCTGACCGCCGTCGCCGAGAAGCTGCTTGTGCTTCACTCTCTTCGTGCCGGTCGCCAGCATGAGGATGGACTGAAGCAGGATCAGCACACCGGCCGTTGCAGCACTGATGAGCGGAAGGGTGGTGGACATAACATCTCCTGATGGTTCGAGCGGGTGTCGCATTCGACGGGCGGGGAAAGTACGCGGTGCGTTCGTGCACCGATAGGTGGAATTTTTGCACCTTAGCGGTGTAATATTCCGCCATGCAGTGGGACGACCTCAAGATTGTTCTGGCCCTGAGCCGCAAGGGTTCGGTGCGCGCCGCCGCCCGCCGGCTCGCCCTCGATCACTCGACAGTTTCGCGCCGCCTCGGCCGCATCGAGGAGGCACTGGGGCTGAGTCTTTTCGAGCGGACGGGAGAGGGACTCAAGGCCACCGCCGCCGGCGAGCGGTTCATTCAGGCGGCGCAACAGATCGAGGACGACCTTGCCGATACGCAACGCCAGATTCGCGGACACGACCAGCGGCTTTCGGGACCTGTCATCGTTACAGCGCCCGACGAGATCGTCGCCACGCTGATCCTCGACGAGCTTGCGGATTTTCGCGCCCGATATCCCGACATCGAGCTTCGGCTGTCGATGAGCTATGCCAGCGCCGACCTGATGCGCCGGCAGGCAGACATCGCCATCCGTGTGACCGACGAACCGCCTGCCCATCTGACCGGCAAGCGCGTCGCGCCTTATGTCGAGATGTACTACGCGTCGAGGGATTACATCGCGCGTCTGGAGGCAGGCGATCTTCGCGAGGGGCCGCAATGGATCGGCTGGCCCGACGCGTCGCGCCGCTCGCATGTCTTTGCCGAGAGCCCCTTCCCGGATGCACCGGTCGCCATGTCGATCAACGGGCTTACGAGTTATCGGGAGGCACTGGCGCGCGGCCTCGGGCTCGGTGTCCTTCCCTGCCTTCTCGGCGATGCCGATTCACGGCTTGCGAGACTCCGCGGATGCGAACTTCGTCATGTCTCGGACGTCTGGCTTCTGACGCATGAAAGCGCAGGAAGACGCAAAAGCGTGGAAGTGGTTATGAACATGCTCTCCGCCGCACTGATCCGCGCCCGGCCCCTCTTTGCGGGTAAACGGAAACCCGCCTGAGCAAGCCCGGTGGCGCCGCTATTTTTTCTTGCTCTGGTTGTGACTATCGCCCGCATGCATGCCGGTCCATGAGGGCGGGTCGGAGGCGGGATAACTCTCGTCGAGCGTTTCGTCGATGCATTTCTCTTCGGCGTCGCGCTTTTTCGCGGCTTCGCCGGCCTTGCGCCCGGCGCGTTTTGCATCCGCTTCCGGCGAGGCCTGACCGCTCGTCCAGGCAGGCGGATCGCTGGACGGGAAGGATTCCTTTTCGGCTTCCGTCACCTTGTCGTCGCGGCGGGCCTGCTTTTCTCCGCTTACGTTCTTGTTCCGGGGCACGGCTTCTACCTCCCATGTGCAGGAAAGGAACGGCTCAAGCACCGTAACGTTCCTCAACATATGGGGCGGACGCGCGCCGGGGCAACCCGGCTTCGCTCCCCTAGTGCGCTTCGTCCCAGTTCTTCGCGGCGCGCGCCTCGACGTCGAGCGGCACGGTGAGCGCGACCGCGGGCGCGGCCGCAGACGACATGACGCCCGAAACGATCTCGCAGGTTTTCTGCGCTTCGTTTTCGGGCACTTCGAGGATCAATTCGTCATGCACCTGCAGGAGCATGCGCGCCGGCAGTTTCGCGTCTGCGAGGGCGCGCGGCATGCGGATCATGGCGCGGCGAATGATGTCGGCGGCGGCGCCCTGGATCGGCGCGTTGATCGCGGCGCGTTCCATGAAACTCTTTTCGGCCGGATTTTTCGAGTTGATCGCGGGCAGGTGGATGCGGCGTCCGAAGATCGTTTCGACAAAGCCGTTCTTGTGGGCGAAGTCCTTCGTATCGTCCATGTAGGCGCGGATGCCGGGGAAGCGTTTGAAGTAGCGCTCGATATATTCGCCCGCCTCGCCGCGCGAGATGCCGAGCTGGTTCGCGAGACCGAAGGCGGAAATGCCGTAGATGATGCCGAAATTGATCGCCTTGGCGCGGCGGCGAACGCTCGGGTCCATGCCTTCGATGGGCGTCGAGAACATTTCCGAGGCCGTCATGGCATGGATGTCGAGCCCTTCGGCGAAGGCCTTTTTCAGCGCCTCGATATCCGCGATATGGGCGAGGAGGCGAAGCTCGATCTGGCTGTAATCGGCAGAGATGAGGAGGTTGCCCTGTTCGGCGATGAAGGCCGTTCTGATCTTGCGGCCATCCTCGGTGCGGACGGGAATATTCTGCAGGTTCGGGTCCGTCGAGGCGAGACGGCCGGTCGACGTTGCGGCGAGAGAATAAGACGTGTGGACGCGGCCCGTTTGCGGATCGATATATTCGGGAAGCGCGTCGGTATAAGTGCTTTTCAGTTTTGCGAGGCCGCGCCAGTCGAGCACGCGCTGCGGCAGTTCGTGGCCCTGCGCGGCGAGCATTTCGAGCGTGTCGGCATCGGTCGACCAGGCGCCTGTCTTCGTCTTGCGTCCGCCTTCGAGGCCCTGCCTGTCGAAAAGAATCTCGCCGAGTTGCTTGGGCGAGCCGATGTTGAAGCGTTCGCCCGCGAGCTCGTAGATATCCTCCTCGTATTCAGCCATCTTCTGCGCGAAGCCGGAAGAGAGGCGCGCGAGCACCGCCTTGTCGACCTTGATGCCCGCCCGCTCCATTTCGACGAGCACGGCGACGAGCGGACGCTCCAGCATTTCGTAGACGCCGACACGCCGCTCCGCGACGAGACGCGGCTTCAATATGTGCCAGAGACGGAGCGTGACGTCGGCATCTTCCGCTGCATAAGCGGTTGCGCGGTCGACCGGCACCCGATCGAAGGTGATCTGCGCCTTGCCCTTGCCCGCGACCTCCGAAAAAGCAATCGGCTTGTGGCCGAGATGAAGTTCGGAGAGTTCGTCCATGCCGTGGCCGTGAACGCCCGCATCGAGCGCATATGACATGAGCATGGTGTCGTCATAACCGCGAAGCTCGATGCCATGCTGGCGAAAGACGGTCATGTCGAATTTGAGGTTCTGGCCGATCTTGAGGATGGAGCTATCCTCAAGAAGCGGCTTCAGCGCCTTCAGTGCATCGCCGAGCGGGATCTGCGGCTGACCTTCCGCGTCGCCGAAATCGAGCCCGCCGCCCGCGCCATGCTGCAGCGGGATGTAGCAGGCCTCGCCGGGCACGAGCGCCATCGAGACGCCGACAAGCCGTGCCCGCATGGGAAAGAGACTGTCCGTTTCGGTGTCGACGGCGAGAAAACCCTGCTCGTATGCGCGGGCCACCCATTCCTCAAGATCGGGAAGCGCCGTCACCGCCACGTAGTTTGCCGTGGCGAAATCGGCGTCGATGCCCTTCGGCATTGCGCCCGGCGTGCCGCCGCGCCCGGTGCGGGAAACGGTTTGCTTCTGCGCCGCCTTCGACGCTTCGAGCGCGGCACCGGGGTCCGCTGGCGGATGTGCGCCGGTGGCCTGGATCGCATCGACGTCTATGTTGAAGCGTTCGCCGACGCGGCGCGTCAGCGTGGTGAACTCCATGTCCTTGAAGAAGCCGATCAGCGTTTCGGGATCGGGATCGCGAACGCCCATCGTGTCCAACGGCTCCTCGACGGGCACGTCATTGTCGAGTTCGACGAGCCTTCGCGAGAGGCGCGCCTGTTCGGCGAATTCGATCAGGTTTTCGCGGCGCTTGTTCTGCTTGATCTCGGAAGCACGCGACAGCAGCGTTTCGAGATCGCCATATTCCTCGATGAGCTGCGCTGCCGTCTTGATGCCGATGCCGGGAACGCCCGGCACATTGTCGGTGCTGTCGCCCGCGAGCGCCTGGACCTCGACGACTTTTTCCGGCGGCACGCCGAATTTCTCGATCACCTGTTCGCGCGCGATCGTCTTCAGCTTCATCGTGTCGAGCATGTCGACGCGATCGTTCACGAGCTGCATCAGATCCTTGTCGGAGGAGACGATGGTGACGCGCGCGCCCGCCTCTGCCGCGAGGCGCGCATAGGTGGCGATGATGTCGTCCGCCTCGAAGCCCAACTTTTCGATGCAGGGAACGCCGAAAGCACGGGTCGCATCGCGTACCAGCGCGAATTGCGGGCGCAGGTCTTCCGGCGGTTCGACGCGGTTCGCCTTGTATTCGGGATAGATGTCGTTGCGGAAGGTCCTGGAGGAAGCATCGAAGATGACGGCGAGATGGGTCGGTTCGAACTCGTCCTTCGTGTCCTCGATGAGCTTGTAGAGCATGTTGCAGAAGCCCGCGACGGCGCCGACGGGCATGCCGTCGGACTTGCGCGTCAAGGGCGGCAACGCGTGATAGGCGCGGAAAATATAGCCGGAGCCGTCGACCAGAAAGAGATGGTCGCCCGTGCCGACGGGGCGCGCAGGCGTTTCGTTCTTCCCGGCTTTCGCCGCGGCTTTGTTCGCCGAATCGTTCTTTTGCGCCTTGCCGCTTGCCACGCGCCTCGCCTTTCTTATCTAAGGGGGGTCTTCTATGTTGCCTTCCCCGCGCCTCGCGGGCCGCCACTATAGCGCGTCCTGCGTCTCGAGTAAGAACCCTCCCGCGCCCAAACGAAAAGAGCCCGGCCATGGCCCATACATTGTCCGACGACGAAAACGTCTATGTTTCCCGCATGCCCGGCGAGCCGGTTCCCGGCGGCGCGCAAGCCTTCGCCATCGAGGCGCGGGCCTTGCGAAAAGTTTACAAGGCGAGCGGCAGCCAGCCGGCAAAAGAGGCGCTGAAGGGGGTCGATCTCGCCATTCCGCGCGGCTCGATCTTCGCCCTGCTCGGGCCGAACGGCGCCGGCAAATCGACCTTCATCAATATTCTCGCAGGCCTGGTGCTGAAGACGTCCGGGTCCGCCTCGATCTGGGGTTTCGACATAGACGTCAATCCGCGCCAGGCGCGCGCCTCGATCGGCGTGGTGCCGCAGGAACTCAACATCGATCCGTTCTTCACGCCCGCGGAAGTGATGGAAATGCAGGCCGGGCTTTACGGCGTGCCGAAGCGCGAGCGGCGCACCATGGAAATCCTGAAAGCCATGGGGCTCGACGACAAGGCGGATGCCTATGCGCGCACGCTTTCGGGCGGCATGCGGCGGCGGCTCCTCGTCGCCAAGGCCATGGTTCACAACCCGCCGGCGCTTATCCTCGACGAACCGACGGCAGGCGTCGATATCGAACTCAGGCGGCAGCTCTGGGACTATGTGAAGGGCCTTCACGCGCGGGGCACGACCATCGTCCTCACCACGCATTACCTCGAAGAAGCCGAAGCGTTGTGCGACACGATCGCCATCATCGACAAGGGGCAAGTCGTCTGCTGCGAGCCGAAGGAGCAGCTTCTCGCACGCATCAGCGACAAGCGGCTGATCGTGCGGCCCGCTTCGCCGGCAACGATGCTGCCCGCGGCGCTTGCGGGCATGAAGGCGGAAATCCGGCCCGATGGGGCCATTTCCGTTCAGTACAATCCGGCGGAAACGAGCGCCATGGCGATTCTCGGTGCGCTTGGCGCGGAAGGCATGGAAATCCGCGACATCTCGACGGAAGAGTCCGACCTCGAGGACGTGTTCATGCAGCTTACGTCGCACTGATTTTCGTTTGCTTTCCCGGACGGCGAACCGCGTTCAGGCCGAGGCGCGCTTTATCAATTCGCCCATCACCATGTCGACCGATCCGCTGCCCGTGGTGAGCGGCATCAGCACCGCCTCGACCGCCGTCAAGGGCTGAGCCCTGGCAAAGACGGCGGCGCCATAAAGACGGAGCGGACGGCGCAACTGACAGACGATGCCGAAAACCCTGGCAAGGGCAGCCGCCGATTTCGCCGGCATTTCGCCTTCGAGCGAGCGGCCCGTGAAATCGCGCGCAAAGAGATCGTTGAGGGCCGTGCCCATCAGCCGGACACGAAAATCGGACAGCGTGAGAGCGGGAGGCCGGGCATCGATCAGAAAAACCGAGGGAAGGTGATTGACGATGTCGCCGGGGCTCACATCGGTGCGCGCCGGAAACGGCCTGCCGCCGCGCTTGCTCTGCCAATAGGCGAACATTTCGCGCAGGCGCGCGTCCTGAAAAGCGAGCAGCGGATCGATGTAAACGTCAAAGGGCGCAAGCCGCAACGGCTCCGACATGGAACGCAAAACTCTCGGGTCTGGCCCTTGGCGGGCGCGCGGTTTTCCGGGGGCTCCTTCCTATATGCCATATCGAGACAGAGGCCAAGCGGCGGCATGGGCGTCCGCCGGGTTCAGAAGGGTCCCGATTGCGGCTCGGCCACATCGTGACGCGGAACGGAGATAGCCGGCGCCTCCCCCGGCGCGAGCTGAAGCGCCTCCCAGCAGCCGTGGCGGCGGAGTATCTCTTCGAGCCCGGATGATGCACCGTTCGCCAGAGCCTCCGCCAGGGAGAGCTTCAGCGCGCCGAGACAACGCTGCTTGTAGCGGTTGGCGCGCGCCACGAAAGGCTGCCCGCGAAGATGCGTGGACAAGGTCGCCTCGCCCGCGGCAACCGCGGCGGCGTTTGCCGTCATGTAGGGCAGGTAGACCTCGCCGATCAGCGCAAGCAGGCTCCCGGCACCGGGCCCCGGAGGGTCCCCCGCGTCCTGCCAGACACCGTCTATGCCCGAGGCGTCGTCCAGGTCCTGTACCCATTGGAAGGTGCGCACCGCCTTGCGGCGCATGATCGCCGACGCTGTCGGGTCGATCGCACATTGCGACAGCTGACCGGAGAGGCCGAAATCGGCTATCGACGGCCGGCTGCCGAACAGGAAACGGCCGCACTCGAGCTGCGCTTCTATCGCCGCAAGGATTTCCTCATAGGTCGCGCGCAGCAGGGGACGATTGACCGTGCGGTCGCCAAGGGACGCCAGCAGATCGGTCTGGCGGGCGCGAAAGCGGCTGATGATTTCGTCGAATTGCGGTGTCGGCATTGCCCCGAGCCAACCGGCCATCTGCCGCTTCGAACAGAAGGCCTGATCGGCCTCGGCGTCCCATCGCATGTCGAAGAGAGCGAGGACCAGCCACTCATCCGCAAAATCCTCAATCAGCAAAGACAGAAAACGCTGCGCCGGATCGGCAGGAAGCACGCTTCGCCGGTCCGGATAGCGACGTTCGAGTTCAAGGATCATCGGCGTGGTGTCAGCCCAGTAGTCGCCCTCGGGCGCCCTTACGACCGGAATGACAGGCTTGCCGGCTTCCTTCAGCTCGCCGCTTTCGGCGAGAAAGCCCGTCGGCACGACCCAGACATGCGGCAGACGCCGGTAGCGCATCACGGCGCGCATCTTCAGGGAAAAAGGGGAACCGGGGCCGCCAAGAATGCGCCAGCCAGGCTGTGTGTTCGTCATCTCCATCTCCCGGAAACATGGTGATCGATGGCCGGCCGCGCCCCCAGAGTTCGGGGCAGGCCTCCCGTCCGCTCCCCATAATCCGGGGCTGGCGCCGCGGCAATGCCCGAATTGCCGTGTACCGCGAGACGGAATTCGCACCGGCACGGCGCTCGCCCCGGCCCATTGTTTGCGGCCGCGAATTGTTCTACCTTGCGCCCGCTTCGGCAGGCCGCCTTCCCTGTGGCTTGCCCCTTGGCACCCGTAGCTCAGCTGGATAGAGCGCTGCCCTCCGAAGGCAGAGGTCACAAGTTCGAATCTTGTCGGGTGCGCCAATTCCAACATATAATTCAAATAGTTATTGTTCTTGCGGCGATGACCGCAATCACTTCGCGACTGCTTTCTCCCCCAGCTTTCCCCCAGATGGCTTCATGCGGCGGGCTTGCTGTTGGTCCACATACGACGCGGCTTGGAGTTCGCTGGGGTACCAAAATCCTCGTGCTGCCGTTGAGACTACTTGTCAGTCTCAAGTCTCAAACCGCGTAAACCATTCACGGGACAGCTTCTGCGCTTCGGCGATCTGTGCGGGTGACATTAAAATCGAGGGAAAATCGCGTAGTTTGATTATGGCATCACGAACTTCTGAATGAGTCGCAAAGGTAGTCGCGAGGCTGAACCACATGTGCACCGCCACATTATCCCGCGGGACACCTTGCCCTTCAGCATACATGACCCCGAGATTGTTTTGCGCATCGGCGTCACCCTGCGCCGCCGCCAGCCGGTACCATCTGACCGCCTCGGCATCATCCCGTGGGATTGTGGGTTCACATTTGAAGTGCAACAGTTGGGTTGGGAAGAGGGTGCTGACCCGTTAAGCCGGGCCGGACGCATGTTTCCTCGCCGGTTGATCGCGCCCTATGGTTCCAAACCGGCGACAAGTCAGCGTCAGCGTGCCAGCGCCCGTTGGCGCGAGTGCATGTGCCGTTCTGTCCAGCGACAGACGATCAATAGGCGTATGTGACGGAAATCCAGGTCTTGTCGCGGTCGGCAAAGCCGTTCTTGCCGTCGAAGCTGGCGTATTTGACGTTGAACGACAGCCGACTGGTGAGAATGAAGTTTGCGACGACGTCGAATTCATTGCCGAAGTCGACGCCGCCCTTGTCGGATGAGAATTCGTGATAGGCCACACCGAGCATGAGCTTGGAAACCATCGGAATGCCGGTCAGCGCGTATGATGCAGCGACATAAATGTCTTCGAGACCTGCCGCAGGCGTCGCGAGGAAAGCATCGGCCCAGCCATTGAAGGCGTGAAGCGTGGCAAGCGGCGTGGAAAATCCCGTGGTGCCGTCGCTTCCAAGCCGCTCATAGCCGGCCGTCAGGCTTGCGGCGCCATGGGCGACCGTCGCTTCGGCGAGGTAGTAGTCCAGATCGAGCGACAGCGGATTGCCCGCGCGGTCGATCTGATGTGCGTATTCGCCAGTCAGCGTGAGCTTCGTGCCTTCGGCAATGTCGAAAGGTGCGGAGAGGCGAACGCCATAGGTCGCCGTCGACAGCGCCGGTGCTTCGTTGAGATCGAGGAGATAGGCGTAACCGCCGATGGTCACAACGCCGGGCCCGGCATAGTCAACATTGAAGAGATGCGTGTCGCCACGGAAACGTGCGGCGGGGCTGTTTTCGCCGAAGATGCGATTGACGCGATTGACATAGGCGTAGCCGAGCGTCGTGTCGGGCAGGCTCGTGTTGACCACACGAAAGGCGTCGAAGGTCTGTTCGTTCTGACGCCAGCCGACATTGCCGACGAAGCGGGCATTGCCGAGAATGATGCGCTGGCGGCCGACCGTCACCGTCGTATCGGGAAGTCCGGTGTAGGCGATCTGCAGTCGGTTCAGCTCCGCCGCGCCGGCGTCGGGCACAACAGGATAGGTGGTCCGGCCGTTGATGCTGTCGTTGTAGTCTTCCGGACCGACATGACCTATTAGGTCGAAATCGGCCAAAGCCGAGAAGCCGTAGAACGATCCGGTCTCGTAACCGAGGCGCGCGCGACCCGTATAGGCGTTCGCGTTGTTCGGCAATCCGTCCTGTTCGACATGCTCGTAACGCAGGCGCAGGTCGATGATCGGCTTGCCGCCGAGAAGCGCTTCTGTGAAACCCTCTTCGGCCTGGGCGGGGCCGCTGGCGGCGCCGGCCGCGGAAATGACAAGAGCAGCAACCAGACAGGCACGTTTCGACTGATACGATCGCATTCGCCGTCCGTCCTTCACTAGGCGGCACCAGCCGCGAACCATAAAAAAGCGCTTGCTCGACGAGCGCTCGCCGAAACAGACGCCATTGTCTGAACCGACATTCACCGGATGACCGGTGTCGAAGCCCAATTGGGCGACTGCGGCTTCCCCGGCAAGCCTGACAACCGGCCGAACAAGCTGGGGGGATGGTTTGAAGTCGAAGGAGGACCGCGCCTGAACCGTTGTCCCCAGCCAAATTTCCACCGCCGCGATTTATTGACGAATTAGCCTCCGTCGTCGAACTCATCGCAACAGACCTAAACTCTCGACGCTCCGAAAACGCCGTGTGCCGACCTGTTACTCAACACGCCCGAGAGGGCATACGGCGTACCGCAACTCTAGTCCCCGAAGGGGAAACCTCAATGGCAGGTCAAGTTCTGCGAGTCCCGGATTGGACAACGTGTTCCGCCGTCAACAGATCTTCCATTGTGTTTATGTTCATGAACTCTGCGGACCGCTCAGGACTCCATTCAACTTGAACAGCGCGGCAGCGCTCAAGCGCCCCGTGAAGGCTTCGCCGTCCCTCGAGGGCGTATTTCCTGAGGGTACCCTGACAGGTGAAGGGCCAAGCCGCAGATGTGGGATATGATGCGCCTTGCTGCGCGGCGACGGCAGGACAGCCGGTTTCCCTGACAGCGGCCACAAGACGCAGAAACAGATCGCAAGGCAAGAAAGGGCTGTCACAAGGATATGTAACGAATCCAGCCAGGTTGTTCGCAAGTGCCCAATCCATGCCAGCCAGCAATCCGGCAAGTGGTCCCTCAGCAGCCGGATGGTCTGTGATCTCAGGCAGACACGTTTTTCCCACTTGGCCTCGCTGTCTGACATTTACTACCGCAGGCACTTGCAAGCCATTCACCAGCGCAGACACGTGATCGATAAGTCGCTTCCCGGCGAGAAAGCGTTCAGCCTTTCTGCCGCCGATGCGCGCGCCATCACCACCGGCCAGAATGATCACACCGAATTCAACCATCTGGACACCAGGAGCGCCGCGCAAACGTTTCGACATCCATCGTCTTTTCTGCGGTCAGATCGAAATTCCGGATAAGACCGTCGCGAACTGAGTAGATCCAACCATGTATGTCTAGGGTCTGCCATTGGCACCACGCATCGATGATGAAGCGGTTGCGTCCTACATACTCACCCTGGGCTCTCATATTCTGTTGGCAGGTAGCGTTTATCTTTGTTTTGAAGTCCGTGATCGCATCAAAGCGCTCAGCGCACCGGTGCGCGAGGTCTGCAAGGAGTTGCAACCAGTAATCAATCAGTCCGCGGCGGTTGCTATCGAGCGCAGCGCAAACACCGTGACACCCATAATGCCGGCAGACGATGATGTGCCTGACCTTCAGCACCTTGAGGGGATACTGAATGACCGAAAGGAAGTTGATATCTCTCGACGGCGCCAGATTTTCCATGTTCCGATGAACAAACATCTCGCCGGAATCCAGTCCTACGACTTCGTTCGCCGGGACTCGGCTGTCACTACAGCTTTTCCGTAGATATTCAGTCGCTTGTTGTTCGGAAAAGCGCATTAAGAGCTGGGGATCTGCACGCATGCGAGCGCGGGCCCAAGCCATATTGTTTCTTATAAGCGTGTCTATCATGACGCCTCGGGAAATGGATCCGGAAGTCCGCGTCTGGCGGCAAGCCGCCGCCCAAGGTTACGCAGGTCTGTCTCGGTAAGCCGCACCCGTGCAACGGGTAGGACGACGGCATTCTCGACGGCAATATGCCCTTTCAGACCCGTGCAGAACTGCTCGATCACCGATCGAGATTCCGAATAACATCCGAGTCCTCGTTTTTCGGAAATGGCCTTGGCGATGACGCACTTCACCGCCGATGCATCATGCATGTCCGTCGCGTGTTCGCCGGAAAGAAAACCAAGCACATTCTCGATATGATCATTGGGCTCACATCGTTTGCGCATCAGAGGGAAGAGATCGTCTTCCTCATCGAGGATGTGGATGGGCAGGTCACACTCAAGAATTTCCAGGATCGCGCTCAGCGCGTTCCGGTCAAACTCAACCACATCAATGAGCTGAAGGAGCCGCTTGCACACGTCGCGGTGGCGATAATGCTCGGCGAAGAACCAGACCAGCGGCTCGCTTAGCAATTCCAGCCGTGCCGACTCGATTTCTCCAACCTTCTTTATGTTGACCATAGCCCATCTCCTTACCTTCAGGGTTTTGTCTCGACCCTGCTTCTCATCTCTATGAGACGATGCGACGTGCGGACCGGAGGCAGCTGGTGTGCGACGACCACGTCAAGACTGTCTACAAGGGGAGAAGAACTGTCCCGCAGCCTGGAGATCAGCTGGGTCCATGCCTCGTCATTGGCAGACGCGAGAAATTTCCGGATTGACCGGGCGAGTACCCCGCCGGGTGCCTCCCCCTCCCGATCAGCGGTCAACTCGACAGATTGGCGAATACGTGGCGGAAGCTGGTCATAAATGCTTTCGATGTCTGCCAGCGCGGAACCGAGCAGTCCGTCGAGGCGCAGGATGCTGTTCTCTTCATCAGATAACCGACCATCGGTATCGAGCTTCAACCGGGGCTCTGCCGCCGAGTTCACGAGAAGCACATCCACATAGCGTGCCGCTGCCCTGGTCCAGAACCGTGCTTCGATCTTCATCGCGATATGGGGGCGGACATATTCAAAGGGTAAGCGCGCGGCGGGTGACAGTTGGTCAAGGCGGAGAACATGCCAGCCGTGCTCAGTCAACACGGGCTCGCTTGAAATCTCGCCAGCCTTCATCTCCATAAGCGCGTTCCAGATTTTCGGAAGGATGTCGCCGGGGCGCAGCTGCCCAAGCGACCCGCCTTCGCTGGCTGATGGACATGCGGAATGTTCCATCGCCAACCGTCCGAAAATTTCCGGACGTGCCCTTAGCTGAAAGATGAGATCAGTCGCCTTTGCCCGCGCAGCGGCAGGATCAATGGCATCCTCACCGGAAACCGCCACGAGTATGTGCGCGGCCTCGATCAGAGGCGGAGACATAAATGCTTCTGGCTGGGCATCATAGACGGCTAGAAGATCGGCCTCGGAAGGTGCGTCGACATCTATTTCTTCACTGAGCACAGCGCGAATGAGTGCTTCGTCACAGGTCTCCTCTTGTCCGTCAAAATTACGCTCCGGATCAGCTTCCAGGCCAAGCTCTCTGGCGCGATCAAGCAGGACGGCCTTCACTGCCAGCGCACGTCCAGCCTGGGCACGTGCTTCTGACAGCGTCGCTGCCTGATGGTTCTGGATTTCCATTGCCAGTAGCGTTTCGGGCACTTCCACGCCATGGAAGACGGCCGTAGGACCAGACATCACACACCTCCTGCTGATGATTTGGCCCGCTTGCTGTCAGCCGCCATATCCCGCCGGGTCCGAACGAGTTGCCACCCCCGCCTATTGAGGTACCAGACCGGCGCCGAGAGCATGTGAACGAGACGCGTGAAGGGGAACACCAGGAAAATTGTCAGCCCCAGAAAAAGATGCGCCTTGAAGATCCAGTGAACATCCGCGACGTAGTTTGCCGCGCCGGGCCTGAAAGCGAAAATACCCTGGGCCCAGGACATGAACTTCACCATCTCTGAACCATCAAGATGCTGCGCCGATAGCGGGATCGTCGAAAGCCCTAGCGCGAGTTGAAGTGTAAGGACGACGAGTATTGCCGTGTCACCAAAGCTCGACGTCGCACGAATGCGCGGATCGAACAGGCGGCGATGAAGGAGGATCAGAGCGCCCAGGATTGCGAAGACACCGGTAATCCCGCCCGCTACGATCGCAAGGACTTGTTTGGCGCCGTGACTGATTCCCAGCGCATCAAAGAGTTCAATCGGCGTCAGCAAGCCGATAAAGTGTCCACCGAAAATGACAAGAACTCCGACATGGAACAGCACCGATCCCAGCATGAGCTGCTTTCGCCGAAGCAGTTGGGATGATCCCGAGCGCCACGTATAGGGCTCCCGGTCAAACCGGATGACAGAGCCGATCGCCAATACGGCAAGAGCGATGTAGGGATAGTACCCGAACATGGCCTGATCGAGCCATCCCGCGCTGGCAAGTGAAGTCGTGTATTCCTGAGCCATGGCCGGCCTCCTTCTCCTCAGTCAGCAAGAAGCTCGTATCGAGCGCCCGTCCAATTTCATTTCTGTCCGCAAAGTTAGCCTCCGCGCATTTGATTGAGCATGGACTGAGCCTTGGGGCAGCCATCCTGTGTCGTGTCGGGGCCGAAGGTTACGGGTTCTTCGGCCCACGCCTTGTCGAGCGCCTCGAAGTCGTTGGGGTCGTCATCCTTGAGCGAAAGCAAACTTCGGACAGCTGCCTGGTCGGCGGGCTTGTCCGAGATGGACAGCAAAGCGCCGAAAGCGGATCGGTAGGGGCTCTGGCGTTTCTTCAGTCTTTCGGAGATCGCCCCCAGGACATGGGCCGCTTCTCCAATGAGCGATGCTGCCTGCTCATCCGGGAGAATTGACAGAAACTCCAGGAAAACCGGCAGGTAGTCGGGGAGATCACTGACCTCCATTTCAAGGCCATGTTCGCGATAGAGTTCAATCAGTCCGACCATCGCCGGCCCTCTTTCCCGGCTTTCTCCGTGTACATGTTCGTAGAGGTGAAGAGAAAGACTACGTGTGCGGTCGAACAAATCGACGTATGCGGACTGCACCTCATAGAGGTCACTTTCAGAGAGGTAGTCGGCCAGTCTGCGTAGCGACGCCAAGATACGGTCCGGCACCAGCCCTTCACCGCGGATAGCCTCAACGCAAACTCCAGCTTCCTTCTGGAGCATCGCCTCCGGATATGACATCAGGCGCGACAGTGCGCGATAAGTAACGGCCATGGCCTAAATCTCCATCGGTGTTTTTGCCCGCGAGCGCTTGTCCTTGCCGAACAGGCCGACTTCCGTACGCCCGCCGGAGCAACCATTGCCAAATGTGAAACCACACCCTCCGCGAAGGCCATCCGCATCTTCACTGGTCTCGCGATGGTTCGTCGGAATGACGAAACGATCTTCGTAATTCGCGATCGCCATGTAGCGGTACATTTCATCGATCTGTTGCGCCGTCAGTCCGACGCGCTCCGCAGTCGGATGGTCGATTACCCCTTCAACAGTCTTGGCGCGCATATACCTCCGCATCGCCATCATCCGCTCGAGCGCTGCGACAACAGGCTCCTCCTTGCCGGCAGTCAGAAGGTTGGCCAGGTACCGAACCGGAATGCGCATGGATGCGACGTCCGGCATCTCCGCATCGGTCTCGAGCGCTACGGCCGCCGCAGCCGACTGGATCGGCGAAAGCGGCGGGACATACCAGACCATGGGCAGCGTCCGGTATTCGGGATGCAGCGGGAACGCGACCTTCCACTCAATCGCCATCTTGTAGACGGGGCTTTGCTGCGCCGCCTTCAACCATGCATCAGGTATGCCATCCGCACGGGCCCGAGCGATGACCGCCGGATCGCTCGGATCAAGGAACACGTCGATCTGGGCCTGGTATAGATCCTGTTCATCCGGTGTGCTGGCGGCCGCTTCGATCCTGTCGGCATCATACAGAAGTACGCCAAGATAGCGGATCCGTCCCACGCAGGTCTCGGAACAGACTGTCGGCTGGCCGACCTCAATGCGCGGATAGCAGAAGGTACATTTTTCCGATTTTCCGCTCTCCCAATTATAATAAACTTTCTTGTAGGGACATGCCGACACACACATTCGCCAGCCGCGACACTTGTCTTGGTCGATGAGTACAATGCCGTCTTCTTCGCGCTTGTAGATGGCTCCCGATGGGCAGGCAGCCACGCAGGTCGGGTTGAGGCAGTGTTCGCAGAGCCTCGGCAGGTACATCATGAAGGTCTGTTCGAAGGCACCGTAGATGGCCTTCTCGACACCTTCGAAGTTGTAGTCCTTGCTGCGCCCTTCGAACTCGCCGCCGAGAATTTCCTCCCAGTTCGGGCCCCATTCGATCTTTTCCATTCGCTCGCCGGTGATCTTCGATTTCGGGCGCGCAGTCGGAAAGGCCTTCATCTCCGGAGCCGTCTGCAGATGCGCATAGTCGAAATCAAACGGCTCATAATAGTCGTCAATTTCAGGCAAATCCGGGTTGGCAAATATCTTTGCCAGGATCCGCCACTTTGCCCCCATACGCGGTTCGATCCGGCCGTTCTTTTTGCGTCGCCAGCCGCCATTCCAGCGCTTCTGATTTTCCCAATCCTTGGGAAACCCTATCCCGGGCTTGGTCTCAACATTGTTGAACCAAGCGTATTCAACACCTTCGCGGCTGGTCCAGACATTCTTGCAGGTCACCGAACAGGTATGACACCCGATACATTTGTCGAGGTTCAGGACCATTCCAATCTGTGCACGGATCTTCATTGTGTGCCCTCCGTTTGAGCCGCAGGTGTCTCGAGCCAGTCAACCTTCGACATCTTACGTAGGATGATGAACTCATCGCGGTTTGACCCGACAGTGCCGTAATAATTGAACCCGTAGGCGAGCTGAGCGTAACCGCCGATCATGTGCGTTGGCTTGAGAATTGCTCGCGTCACTGAATTGTGGATGCCGCCGCGCTTGCCGGTAATCTCGGATCCCGGCGTGTTAACGATCTTCTCCTGAGCGTGATACATGAACATCGTGCCTTCGCGGATTCGCTGAGAGACCACGGCCCGCGCTGTCAGCGCACCATTCGCATTGAAGACTTCGACCCAGTCGTTGTCGACGAGGCCGGCCTTCCTGGCGTCCGTCTCTGAAACCCAAACGACGGGTCCGCCGCGATTGAGCGTCAGCATCAGGAGATTGTCAGTGTAGGTAGAGTGGATGCCCCATTTCTGGTGCGGGGTAATGAAGTTGAGGGTGATCTCCGGGTTACCGTTGGGTTTGTCGCCTTTCACATGGAGGGTCTTCAGATCGACAGGCGGCTTGTAGACCACCAGTGTCTCGCCGAATGCCCTCATCCAGTCATGATCCTGATATAGTTGCTGACGCCCTGTCAGAGTGCGCCAGGGGATCAGCTCATGTACATTCGTATAACCGGCATTGTAGCTGACATGCTCACTCTCGATACCGGACCAGATCGGCGACGAGATGATCTTGCGTGGCTGAGCCACGATGTCCCGGAACCGGATCTTTTCGTCTTCCTTGGGAATGGCGAGATGCGCATGTTCTCTGCCGGTTTGCTTTTCGAGCGATTTCCACGCCTTGACTGCCACTTCGCCGTTGGTCTCTGGCGCCAGCATGAGAATGATCTCGCAGGCATCTATATCGCTCTCTATCCGGGGTCTTCCCCTGGAGACCGTGTCATTGAGCACCTTGCCATTCAGCGAGGCGAGCTTTCCGACTTCATCCGCCGTGTTCCAGCCAATCCCCTTTCCACCATTACCGAGCTTGTCCAGGAGCGGTCCCAGCGCGGTGAATTTCGCATAGATCTGGCTGTAGTCTCGCTCAACAGCGACGACAGAAGGCATTGTTTTACCCGGGATCGGGTCGCACTCGCCCGCATACCAGTCCTTTACGCCGTGTGCCTGCGCCAGCTCTCCGGCACTATCATGCTGGATCGGTATCAGGACGACATCTGTTTCCACCCCGAGAACTTCAGGCGCGACTTCTGAAAAACTCTTTGCAAGGCCCTTGAAGATTTCCCAATCTGACCGGCTTTCCCAGGCAGGATCCACGGCCGCGCCGAGCGGGTGAATGAAGGGGTGCATATCGGACGTGTTGAGATCGTTTTTCTCGTACCAGGTCGCCGTAGGCAGAACGATGTCGGAATAGACCGCAGTCGTCGACATACGAAAGTCGATGCACACCAATAGGTCGAGTTTTCCGCGCGGCGCCTCGTCGTGCCACTTCACCTGGCGCGGCTTGTCCCGACCCATTTCACCAAGGTCCCTGCCCTGAACGCCATGATCGGTGCCCAGCAGATGTTTCAGGAAATACTCATGACCTTTGCCGGACGACCCAAGAAGGTTGGAGCGCCAGACGAACATGTTGCGAGGCCAGTTGTGCGGATCGTCCGGGTCCATGCAGGACATTTCAAGTTCACCGGACTTCAGCGCCTGCGCGACATAGTCCTTCGCGTCAGTGCCGGCCGCCTTCGCCCGATCCGCAATCTCCAGCGGATTGACCTTCAGCGCTGGCGCTGAAGGCAGCCAGCCCATGCGCTCAGCTTTGGCATTGTAGTCGATGAAGCTCCCTGCCCAATCGCCGGCATCCGCAGTCGGCGACAGGATTTCTTCAACGGGAACCGTCTCATAACGCCACTGATCGGTATGCGCGTAAAAGAACGAAGTCGAGTTCTGCTGGCGCGGCGGACGGACCCAATCGGTCGCAAAGGCCAGAGGCGCCCAACCGGTCTGCGGGCGAAGTTTTTCCTGGCCCACATAGTGCGACCAGCCGCCGCCAGACTGACCGATGCAACCGCACAGGACGAGCATGTTGATCACGGCGCGGTAGTTCATGTCCATGTGATACCAGTGGTTCATGCCAGCGCCGATGATGACCATAGACTTGCCATTGGTCTTCTCGGCGTTGGTGGCAAAACCGCGGGCCGTTGCAATAATATTCTCGCGCGAAACAGAGGTGATCTCCTCCGCCCAGGCAGGCGTGTAGGGCTCTATATCATTATAGCCAGCGGCCAGATGCTCTCCGCCATAACCCTGATCGACACCATAATTGGCCATCAGCAAGTCATAGACGCATGCGACCAGCGCCTGCGAGCCATCGGCGAGCTTGACCTTCTTGACCGGAATATTCCGTGTCAGGACACTCGGGTGGTCCGTCGAAGCAAACCCATTGGACGCCGTGTTCGCGAAATACGGAAACCGGACCTTCGCGATCTCGTCCTCGACGCCCTTCAGGCCAAGGCGAAGTACCGTTTCCGCGCCACCAGCCTCACGTTCCTCAAGGTTCCACTTGCCATCCTCGCCCCAGCGGAAGCCAATCGATCCATTCGGCACAACGATTTTGCCGGTCTTTTCGTCAATCGCGACGGTCTTCCAATCGGGATTGTTGCTCTCTCCAAGAGCGCCATCAAAATCAGCGGCGCGCAAAAGCTGTTGAGGTACAAACCCATCCTCCTGCGGGGCAAGACGGACAAGAAGAGGTAAATCTGTGTACTGACGTACGTAGTCCCGGAAATAGGGCACCTGCCGGTCCCGGTGGTATTCGGTCAGGATAACGTGCCCGAATGCCATGCCAAGCGCCGCATCGGTTCCCTGCTTTGCCGCCAGCCAGAGATCGGAGAATTTGGATGCTTCGGAATAGTCCGGGCAGATGACGACCGACTTCACCCCTTTGTAGCGCGCTTCCGTATAGAAGTGCGCGTCCGGGGTGCGGGTCTGAGGAACATTCGACCCCCACAAGATCAGGAAATTGGAATTGTACCAGTCTGCACTTTCGGCAACATCCGTCTGTTCGCCCCAGGTTTGCGGACTCGCCGGTGGCAGATCGCAATACCAGTCATAGAACGAACCCGTTACGCCGCCGATCAGTTGGAGATAGCGAGCCCCGGCCGCGTAAGAGACCATCGACATGGCCGGGATCGGCGAGAAACCAAAGACGCGGTCGGGGCCCCACTTACGGATCGTATGTGCGTTCGCTGCCGCGATGATCTCATTCACTTCGTCCCAGTGGGCGCGTACAAAACCACCCATGCCGCGACGTGTGACATATTCCTCACGTTTGGCGGGATCATCCTGGATGGACTTCCATGCCGCGACCGGCGGCAAAGACTTGCGCGCTTCCCGCCACGCCCGGAGAAGACGGGCACGAACAAGTGGATATTTGACCCGGTTCGCGGAGTAGAGATACCAGCTATAGCTGGCGCCGCGCGCACATCCCCGCGGTTCATGATTGGGCAGGTCGTCGCGCGTACGCGGGTAGTCTGTCTGCTGTGTTTCCCAAGTGACAATACCGCCCTTGACGTAAATTTTCCACGAGCAGGATCCAGTGCAGTTCACGCCATGTGTGGACCGGACAATCTTGTCATGGCGCCATCGGTTCCGGTAGGCCTCCTCCCAAGTGCGATCTTCGTCGCTGAGAACGCCGTGCCCTCCGGAAAAGGTCTCCGTATGCCGGCGAAAGAAGGTAAGGCGGTCAAGTGTATGGCTCATGATATTCTTCCCTTCATTCAGCTTGGGCGGGGGAAAGCTTTGGCGCGCGGCCGCTTTCAACGTCGAACAGGAGTCCCCCTGGCCGGACATAGACAAACCAGGTGATCAGCAGGCAGGAAACGTAGAAGGCGAGGAAAGCGTAGAGGGCTATGGCGGCACTCCCGGTTGCCGCCAGAGACATGCCGAAACTCTTCGGAATGAAGAAGGCGCCATAGGCGGCAATCGCGCTTGTGAAGCCTGTGATCGCGGCGCTTTCCTTTTCAGACTGGCGCAGCAGCACGTCACCTTTGAGGTGAGGCTCAAGACGTGCAAGTTCCTTTCGCATGATCGCCGGGATCATCTGGAAGGTCGATGCGTTGCCGACGCCGGTCGCGAAGAAGAGGACAATGAAGCAGGCAAAAAATCCCGCAAAGGCCCCCGGCTGGTCCTTGCTTCCGAGGAAGTACAGCACACCCACGGTGCCCGCCATCATCATCAGGAACACAACCATCGTCACGCGCGCACCACCAAACCGGTCCGAGATCCATCCCGTGAATGACCTCGAAAGAGCGCCGACCAGCGGTCCCAGAAAGGCGATCTGAAGTACGTTGACTTCCGGGAACTGCGTTTTTGTCAGAAGCGGGAACGCCGCCGAAAAACCGATGAAAGATCCGAAGGTACCGGTATAGAGCCAGCACATGATCCAGTTGTGGGAGCGCCTGAAAATGACCGCCTGGTCCGCGAAGGATGCCTTGGCCGTGGACAGATCATTCATACCGAACCAGGCGGCGAAGGCGCTCAGGGCGATGAAGGGCACCCAGATGAACCCGGCATTCTGGAGAAACAGTTCCTCGCCGGTATCGGCAATCTGCGGATTGCCACCCAGCGCACCGAAGACGCCCACAGTGATGATGATCGGGATAAGAAACTGCATGGCGCTGACGCCTAGATTTCCAAGTCCGGCATTCATGGCGAGCGCATTGCCCTTTTCCTTCTTGGGAAAGAAGAAGCCGATGTTTGACATTGAGGAAGCAAAGTTGCCGCCGCCAAAGCCGCACAGGAGCGCGAGCGCCAGCATGATCCAATAAGGCGTTTCGGGGCTCTGCACGGCAAAGCCGATGCCGAACGCCGGGATCATGAGCGACCAGGTCGTCAGTGTCGTCCAGAGTCGGCCGCCAAATACGGGCGCCATGAAGCTGTAGAATATCCGTAGCGTCGCTCCCGACAGACCTGGGAGGGCGGCAAGCCAGAACAGCTGGTCCGTGGTGTAGGAGAATCCGATCTGCGGCATCTTGGCGACGACGACTGACCAGACCATCCACACGGCGAAAGACAGGAACAGCGCCGGAACGGAGAGCCAGAGATTTCGAGATGCAATCTTCTTTCCTGTGGTCGCCCAGAATTCCGGATCTTCCGGCCGCCAGTCCTCGATAAGCTTGGGCGCCAGCGCGCGGGCTTCCTTCTCGCCATGGATCGGTTGCATCTCAGGGAGTTGGGGAAGCGCATCCAGCGTTGCGCCGGCCGCCTGACGCTCCATGTGCCGGATGGCGAAATGCATCCAGATGAGCGAAACCGACACAACCAGGAATAGAAGCATGAAACAGCTTGTCCATATTCCCGTCAGGTCATTGAGCAACCCAAAGACGATTGGCATGATGAACCCGCCAAGCCCGCCCATCAGGCCGACCAAGCCCCCAACCGCACCCACATCCTTCGGGTAATAGACCGGTATGTGTTTGTAGACCGCCGCCTTGCCGAGGCTCATGAAGAAGCCGAGCACGAATATCGCTACCACGAAAGTGATCGGTCCTGTTGCCAGCCGGAAGCTGATCGGCCCTCTAATACCGTCAACCACATAAGACGTCGGTGGATAGGACAGGAAGAAAGTGATCACCACCGAAACCAGGAAGGTCCAGTACATGACTGTCCGTGCGCCAACCTTGTCCGACAGGTGGCCTCCGTACACCCTGAAGACCGAACCCGGGATCGAATAAGCCGCCGCCAGCATGCCTGCTGTCTTTATGTCAAATCCGTAGACACCGATCAGGTAGTGCGGCAGCCAGAGCGCGAGCGCCACAAACGCGCCAAACACAAAAAAGTAATAGAGTGAGAAGCGCCAAACCTGAACGTTGCGAAGAGGCTCGAACTGAGACGCAAAACTGCGGGGACGCGCCCCTGAACGCCGGCGGGCGGCAAGTTCGGGCTCATCCTCTGTAAACAAGAAGAAGATGATCGCGACGGCGACCAGCGCCAGTGCCCAGACATTGGCTACGCCTTCCCAGCCGACCGCAGCCATGACGAGCGGCGCTGCAAACTTGGTGACAGCCGCGCCGACATTCCCGGCACCGACGATGCCAAGGGCAGTGCCTTGCTTTTCAGGCGGAAAGAATTTCGAGACATAAGTGATCGAAACGGAGAAGGAGCCGCCGGCAATGCCAATGGCAAGAGCAGCCAGCAGGAACTGCGGATAGGTGGTGGCAAAGGTCAGGAGCCAGGTGGCGAGTGCGGAGAGGAGCATGACCAGGAGATTGACAACCCGTCCGCCATACTGGTCAGCCCAGATGCCGAGAAGCAGGCGAGACAGCGAACCGGTCAGGATCGGCGTTCCGACAAGCAAGCCGAACTGCGTTTCCGTGAGGCCGAGATCTTTCTGTATCTGCACGCCTACAATTGCGAAGATCGTCCAGACCGCAAAACAGGCAGTAAAGGCGAATGTCGTCAGGCCGAGGGCGGTATTTGCACCTTTGACGGATGGTCCAGCGGTGGATGTCATGGATGCACTTCCCCTGAAAGCGCCCGAAGTTTCCGAAGCGTCCCCAAAGGTGTCACTCGCGAGAGGCGCGAACCTTGATATTTGTGAAGCCAACGCTTGGCGGATGTCTGTCCACCTGCGCAACTTGAGATCAATCTTGCTTGGCCTGATCAGAGGAGGGTTCGCTCATGATTTCATGCGCGAATTTTCATGACCGTTGCAATTAGCACGATTGACTTTTATCAAGTGACAATTAGGCTGACTGAGGTCACGAACCCGTCTTACGCAAAATCGCCATGTGGACGACTTGCCTGCAAAGCGACCGGGGATTTCATATGCCTTTGAAGCCATCAGATGCCACGCACGTCCGGGACCTTTCCCTCTTTCGGTCAGCCGGCGGCCAGACCTTTGAAAGGGCAATTGCAGGTGCCTTCCTGCAGAAATTTCCAGCCGGGACAACCCTGCTGATGGAAGGCGACTCGGTCGATTTTCTTTACATCCTGTTGGAAGGATCGGTCGAACTGGGCGCTGGCTGGAAATCCCGGGATACGACGCTGGCTGTCCTCAGACCCGTATCTACTTTTATCCTCGCCGCCGTCGTGCTTGATGCCGACGCGCTCATGTCCGCCGTGACGCTTGAGCGATCCGAAATTCTCATGATGCCCGGCGAGTCCCTTCGCCGCGCAATGAAGGAGGACGCAGAATTCTGCTTCGCCGTCTCCGAAGAGCTCGCCGGTTGCTATCGGGGCCTCGTCCGCTCGATTAAGAATCAGAAGTTGCGGGATTCGACAGAACGGCTCGCAAACTATCTGCTGACCCAACGCGCCCAGCAGGGAGGCAAGACTGAGATCGTGCTTCCGCATGAAAAACGTGTGCTGGCATCGCTTCTGGGGATGAGCCCGGAAAACCTGTCGCGCGCCTTCTCGAAACTACAGGCACAGGGCGTCACCGTAGTGGGTGCTCAAGTGCGACTGGACAAGACGGCGGCGCTTGAGAGGTTCGCGCGCCCCAGCCTCCTCATAGACAATCATTACGCCCAGCCCAGAAATGAACTCGGCAAGGCATATACAGAGCGGCAGAAAGGGCTGCTCGACAGAGAACCCGGGGGTTAGCCGCCCGTCTGCGCAAGGTTCATAATATCGCCAGGATCGGCCGCGTGGAGCGCGTGCGAGGCCGGCTTGAACGCAAGCGCATCGGCAACGCGCTGCTGGAGAGCGTTCTTCTGCTCGTCAGACGCCAGAAGGTCCCTCAGATCGCGGCCACCTTGACCAAAGAGACAGAGCCGAAGTTGCCCACGTGCCGTCACCCTGAGCCGGTTACACCCGTTACAGAAACCGGGCGCATAAGGCGCTATGACCCCGATACGGCCAGCATGACCGGGATGACAATACTCGATCGCCGGCCCGTCATCTCTGCCGCGTGGTCGCGGTGTCCAGTCCCTGTCTTCGAGCCATCTGCCAAGAATCTGTCCACTTACATGCTGGTCTTCGAAGAATGCCCGGTTATCGCCGGTTCGCATCAGCTCGATAAAACGAATCGCAATGGGGCGATACCTGACAAACTCGGTCCACGCTGAAAAGTCCGTATCCAGATCATCTCGCAACAAAACGGCGTTGATCTTGACCGCCTTGAGCGGAAGCGTTTGGGCGCGCTCAAGGCCTGCAAGCACATCCTCAAGGCGGTCATGCCCGGTAATCTTCCTGAACGTTTCCCGTTCAAGGGCATCGACGCTGACATTGAGATGGGTGAGGCCCGACGCAACCCAATTGTCGATATGGCGCGACAGGTTCCAACCATTGGTCGTGAGGGCAACCTTGTCGATGCCTGGCTGCGCTGCGACCCGTGCGATCAGGCCCGCGATATCCTTTCGTACCGTCGGTTCGCCGCCTGTCAGGCGGACCTTTCCGATCCCCAGCCCGGAAAAAGCGCTAACCAGGCGCCCGATCTCGTCCATGGACAGAAAATCCATAGACCCGGCTTTCTGGAAGCCATTGGGGAGACAATAGGTGCACCGGAAATTGCAGACTTCGGTTACTGATAGCCGCAGGTATCTGAACCTGCGTCCAAAGGCATCCGTCGCAGCTGCGCCGGGAACTGTCATCGCAAGGCTCCTTTCCAAGCACGGGAGGCGGCAGGGTTTCCCGCTGCCACCTACGGCCGGAACGCCTTGACGCAGAAAGAAGGCGTTTTAGGCGGACCGGCTCGGAGCGATTTTGTTTAAGGTAAGGTGCCGACCCTTTTCTGTCTTTGACCGACCGGACGCTGACAATTGATGTGCGTCAAGGCGCACGCTCTGGCGCATCAAGCCGAACTCGCAGGACGGGGCGCAAGAAGCCGTGGACCATAGAGCAGCGCAAATCCCACAAAGGCGGTGGACCAAAAAACAGCGGCGGCGTAGTTGGCCTGCATCTGGGCAGGATATTCCATAAAGGCTGCCGCAACGCGCGTTCCCGCCGCGAGGTTGATCAGAACATAAATGAGGCAGGTCCCGGAGCCTGCTGTCAGGGTCCGGCCAGTATGCCCAAGGCTGGACCTTGTCATCACCGCAAGGGTCATCACACCGACAGCGCCCACACCGGCTGCGTGGAGGCCGGCAACCGGCGGCACATGGGACGGCAGCAGGCCATTGAGACCCATCAGGACGAGGGCCAGCGCCGCCCACGCATACCCCACATGCAGGATGAGCACGAGCGGTTCGGCCAATGTGAGCTCGCCGCGCCAACGGGACAGACGTACCCCGTTTAAGATCCCCGCAGCCAGCAAAGCACCGCCACTCATGGGCGACGGCCCCAAAGCTGACCATGCCGCGAGCGAGAGCGATGAGACTGCCAGCGCGACGGAATCAAAGCGCCCTGCAGGTTCGGGAAGCGGCCCGCCCTGCCGGGCGAGCCAGTTGCGTGTAAAGCTTGGCGTAATGCGTCCTCCGATCAGGAGGATCAGAAAGACCAGCACGGCGAGACCAGTCCGGATCGCTGTCTGTGGTAAGCCGCCTGCATTCAGGGAAGCCCAATGAAAGGCAACATTTGCAAGCGCCATCACCGTCACAGCTGCTGCGACCTTGAGATTCCGCGTATTCTTTCCGGCAATCACTTCTCGCCACACGACAAGAGCGAAGAGGACCAAAAACGCGGGCTCAACAATTGCTGGCAGCCAGGCGGGCCCCGGCTGCAACAGCATCATGATCCGTCCGGCCAGCCATATAACGACCAGCATAATTAGCGGCGCGCCACAGACTGGAAGGCGGCCGGTCCAGTTTGGAATGGCGGTCAGGAGGAACCCTGCCACAATCGCCGATCCGTAACCGAACACCAGTTCATGGACATGGAAGGCGAGACCCGCTCTCACCGGAAGCGTATCCGGGCCGAGCGCATAGGTCAGGATCCAGAGTGGCACGGACACCGCCGCCCAGATCGCACCCAGAAGAAAGAATGGGCGGAAGCCGAAGCTGAACAGGGCCGGCCCCCTGTATGCGCGGATCTGCTCAGCTGATGTTGCCATGTGCAGGTTTCCTTCTTTGATTCCAGCCGCATTTGGAGTGGCCCCATTCCAGGCAAGTATCGCTGCCTTCCTTCCGGGTCAGGGCTTTCTGTCCACATCCCGGACAACGGGAAGCATCGTTCGCTATGCCTGACGAGGCGGGCTCCCGCTGCCCGAGATACTCTACAACGATCCGGCCGGTCACGGCGGGCAGCGACGGCAGATAGTGCCCGTCAAGAAAAGCACCCGCACGATAAACCGGTCAAAACCTTATCGCGGGAACGTAGTCTCCAGCCTGAAAGGCGCTCCCTCCTGACCGGAGTCGCACCAGCAGGTCTGCGTCAAGCAGGCTTGCCTGGCTGGAAGAGTCCTGGCTTCCGAGAGGCAAGGCACCTTCAGGTGTAATCCGTGCCCGGACGTATGTCTCTCGATCACCCGCCGCCGGGACGTCGGCGGCCAGACGCCAGTCTTCGAAAGTTACACTTCTGGCGGCATCTCGCCCACACTGCCCGGCAAGCAGAGGCGCGAGAAGGAGCCTCGCCGTCACGAGCGCGGAGGTCGGGTTACCTGGAAGTCCCATCACAAGCCGGCCACGAATTCTGGCAAGCCAGACCGGTTTTCCGGGTTTCATGGCAACCCTCGGAAAGATGTAGTCCGGCGCCTCACCGAACATCGTTCGTGAAAGGTCGCGGTCTCCAACCGACGCGCCGCCGATCACAACGACGAGGTCTGCCTCCTCCAGGGCCGCAACAGCCAGTTCTGAAAGCAAGCGGGTATCATCTGCGCTGCGCCTCGACCATAGAACGGCGCCGCCTTCTTTCCTGACAAATGCTGCAATTCCGTAAGAAACGCTTTCGGGAATCGTGCCGGGTATGCCGGCTGCGTTTCCCGGAGTGGCAAGTTCGTCCCCCGTTGCGATGATTGCAACGTTCGGCCGGACAAACACCCGCAGGACAGGCTGGTCGGCCGCAGCGGCTGTCGTCAAGGCGCGCCAGTCAAGCCGGCGTCCAGCTGGAACGAGTACATCTCCCTCGCGGAAATCAGACCCTGCTATCCGGATGTTACGGCCCGGACCGTAAGGCCGGACGATGGCCACGCAATCGCCTTCCCGCTCGACATTTTCCTGCACAATAACCCGGTCAGCGCCAACCGGTACGGGCGCACCTGTGAAGATGCGGAATGCAGAACGCGGGGGGAGCACTTGCCCTGGCGGCGTGCCAGCGGTCGACTCGCCTTCAAGGGGCAAACGAACAGGAAGGTCCCCGAGGTCACAGTCACGCACCGCGTAACCGTCCATAGCCGACACATCCTGTCTCGGCATGGACAGGCGTGCGACGACAGGTTCGGCAAGCACCCGGTCTGCCGCATCGGCGAAGGCGATCGTTTCCAAAGCGATCGGGGCGGCGATTTCCAGTACACGGCGCAACGCCTCATCAAAGCTGATCATCGCGCCGGCTCGCCGGCCGTTCCGTCACCCGACTTTTCTCCGCTCGTGGCGTCCAGCCGGAACCCTGGCAAGTCCTCATCGAGCTCGATCGGCAAGGCCAGCGGGATGAGCGCATGCGTCCGCCTGGCCGCCATGATACCGGCGATCACTGCCGTCGTAATGACCGCGCCCTTTGGCGCGCGCCGTTGCTTGGGGAATTGCAAGGTCGCGCACTGGCATCGGACTCTTCCTGTGGCAACAGCGCAGCGCAGTGTTGCGTCCTTGCTGCCAACATCCACCATGTTTACGCGCCCGTCTTCATCAAGATGGGTCAGTTTTGTCATGGGCAGACCCCTCTGTACCGCTCGATCTGACCGACCAGCGAACAGGGACGATAGCGGCTGTCGAGTTCGAAGGCGAAGACATGGTCCCAGGCGTCGCGGCAGGCTCCGGTTGACCCCGGCACACAGAAGACAAAGGTGTCTCCTGCCTGCCCGGCAAACGCGCGGGACTGCAGGGTCGAGACACCGACCGTGCCCATGCTCACCTGATGGAACACGACGGAAAATCCGTCCATTTCCCGGCTGAAGAGGGGCTTGATCGCCTCGGGGGTCACGTCACGCGGCGAAAACCCCGTCCCTCCGGTCGTCAACACGACATCGACCCCGGGATCGGCGATCCAATGGCCGATCGCGGATCGGATCTCGTCCACATCGTCTCGGACAACCCTTCTTTCAATGACGACATGACCGGCGCCCCGTGCGCGGTCTGCGAGCAGGGCTCCCGATGTGTCTGTTTCCTCCGTGCGCGTGTCCGATACCGTCAGCACAGCAAGGTTAAGTGGATAAAAGGCAAGACTTTTATCAATCCCCGGCACTTTCTTCATTTCATCATCTCTCGATCCTGAGTGTCTCTGTCTGTCGATTCAATCCAGCGCTCACCGAAAGTCTCCCGTTCCTGCTTCCAGAAGACAGCTTCGGTCTTCAGCCGGTCCATGAGCCGCAGGAAATGCCTCGCGGCGACGATCGCGGGCGGCCGCAACGAGGACAATAACCTCGCCCGGTGTCATGGCCCCGGCTTGCTGGACAATTGTCAGAGCGTGCAGATCGAACCGATTGAACCCTTCTGTCAATTCGCGAAGCGGCACCATAAGGCGCGCTGGCGCCGACAAATGGTACCCGTCCGAATTGCAGCCGTCCCACCGGTCGCCACAGCGGCGGCCCTCCGAAGGCAGAGGTCACACGTTCGAATCGTGTCGGGTGCACCATTCACCCACAAAAGTAGGTACCATGGACGGCGGGAGCGGCTTTTCGGCCGTAAGCTGATAAGCCAGCACGTCTTTCCGGCCGGAAATCCTCACCCGGTCCTTGGCAACCGCCACATTGTCCAGCAAAAGCCGGAGATAGGCCTTGCGGAACCCCGGCTCTCCCCCTTCCTGCAATCGGGCCCGAAGGCCCTTTGAGAAGGCCTCCAGCTTCGCAGGCGTGACGGCAGAGAGAGGTGAGTCAATCTCCCGGTTGACGAACGAGATCACCCGGTTCACCTGTTCGCGCTCATTCTGGCGTTGAGTAATTCGGGTTTTGACGGTATCGAGCGGAACGCCCTTTTCCAGAGCGTCGGTCAGCATTTCCAGCTTTTGATCCAGCTCCCGACGTTCCCGCTTCAATTCCTTCAGTCTCGCTTGCGCGGCCGCCCGCCGTCCCGAATTGCGAGCAAGCAATGACCCGAGCATGTACTCAAGGCGATCCGGTTGAAGCACCTGACCGCATAGGGCGTCGGTCACGATTGCATCGAGCTTGCCCATAGGCACTGTTACGCCCGCGCATCCGGTCTTACCCATATCGGCCGACCGCGAGCATGTGTAGTACCAGTACTGACCGTTCTTGCCGGTTCGCGTCCGCATCGGCGCACCGCAACTATCGCAAATCGCCACGCCTGTCAGCAATATGCGGCTGCTTGCGATGCGAGGCGGTGTCATTGTCGGATTTCGGGCGTCCAGTTGCGCTTGTACCGCGTGAAAAATGCTTTCCTCGACAATCGGCGGTACCGCAATCTCGACCCACTCTTCACGAGGGCGCGGCTTTCGTGTCCGGCTCTCCGTGCGATTGAAGTAGTGCGTTCCAATATAGGCGGAGCGCCGCAATGCTTCCTGAATGTGCTGGATGCGGAACGGCTTTCCGTTCCGGTTCTTTACGCCGCGCCCATTCAGATAGGAAACCAAGTTCTTGATGCCGAGCGGCCCGGTCTTGCCGTCGCCATAGAGATACAGCTGGAAAATCAGTTTGACGATTTCCGCTTCCTGCGGCTCCAGGTCGAGCTTTTTCTTGTCCTTGTTGCCGTGCCGCTCAACAATGATTGTCTTGTAACCATAGGGTGCGGCCGCGCCGTTCCAGAAACCGCGCTTTGCGTTCTCAATCATGGAGCGGGTGACATGCTTGGCGGTTTCGGCGCTTTGATACTCGTCGAAGGAAGAAAGTATCTGGCGCATCAAATCTGCTTGCGCACCTTCGCCAGTTTCCTGCGTCATCGACATAAGCCGAGTACCGCTTTTCTCAAGCATCCGTGAATAGACGGCAAAGCCGTAAGCATCCCGAAAAAAGCGCGAGAAGCTGTGAACGAGAACCATATCGGCTCGTATCACCCCTGACTTCACATCATCCATCATGCGCTGGAATTGAGGCCGGTTATCGTCGCGAGCCGATGCGCCCGGATCGACATAGGCGCCTACGATCTCGATATCGCGTTCCTTGCAATAGCGTTCCGCGTGAGCGATTTGATCGGGAATGGACAGGTCATGGTCAGCCTGCCTTATCGTGGATACGCGCGCATAAACAATAGCATTCTGTCCCATGACCCATCTCCCAGGCCCTATCGGGCCGCCTCTTCTTTCAGCATTTCGGCAATGATATCCCGGAGATAGGTCTCAACGAGAGCCAGCTCATCGGACGTTACCGGCAGTTCATCCGGGATATCGAGCGTAACAAGCATGTCAAATTTGCGGCTATCCACTCATGGGGCACCGCCTTTCTTGCCTGTATGGGACCGGCCCATGCCATTCCACGCCTCAGTCCCGCCCTTACCGCCGTGGTCAAGGAGGGTAGCAATGTCCGAACGCAGGCCCTTTTGGCCTAGTTCATCCAACACGCAACTCCGGAAAAACTCGAATGTCCGCTCATTCGGAATCGCCAGCTCGGCGTATTTGAGAATCTGATTGGCACGCTCATTAATCCGCGCTTCGAGTGCCTTGAGGTTCACCATTTGCCTGACTCGTAGTCACGAATGCGCTGCTCCACATCCTGCTGCCATATGGTGGGGATGTGATGCGGCTGAAGCATGTCGAGGATTTCTTCCGCCAAATCTTCAAGCGTAACCATCCGTCGCCAATGTCCCGACTCCAGGACGGACATTGCCGCAAGGGCTTTTAGGTAGCCGTACATGGAAGTAAGGGTCTTGAACTTCCGGTATTGCAGCGCGCTATCCGGATCGTAGTGCCGCGCCAATCCAAGGTGGGGCATTTCCACGATTGCGTCCTGAAGTGATTGCCAGAGGGGATGAAGCGGCCAACGCGATTTGTTGCTGTCGCCTGTCGGCCGTCGAAGCGTCGTGTGCTCATGCGCGAGCTGTCGCAGAATATCGCCTTGTAGTTCTTCCAAGTCACCCAGCGTCCGGATCGCACCCGTCTTGAGGCGTTCGCTCCGTATCTGGAACTCGATACGCCACACATTTTCGCTTTGGCCCCAAAGGTCGAAGAACCAGACCTTGCCGCTGCTTTGCCTAATCTCGGCAACCTTGTCATAGACGCGGATTACCGTATGGCCCGCCCCAAGGCGGAAAGTTTGGACGCGCCCACCGTCGCGATATTTGGCGTCCTTATGAGCCCGCGTCGTGAAATCATCCTCATTGAAATCCACTTCCGGCAAATCGAAATCGAAGGACCAATCGGCACGGGATATGGTTTCCGGCGCGATCATTGTCGCGCCTATCGAGCGCGCCCAGTCGACTATCCGTTGATGGAGTGCGATTGCGCCTGACCGCCAGAGGGCTTCGGATCGGAACTGGGCACGGAGTGTCGGTTGCATGACTTCCGTCATGCCGAGAGAGAAGGCGTCATTCTCCAAGAGAAACCGGTAGGGCTTCGCCCCATGCGGACGCAGTGCGAAGTCTTCGCAGCCCAGCGTCAGCGTCTCGAAGTCGCGCTGCCCGTCCCTGATCATTTCCTTGCGGTATTCGAGGTCCGGGAAATCGAGCGTCGATGTGCGCATGTCGAGCGAATAGCAAACATATAGGCTGTCGAGGCCGTTCAAGAGCAGCCGCGGCCTGTCTTCCGCTTTCGACGTTCCTTCTGGATGAGAAACGAAAGGCCGGTCAGGATTATCTATGATTTCTCCGCCACTCATTTCGCGCCTCTGTAAATCCTTGAATGCCGCGACATGATTGTCAGTCCGGAAAATCTCCCAAGAAAAATCCATCTCCATATGAAAAATCTTTCATATGAAAAATGTAAGTTATGGAATGTTTTTGGGCGCTCGCCGTCGGACGGGTGTGCATTTCCGGCGAATCATCGAAGTGCAAGGCCCGCCAAAAGACAGGCCGATTACCCGCCGCCCGGGCCACATCAAGGCCGCGCGCCGCTTGCGCGGCGTGGCTTCGCCAGCCTTGACCCGTCCCGTTCGGCAGGCCGGGAGCCAGGCATGGCCTTCAAGCCGCATTGCGGCCTGAAGGCCTGATCTTGAGGGGGGCTGGGAACTTGAGACGAAAGAGGGACCGCTAAGGGCTTCCCGATGTATCGAAAGCCCCCCGTGTTACTGCTCACGGGGGGAAAGCAAAAAGGCCCACACGCTGTTCGCGGTGGGCCTTTTCGATAATAACCGGCAGCTGACCTTGGGATGCCGAGCCCGCACAAGGGGTCAATTTGCTTGCGAAAAGCGACCGCCTCTCGATTTGCTACAGAACAGAGGCTAGCCTTTACCCTTATTGGGCGCAAGGGGGATTGGTCATGGAGCGAATTTTCGGCTTCGATATTGGTACGACGTCAATCGGCTTTGCCGTTGTCGACTACAGTCCAGAGCAATCTGCCGGGAATATTCTGAGGCTCGGCGCGCGAATATTCCCAGAGGCGCGCGACCCGGACGGGACACCCCTCAATCAGCAGCGCAGACAAAAGCGCATGATGCGCCGCCAATTGCGGCGGCGGCGAATGCGCCGGAAGGCGCTGAACGAGGCGCTTCGCGATGCGGGCTTGCTGCCTGCTTATGGCTCGCCCGATTGGCCGATTGTTATGGGCGGCGATCCTTATGATTTGCGAAGGCGCGGACTCGAAGAGAAGTTGAGCGCCTATGAGTTTGGGCGGGCGATCTATCACCTTGCGCAGCACCGGCACTTCAAGGGCCGCGAACTTGAGGATAGCGACACCCCCGAATCTGACGCCGACGACGAAAAAGAAGCGCAGAGCGAGCGAGACGCGACCCTGAAGGCCCTCAGGAATGAACAAACCACGTTGGGCGCTTGGCTTGCCCGCCGCGCGCCGTCGGATCGCAAGCGCGGAGTTCATGCACACAGAACCGTAGTCTTGGAAGAGTTCGAAAGGCTTTGGACTACCCAATCGGAATATCATCCGGTGCTTCGGAGTGAGGAGCTGAAAGCAAAGATTGGCGACACGATCTTTGCGCAACGTCCCGTGTTCTGGCGAAAGAACACCTTGGGCGATTGCAGGTTCATGCCGGGTGCGCCGCTTTGTCCAAAAGGTTCCTGGCTTTCACAGCAGCGGCGGATGCTGGAAAAGCTGAACAATCTCGCAATAGCAGGTGGCAATGCCCGGCCGCTGGATGCCGAAGAGAGGGCTGCAATTCTTTCCAAACTCCAGCAGCAAGCTTCCATGTCGTGGCCAGGAGTTCGAGGCGCCTTAAGGCCGCTCTACAAACAGCGTGGCGAACCGGGGGCGGAAAAGAGCCTCAAATTCAATCTGGAACTGGGTGGCGAAAACAAACTTCTGGGCAACGTATTGGAGGCGAAACTGGCCGATATATTCGGGTCAGATTGGCCTTCGCATCCCCACCAGCAGGCAATCCGCGAAGCCGTTCATGAGCGCTTGTGGGCGGCCGACTATGGCGAAACGCCAGACAAAAAGCGCGTGATCATCCTGTCGGACAAGGAACGAAAAGCGCACCGGGAAGACGCAGCAAAATCGTTTGTTGCCGATTTTGGCGTTGCGGAAGAACAAGCCGCGCAATTGCAGGTGCTCAAACTGCCGACTGGCTGGGAACCCTATTCCATATTCGCGCTCAACCTGTTTCTTCCGGAACTTGAGAAGGGAGAAAGGTTTGGCGCGCTGGTAAATGGACCGGATTGGGAGAACTGGCGGCGCGAAGTGTTCCCCAACCGCGAACAACCGACCGGCGAAATTCTCGACAAGTTGCCAAGTCCGGCTTCCAAGGAAGAACGCGAGCGAATATCGCAACTTCGGAATCCGACGGTTATCCGAACGCAGAATGAACTCCGAAAGGTCGTAAACAATCTCATCGCTCTTTATGGCAAGCCGGATCGCATTCGTGTCGAAGTTGGTCGCGACGTAGGGAAGTCAAAGCGCGAACGCGAGGAAATTCAAAGCGGCATTCGCAAAGCCGAGAGAAGACGCAGTGAAGCAACGAAGGATTTGCAATCAAAAGGAATTCCCAGTCCCTCTCGCGACGATGTCGAAAAATGGCTTCTCTGGAAGGAGGGGCAGGAAAGATGTCCCTACACGGGGGACCAGATTGGCTTTGCCGCTCTGTTCCGAGAGGGCCAATACGAGGTTGAACATATCTGGCCTCGCTCCCGGTCATTCGACGATAGTCCGCGCAACAAAACGCTCTGCCGAAAGGACGTGAATATCGAGAAGGGCAACCGGATGCCCTTCGAAGCCTTCGGCCACGATGAAGACCGGTGGTCGGCGATCCAGACACGTCTGCAGGGAATGGTATCCGCGAAGGGCGGAGCCGGTATGTCTCCGGGCAAGGTGAAGCGCTTCCTTGCAAAGGAAATGCCCGACGATTTTGCTGCTCGCCAGTTGAACGACACCCGTTATGCGGCGAAGCAAATTCTTGCGCAGCTCAAGCGCCTGTGGCCCGACATGGGGCCGGAGGCACCTGTTAAAGTTGAAGCGGTCACGGGAAAAGTGACCGCACAACTTCGCAAATTATGGACCCTCAACAATGTCCTTGCCGACAACGGCGAGAAGACGCGCGCGGATCACCGGCATCATGCGGTCGATGCGCTGGCCGTTGCATGCACTCATCCCGGTATGACCAACAAGCTTTCGCGCTATTGGCAACTGAGAGACGATCCGCGCGCGGCGAAACCGACGCTTTCGCCGCCTTGGGACGCGATCCGCGCGGATGCCGAGAGGGCCGTCAACGAGATCGTCGTATCGCATCGCGTCCGGAAGAAGGTGTCCGGCGCGTTGCACAAGGAGACGACGTATGGCGATACTGGCGACGACGTAAAGACGAAGACGGGGACCTATCGTCAATTTGTGGCGCGCAAGAAGGTCGAAGCGCTGTCGAAAGGAGAGCTTGAGGAAATACGCGACCCCCGGATCAAGGAGATCGTCACGGCACATGTTGCTGACCGGGGCGGCGACCCTAAAAAGGCATTTCCGCCATATCCGCGCGTATCGCCGGATGGACCGGAGATTCGAAAAGTGAGACTTACGACGAAACAACAGTTGAACCTCATGGCCCAAACCGGAAATGGATATGCCGATCTCGGCTCCAATCATCATATTGCGATCTATCGGCTCCCTAACGGAAAGGCAGATTTCGAAGTTGTGAGCCTGTTCGAAGCCTCTCGGCGGTTGTCGAAACGAAAGCCGGTTGTTCAAAGAACACGGGCAGATGGTGCGACGTTCGTAATGTCGCTTTCGGCGGGCGACACCATAGAGGTGCCCGATGGAGACAGGGCCGGACATCGCATCGTTCAAAGCATTTGGTCATCCGGGGTGGTGGTGACGCTGGCGCATATCGACGCAAACGGAGATACCATTTGGCGTCCAAATGCAGGTTCTCTACTTAAGGGAAGGGCACGGAAAGTCTCGGTTGACCCGATAGGCCGCGTGGGGACGGCTAACGACTGAGGGACGCCACGATGATCCGCAAAACCGTCGAATTCGCAACGCCGGGTACGCGCCTTTCGGTAGCCAACAAGCAACTAGTGATCGAACGTCCCGACTTCCCGAAAGCGACGCTGCCAATCGAGGATATGGGCGTCGTTATTGTCGACGACTTGAGAGCGACCTATACGCAGGCGGTTTTTATCGAACTGCTTGAGGCGGGTGCGACCGTCATGGTGACGGGGAGGGACCATCTACCCGCCGGAATGATGCTGCCGCTCGATGCACATCATGTGCAGACCGAACGCCACCGCGCGCAAGTCGAGGCAAGCGAACCGACGAAGAAGCGTGCTTGGCAGGCGTTGATCCGAAGCAAGATCGCACAACAGGGCACCGTTCTTGCGCATTTCACCGGCGAGCATGGCGGGCTGGCCCCCATGTCACGTCGTGTGCGTTCGGGCGATCCTGACAATCTTGAGGCGCAAGCCGCGCAGCGCTATTGGCCGCGCCTGTTCGGAAAAGACTTCCGGAGAGACCGCGATCTGGAGGGCGTTAACGCCCTGCTAAACTACGGCTATGCGGTTGTCCGCGCCGCGACGGCGCGGGCGGTTGTCGCGGCCGGATTGATTCCTTCGCTTGGCGTCTTTCATCGCAACCGCGCAAATCCGTTTTGTCTCGCCGACGATCTTCTGGAGCCTTACAGGCCATTTGTGGATTGGCGAGTCCGGCTGCTTACCGATGAACCGAGCGGGGCAACCCCGAGTCTCGATGATCGAGACACACGCGCCGCACTTCTTTCTATTTTCAATGAAACCGTTCTTGTCGGCGGCAGACGAATGCCGCTCCTGCTGGCGCTTCATTCAAGCGCCGTGTCTCTCTGCCGCGCCTTGACGGGAGGCGAAGCCGCGCTGGCATTGCCAGAAGGCTTGCCGCTGGCACCCGATCTTCTGGACATAGAAGGGGAGGGATGATGGCGCATGCGCGCCCCATTCCTCAATTGCCCTGGGGGTGGCGCTCGATGTGGGTTATCGCCATGTTCGATCTTCCGACCGATACGCCGAAAGCGCGAAAGGCCTATACGCGCTTCCGGAAAGACCTTCTGGATGATGGCTTCACGATGATGCAGTATTCGGTCTACTCGCGTCATTGCGCTTCGATCGAGAATGCGGAAGTTCATGTGAAGCGAATGGGCGCTGTCGTACCCGCGCAAGGTGAGGTCCGATTCCTGACGATCACGGACAATCAGTTCGGAAGGATCAAGGTTTATGTCGGAAAAAAACGCCAGCCAACACCGCAATCGCCCTCCCAGCTTCAGCTTTTTTGAAGCATGGAAAGGCGAAAGCGTGTGCCATTTCAATGGCTTGCCGGAAGGGTAAGAGTAGCAAATCGAGAGACGGCCGCAATCCGCAGCCGGGAAGTCCCGCAGCCGTCTTCTACGGAGAGAGTAGCAAATCGAGAGACGGCCGCAATCCGCAGCCGAGTGCCGGAGCTATCAATAGACAGGAAAAGAGTAGCAAATCGAGAGACGGCCGCAATCCGCAGCAACGGCGCTATCGGAACGCTTCTCGATATTAAGAGTAGCAAATCGAGAGACGGCCGCAATCCGCAGCGCGGCGATCGACAGGCTTTGGGAAAAGGAAAGAGTAGCAAATCGAGAGACGGCCGCAATCCGCAGCGTTTTCTCCTATCCCCGTACCGGCGGCGGCAGAGTAGCAAATCGAGAGACGGCCGCAATCCGCAGCGATGCGCGGTGACGTTCACGCCGCCTGCTGAGAGTAGCAAATCGAGAGACGGCCGCAATCCGCAGCTAATCGGCATCGTTGTGACGCGGCCCGATGAGAGTAGCAAATCGAGAGACGGCCGCAATCCGCAGCCTCCTGCGCGCGCTGCTCCATGACCTCTTCAGAGTAGCAAATCGAGAGACGGCCGCAATCCGCAGCCACCCTGCCCCGCCATTACTTCGCCCCCTTAGAGTAGCAAATCGAGAGACGGCCGCAATCCGCAGCGACCGGCGCCGGACGGCGGCGTCGACGTACAGAGTAGCAAATCGAGAGACGGCCGCAATCCGCAGCACATGAAGGATTATTTGGCGGACACTAACCAGAGTAGCAAATCGAGAGACGGCCGCAATCCGCAGCGAAGCGCATGGGGATGCCGACGTGAAAGGCAGAGTAGCAAATCGAGAGACGGCCGCAATCCGCAGCGAGCGCGGTGAGTGTGAGGTTGCGGAACTCAGAGTAGCAAATCGAGAGACGGCCGCAATCCGCAGCAGAGCGCACCGCGCTTCACTTCCGCGCGGAAGAGTAGCAAATCGAGAGACGGCCGCAATCCGCAGCGATGAGGGTGATTTCGACCGAGCGACCCTCAGAGTAGCAAATCGAGAGACGGCCGCAATCCGCAGCGTTCGCGCATTGGCGGTGGCAACCAACTCTAGAGTAGCAAATCGAGAGACGGCCGCAATCCGCAGCGATATGCGAAACGCATCGGCGCTCGTCGCTAGAGTAGCAAATCGAGAGACGGCCGCAATCCGCAGCAAGCTGGCGCGCACAGGCCAGATAGGCTTTAGAGTAGCAAATCGAGAGACGGCCGCAATCCGCAGCCAAACTTGCCGATTTGTCACCATCGGAATCAGAGTAGCAAATCGAGAGACGGCCGCAATCCGCAGCAACGTCTTGAGCGTGACCGGCGACTTTTTCAGAGTAGCAAATCGAGAGACGGCCGCAATCCGCAGCGAAACCTCGTGCTGGCCCGCCCATTTGCCGAGAGTAGCAAATCGAGAGACGGCCGCAATCCGCAGCCACCGCCTCAACACGAGCGATTTCCGCCTCCAGAGTAGCAAATCGAGAGACGGCCGCAATCCGCAGCGGAGAGCACGCACGAGGCGATCTATTCCGCAGAGTAGCAAATCGAGAGACGGCCGCAATCCGCAGCCGCTTGACGGTGGCGGATTTTTCGCCGCTGAGAGTAGCAAATCGAGAGACGGCCGCAATCCGCAGCCATATGAGGCGGCGCTGTGGAGTCCGAGAAAGAGTAGCAAATCGAGAGACGGCCGCAATCCGCAGCTCCTCGCAGCCAGAGCAGACGCGGAAAAAGAGAGTAGCAAATCGAGAGACGGCCGCAATCCGCAGCCGGGGAGGCGAACTTCCGTTCCGCCAGTGCAGAGTAGCAAATCGAGAGACGGCCGCAATCCGCAGCGTGAGATCGTGTTCAGGCCCATCATCCCGAAGAGTAGCAAATCGAGAGACGGCCGCAATCCGCAGCCAAGCGTTGCGCCGCCCGCCGCCGCCGCGCAGAGTAGCAAATCGAGAGACGGCCGCAATCCGCAGCGAAATGATGGCGCGCTCACCCGCCTATCAGAGAGTAGCAAATCGAGAGACGGCCGCAATCCGCAGCGCTGGGACTACGGTCCCACCCCGCGTCAACAGAGTAGCAAATCGAGAGACGGCCGCAATCCGCAGCCCGCCGTCTTTGGTTCGGCTTCATCGAACAAGAGTAGCAAATCGAGAGACGGCCGCAATCCGCAGCAAGTTGGACCGGGCTATTGCCACTTTCCGAAGAGTAGCAAATCGAGAGACGGCCGCAATCCGCAGCGTGACGGCTGGGCGGCTGCTCATGAGCGCGAGAGTAGCAAATCGAGAGACGGCCGCAATCCGCAGCACGAAGTACGGTCTTCGGGACGCGCTGACCAGAGTAGCAAATCGAGAGACGGCCGCAATCCGCAGCAATCACCGTCAGGGGCTATTTGATCTGGTCAGAGTAGCAAATCGAGAGACGGCCGCAATCCGCAGCCGGGGTATCGCGGCCAGCTTTCGGCACTTTAGAGTAGCAAATCGAGAGACGGCCGCAATCCGCAGCGCTTCGCACCATCGATGAGGTGGAGGACGAAGAGTAGCAAATCGAGAGACGGCCGCAATCCGCAGCCGGCATCCCCTCGGGTAATCCGGGTCCGCCAGAGTAGCAAATCGAGAGACGGCCGCAATCCGCAGCGAAGCATAGATGGAATCCGCGATTGGTGTCAGAGTAGCAAATCGAGAGACGGCCGCAATCCGCAGCCTTTCGCGCATCGGCCAGCTATTCGGAGGCAGAGTAGCAAATCGAGAGACGGCCGCAATCCGCAGCGCCGTGGAGGCTGGTTATTGCGAGCGGAGCAGAGTAGCAAATCGAGAGACGGCCGCAATCCGCAGCTGTCGGCGCAGACCAACGGGGATATGTAATAGAGTAGCAAATCGAGAGACGGCCGCAATCCGCAGCCGCGCGCGGGTGCGCGAGAACGGTATACAGAGAGTAGCAAATCGAGAGACGGCCGCAATCCGCAGCGACGCGCCGTTCCTTCTCATTGCGAACAGCAGAGTAGCAAATCGAGAGACGGCCGCAATCCGCAGCCCCTGATAGAGCGGGAGTTGCCGGGCTTTGAGAGTAGCAAATCGAGAGACGGCCGCAATCCGCAGCGCCGGCCAGGCGGGCGGTGCCGAGATCAATAGAGTAGCAAATCGAGAGACGGCCGCAATCCGCAGCGACGACGGGAAGTTTACATGCCACCCGGAGAGTAGCAAATCGAGAGACGGCCGCAATCCGCAGCGAAATGGTCTAAACAACACTTCTCTTTTTTAGAGTAGCAAATCGAGAGACGGCCGCAATCCGCAGCGAGGCATCATCTATCACATAGCCGCGTTGAAGAGTAGCAAATCGAGAGACGGCCGCAATCCGCAGCGCGCCGACGATGGCGAGCGTTAGCGTGAGTAGAGTAGCAAATCGAGAGACGGCCGCAATCCGCAGCGCGGGACGGCCTTGGGATTTCAGTCGTCACAGAGTAGCAAATCGAGAGACGGCCGCAATCCGCAGCGCCTCAGGTTGACGCCGTTCGCGCGCACTGAGAGTAGCAAATCGAGAGACGGCCGCAATCCGCAGCCGATCTTTCAGAGCAACGGCGACCCGAACGAGAGTAGCAAATCGAGAGACGGCCGCAATCCGCAGCGGGAAAACAAGCCGGGATTGGCGAAGGAACAGAGTAGCAAATCGAGAGACGGCCGCAATCCGCAGCAGTACCTCACGAAAGGAACGGCCGTGGCCGAGAGTAGCAAATCGAGAGACGGCCGCAATCCGCAGCGGGATGGGCGCGAGATCGACCACCGTTTGTAGAGTAGCAAATCGAGAGACGGCCGCAATCCGCAGCGCTCTCGAAGCCGTGAAGATGATGCCCCGGAGAGTAGCAAATCGAGAGACGGCCGCAATCCGCAGCGTAGACCATGTAGATGCGGTCGGGCTCCGGAGAGTAGCAAATCGAGAGACGGCCGCAATCCGCAGCTGTCGGGGCTGACCAACGGGGATATGTAATAGAGTAGCAAATCGAGAGACGGCCGCAATCCGCAGCTTTGATGTTTAGCACAAGCTGCCGTTAATTAGAGTAGCAAATCGAGAGACGGCCGCAATCCGCAGCGGAAACTCCATTCTCATGATGCCGCCTCTCAGAGTAGCAAATCGAGAGACGGCCGCAATCCGCAGCACCGGAGGCACCGGAACTCCGCGCTATTCCAGAGTAGCAAATCGAGAGACGGCCGCAATCCGCAGCGATGCCGACGGCGCGGTGACTTACTGCAATAGAGTAGCAAATCGAGAGACGGCCGCAATCCGCAGCCCGCAAGGCCGCCTGATTTTCGAGCGTCATAGAGTAGCAAATCGAGAGACGGCCGCAATCCGCAGCGTGCTCGATTGCATGGAGCGGGCGGCAAAAAGAGTAGCAAATCGAGAGACGGCCGCAATCCGCAGCGTCGACATTCACGTCGCCGATGGTGACGATAGAGTAGCAAATCGAGAGACGGCCGCAATCCGCAGCCCTGATAGTCGATGCCATCGGGAAGGTCTTAGAGTAGCAAATCGAGAGACGGCCGCAATCCGCAGCTGTTTGGGAACGACAACATCGAGTCCATTAAGAGTAGCAAATCGAGAGACGGCCGCAATCCGCAGCTGCAAGGGGACATCATTGATAAGACCAGAAGAGTAGCAAATCGAGAGACGGCCGCAATCCGCAGCCGCATCGGTGACACAAATCCGGGAAAGGAAAGAGTAGCAAATCGAGAGACGGCCGCAATCCGCAGCGTGGAGCGAAGCCTCTCCGGAGCGATACCTAGAGTAGCAAATCGAGAGACGGCCGCAATCCGCAGCGCCGGACATTTTGTCCATACTCTATCCATAAGAGTAGCAAATCGAGAGACGGCCGCAATCCGCAGCGTTGTGTTGTCTCTGACGATATTCAGAACAAGAGTAGCAAATCGAGAGACGGCCGCAATCCGCAGCCAATCATCGGTGCTTGGCTGAAGTTCGATGAGAGTAGCAAATCGAGAGACGGCCGCAATCCGCAGCGACAACGGCCCTCCCGCCTGTCCGCATGCGGACAGGCGGGAGGGCCGTTCCGCGCTAATCGCGCGGCATTTGCATGCAAAGATGCCAGTACTCATCCTCGCCTTCCCCGGTGCACCATTCCTCCGGAATGGCACCCTCTTCATGGATAAAGAAGTTCGAACTCTGTTCGAACGGGTGCACCATTCCTCCCTGGAATGGGCAAGGCATGGCCGCGCCGGTCAGGCAGCGGCGCGCAGGGCCCGCATGTCGAGGATCGTCAGAGAGCCCCGGGCCAACTGCATGATACCTTGCGTTTTCATGGCAGTCATTACGCGGCTTACGTGAACCCGGGTCAGACCGAGCAGGTCGGCGATGGTCTTCTGACGCAGCACAAAGGGGATGGTATTTCCGTCGGCGAGGCCACGCTTTTCAAGCCGCTCATATATGTCGAGAACGAGCCGCGCGATACGTTGCTCGGCGTTGCGGCGCCCCAGGCCCACCATCAGGGCTTCGCTGGCTTCATGCTCCGCGATTTCAATTCCGACAAAGGTCCATATGAGGCTTGGATCCTTTTTTGCGAACTCTTTCAGGTCCGCGATGTCGAACGCGCAGTATTTGAGCGGCGTCGCCAGAGCCTGAACGGACAAGCGCGCTTCCTCGCGCATCAGGAATTCACCGCCAGCAATATCCCCCGGCAGCAAGATCGACAGAATTTGCCTGCGACCGTCCGGGGTGAGGACGAATCTGATCGCCCAGCCGTCGCGCAGGACCACGATCTGGCCGCGCGACTCTCCGGATTTGTAGATGTGCTGGCGGGGCCGGATCGATCCACCGACCTTCGAGACGCGGTTTTCCGCATCCGACCCGATAACCGCGCGGCAAAGCTCGCCCTGGCTGAACGGACATGCACCGCAGTCTCCCGGAAGGCCGTCCCTGGCCGGATCGCTTGCGGCGGGGATATGCGGATCTCCAGCCGTGTCGGTGAGGCTGGTCACATAACTATACTTTCGTTTTGGAAACGGCCTGTTCGGCGGCACGTCTCCCCTTACCCCTTGTTCTTCTACCTATCGTCCTGGGGATAACTTTGCCAGCACAAAGACTAGTGAAATACTTCATTTTTAACATAGGATATAATCATCATATATACTTTATTTTTATAATATATACATTAAATAATACCCCTGTATTAACTGTTCATTTCTAGTTGAACCATAAACTCAAGCTTAATCGAACCGAATTGCGTACCAATGTAGCGAGTATTTGCAGTTGACTTGGCTGCAACCGGACGCAAGGAGGGCATGAGGCAGGCAGTGCCGGCCTATTTTTGGTGGGGAAAATTATGACGCAGAATCAAGTATCGTCGGTCGACCGCGAAGGCCGCTTGCGTTACATGGAAGTTTCCGAGCGGACGGGCGATGCCCTTCGCGAATTCTGGAAGGTGATCGAGCCGCATCTGCCGGAGGTTCTCGACGGCTTTTACGCTCATCTCAGCAACGTTCCCGCTCTTGCCAAGCTGATCGGCGATCGGACGCCGAGACTGAAAACGGCGCAGGGAGCGCATTGGGGCCGGCTTTTTTCAGGCACCTTCGACGACGCTTATATGCAGGGCGTTCGCATAATCGGGCAGACGCATAACCGTATCGGCCTCGAGCCGCGCTGGTATATCGGCGGCTACAAGTTCGTGATGAACCGGCTCGTCGAGATTGCGGTCAAGAAGTATCGCTGGACGCCGAAGCGCCTTTCCGAAGTATTGTGTGCAGTGAATACTGCCATCATGCTCGATATGGATCTGGCGATTTCCGCTTATCAGGACGCGATGGAAGAAGAGCGCGCCGGCCAGCGGAAACTCGAAACGGCCATCAACGAATTCGACATCGCCGTGAACGAGATCATCGAGTCGGTCGCCTCGGCATCGACCGAGCTCCAGGCTTCGGCTCAGTCCATGAGCGTCACGGCAGAGCAAGCCAGCTCCCGGACGACGACCGTTGCGGCGGCCTCGGAAGAGGCATCGACAAACGTGCAGACGGTCGCCTCGGCCAGCGAGCAGCTGTCGAGCTCGATCGCCGAAATCGGCCGCCAGGCGTCGATGTCGGCCCAGATCGCGGGTCAGGCGGTGCAGGAAGCGCACCGCACCGACGACAAGGTGCAGGGCCTTGCGGCGGCGGCGCAGAAAATCGGCGATGTGGTCACGCTGATCAATGACATCGCGGCGCAGACCAACCTGCTCGCACTCAATGCAACCATCGAGGCTGCCCGCGCCGGCGAGGCCGGCAAGGGCTTCGCCGTCGTCGCCTCCGAAGTGAAGAGCCTCGCCAACCAGACGGCAAAGGCAACCGAGGAAATCGCCGAACAGATCAAGGCGATGCAGGGCGCAACGCAGGAATCCGTCGACGCCATCAAGTCGATCGAGAAGACGATCACCGAGATGAACCAGATTGCGACCTCGACCGCCGCGGCGGTCGACGAGCAGGACGCCGCAACCAACGAAATCGCACGTAACGTCCAGGAGGCCGCGCGCGGCACGCAGGACGTGTCGTCGAACATCGTCGCGGTGGCGGAAGCTGCGGCCGAAACGGGCTCGGCGGCCGCGGAAATTTCCGGTTCGTCCGACCTGCTTGCCCGTCAGGCGGAGACGCTGCGCGAGCATGTCGACAAGTTCCTTACACAAGTGCGCGCGGCCTGAGATAGGGCGATCGAGGCCGGATATGTTGAATAGAATGCCTGCACCGCCCCTTCCGCCTGCCGTCTTCGTTTTCGACCCGGCCTCGGGGACGCTGGTTTCGCAAAGCTCGAGTGCCTTCGAAATGCTCGAGAAACCGAACGGCTCCCCGGCCAAGTCGGCAACGCTCTCGACGGTCGAGCGATTGCTGACCGCCGGGGGCCGCACCGTCGTGCTGCCCAACGCGACAGGCGCCGCGCACGAATTGAACCACGAGTTGCGCCGCCTCTGCTACCTGCCGGACGGAAGCGAGCTGGCCCTGACGCGGGTCTGGTCGCCCGGCACCAACACAATCCTGATCGCAAGCGACGTGTCGCAGCCAACGCAGGAATACCGGCGGGTTCGCCTGGGCCAGATGGTCGTCGACCGGTTCATGCGCGCACCTACATTCGATGCGGCGCTCGCCGTTCTTCTGCGCGCGATCACGCTATGCAGCGGATGGATGCGTGCGGAAGTCTGGCTACCGCAGGACAGTGACCTGACGCTGCGGAAAATCCGGTCTGGTGGCGGGGCGCGGGACGAGGACGCCGCCGCGAACCTGCCGTCCGGACAGGGTGACGGCGTTGCCGGCGAAGCCTGGCGGACCGGACATATCGTCAGCCGGTTCGGTGCCGGGACACATCCGGCGGACGAGAGATCGCATCCCTGGCCCGACGCCGCGGTGCCTCTCAAGGCGAACGGCGAAACGGTCGCGGTTCTCGCCTTCACGACCGGCCGCACCCATCCGCGCGACACGTTGATGCTGAATTTGCTCGACGGCATGTCGGCCCGGCTCGGGCTGGCGCTCAAATGCCGCCTCAACGCCGAACGTGGGGACATCACGCAGGCGACCAGAGGCGCAGTCCCGACGGCCGGCATGCCGGCCGGGAAGCATTTTATACTTTGGTTATAATAATATTTCTCGACAAATATTTTATTAACTAAACAAATGCCTCTGTATTCGTGTTTATTTATTACTCATTAAACCTTCTTGTTTACTTTAAATCCCCTGACACCTGCCGTTGGGGGCATTCCGACATGGACGATCTTCTCAAAGATTTTCTCGCCGAAACCTGCGAAGCGCTTGACGTGCTGGACAGCGAAATCGTGGAGCTGGAGCAGCGGCCAGGCGACCCGGCGCTTCTCGGCAGCATCTTTCGCGTCATGCACACGATCAAGGGGACGTGCGGCTTTCTGGGGCTTCCCCGGCTTGAAGCCGTCGCCCATGCGGCGGAGGACGTGCTCGGCCGGGTCCGCGACGGCGAACTCACGATCTCGCATGACGTGATCTCGCGGGTCCTTGTCGCGCTCGACCGCATCAAGGAACTCGTTGCCTCACTCGGGCAAACCGGGGCGGAACCCGCGGGCGAGGATCGCGAGATCATCGACGCCTTGAGACGCATCGCGAGCGGCGAGGCGGACGCCCCCGCCAGCACCGCCCCGGCGGCCACCGACCCGGTGGCCACCGAAAAGAAGGGAACGCTGTTCGAGCGCGCCGGCGCCGCGTCGGGCATCGACACGGCATGCGAACTTGCCTGCGCGGGCTTCGCCGACAAATCGGCCGAAGGCGGCGCTCTGGAATCCGAACTTCTGAAGCTTCAGTTCGCCCTCGCCAAGGGCTTCGAGGTGGCGCTCCAGAAGACGCCGGGGATCGATGTTGCGGACGTGCTGACCTGCCTTGCCGATAATGGCTGGACCGGCGAAGACATTGCCCTCCTCGAAACGGAAATCGGCCAGGGCTTCCGGGTCCTCGGCATAGAAGAAGACGATATCGCCGCGCTGTGCGCGCATCTCCACCGGGGAAAGCCGGATACCGCTCCGGCCGCGGCGCCAGTGCCGGTGCCGGCGGCAAAGGCGCCCGAAGCGCCGGCCGCCAGTGCTCCCGCCAAGGTCAATGCCGAAAAACCCGAAGCCGCCGGGCCGGGCCAGACGCAAGCCTTGCGCGTCAACATCAATGCTCTCGAAGACCTGATGACGCTTGTGAGCGAACTCGTTCTGACGCGCAACCAGCTCCTCCAGATCATGCGCAGCCACGGCGACAGCCCCTTCGCGGCGCCGCTGCAGCGGCTCAACCAGGTGACGACCGAACTGCAGGAAAGCGTGATGATGACGCGCATGCAGCCGATCGGAAATGCCTGGGGCAAGCTGCCGCGCCTTGTCCGCGACCTTTCTCAGGAAGTCGGCAAGAAAATCGAACTCGCGATGACGGGTGCCGACACGGAACTCGACCGGCAGGTTCTGGAATCGATCCGCGATCCGCTCACGCATATGGTCCGGAATTCCGCCGATCACGGAATCGAAATGGCTGCCGACCGGCTCGCGGCGGGAAAGCCCGAGCATGGCACGATCGAACTTTCGGCACGGCACGAAGGCGGGCACATCGTCGTCGTGGTTTCCGACGACGGGCGCGGACTGCCGACCGCGCGGATCAGGGACAAGGTGCTGGCAAACGGGCTGGCGACCGAGATCCAGCTCGAGGGCATGAGCGAGCAGCAGATCCAGCAATTCATCTTCAGGCCCGGATTCTCGACCGCGGCCGCCGTCACCAGCGTTTCGGGCCGCGGCGTCGGCATGGACGTCGTGCGAAACAACATCGAAAAGATCGGCGGCATTATCGAGTTCCAGTCGACCGAAGGCGTCGGCTCCCGCTTCACCATCAAGATACCGCTGACGCTTGCGATCGTTTCGGCGCTCATCGTCGAATGCGAGGGCGAACGCTTTGCCCTGCCACAGAACAGCGTCGTGGAGCTCGTCCGCATCAACCGCACCACGAGCAAGGGGCTCGAGGACATCAACGGGCACCCTGTTTACCGCTTGCGCGACCGGCTGCTGCCGCTCGTCTCGCTGTGCGAAATCCTCGGATTGCCGCAAACGGACACCGCCGTCGAGGCGGGCGAGGCCGACAGCATGTATGTCGTCGTTTCGCAGGTGGGCGCCTTCGTCTTCGGCATCATCGTCGACAAGGTATTCGATACCGAGGAAATCGTCGTGAAGCCGGTTTCGCGCTGCATGCGCCACATCTCGTGCTTCTCGGGGACGACCATCCTCGGAGATGGACGCGTGATCATGATTCTCGATCCGAACGGCCTCGCCACCGCGGTCTCCGCCGCGCCGCATGCCGAAGCCGCCGCCCTTGCCGGCAATGCCCGGACCGGTTCGCGCAGGGACGAAGCGGTTTCGATGCTGGTCTTCGAAGCGCATGACGGCGGACCGAAAGCCGTCCCGCTTTCTCTCGTCGCACGACTTGAGGAGACGGACCTCGCGACAGCCGAGAAGGCGGGCGCGCTCACCGTGCTGCAGTATCGCGGCGGGCTGATGCCGCTCATCGACCTTGATGGCAACCCGGCGGAACGCAAGGGCAAGCGGCCGATCCTCGTTTTTGTCGATGGACAACGCATGCTCGGCCTCGTGGTCGACCGGGTGGTCGACATCGTGGAAGCGCCTCTCGATATGCAGCTCTCGGGCGGCGGGCGACCGGGCACTCTCGGCAGTGCGATCATCGCGGGCGCCGCGACCGACATCATCGACACGGTCCACTATCTGCGCCAGGGCAATGCCGATTGGTTCGAGGTCAAGACCGAAAGCGCCTTTGGGGCGGATAGCGAACGAAACGTGCTGCTTGTCGAAGACAGCGCCTTCTTCCGCAACCTCCTGATCCCCATGCTCACGGTCGCCGGTTACTCGGTGACTGTCGCGGAGCACGCGGAGGCCGCCATTTCGCTCTGCAAGGACGGAGGTCCCTTCGATGTCATCGTTTCCGACATCGAGATGCCCGGCCTTTCCGGGTTCGACCTCGTGCGCAAGCTCCGAGCCGACGAGAAGATGAGCGCCGTGCCCATCGTCGCGCTCTCCTCCCACGCCAACCCGAAAGACATTGCGCGAGGAAGGGAGGCCGGGTTCACCGACTATGTGACGAAGCTCGACCCCACGGCGCTGCTCAATGTTCTCTCGCGCACACATGCCGAAGAGAGCCGCAAGGAGGACGCAGCATGAGCACCGCTCTCGACAGGAAAGCGCCGGCCGGCGCCGCGGAAGCGACGACCGAGGATTATGTGACCATGACGATCGGGGGCCAGAGCTTCGGCATTCCCGTGCTCAACGTCCGCGACGTGCTCAGCCCGCAGATCATCACCCGCATTCCGCTGGCAGCCGCGGAGATCGCCGGATCGCTCAACCTGCGCGGCCGGATCGTGACCGCGATCAACATGCGGACGCGTCTGGGACTGCCGTCGGAAGGTTTCGTCGAACGGGCCATGGCTGTCGTTGTCGAACATGACGACGAGCCGTTCAGCCTCCTCGTCGACGAGGTGGGCGAAGTTCTGCGTGTCCCTCTGCAGCGCCGGGAAAGTGTGCCGGCCACGCTCGACGAGCGCTGGCGCGAGGTCTCCCAGGGAATTTACCGCCTCGAAGACAGACTGCTGCTGGTCTTGAGCGTCACAAGCGTGCTCGGTGCGATCTGCGCCGCGCCAGTTCACTGAGCGTAAGGAGGAAAGAGAATGGCCGTCGACATGAAAATGCCGATCCTGATCGTGGACGACTACAAGACGATGTTGCGGATCGTGAGAAACCTGCTGAACAAGCTCGGCTTCTCCGACATAGACGAGGCGACCGACGGAACGGAAGCGCTGGCAAAGCTCAAAAGCCGCCGCTATGCGCTCATCATCTCGGACTGGAACATGCAGCCGATGACCGGCTACGAGCTGCTTCAGAAGGTGCGCGCCGATGCCAGCACAAAGTCGTTGCCCTTCGTGATGGTGACCGCCGAATCGAAGGTCGAGAACGTCATCGCGGCGCGCAAGGCCGGCGTCAACAACTACATCATCAAGCCTTTCAGCGCCGAGGTTTTGAAGGCGAAGCTGAAAACGGTGCTGGGAGATTTCTGATGTCGGGAAAAGGGACACTCGATCTCGTCGAGCGCCTGACCAACGAGTGCATCGACGTTTGCCAGGCGGTTCTTCGCGGGCGGAAATACCTCGGACCACTTCTCGATCCCTCCTTTCGGACGCAGAAGCTGCAGCGCGCCGTCAACGAACAAAAAACCGCCGTCGGCGAAATGGAAATGGCCGTCGACCGCATCATGACGGCGGTCGAGAAGATGTCGGAAATCGACTTCTCCGACGGTGGCGCCGCCGCATTGCGCGTGGCCGAGTGTTGCGACGAGATCATGGAAGCCTGCTGCTTCCAGGACATAACCGGCCAACGGTTGTCGCAGGTGAACGAGACACTGGGTGTTGTCGAGGACACGCTGAGCTTCCTGTCGGACGGACCCGCCGAAACCGTACAGCCCGACGACAAGACGCTCCTCAACGGCCCAGCGCTGCCCGGCGGCGGCATGGGGCAGGACGCCGTGGACAGGCTTCTTGCGGACGACATGGGAAAGCAAGAAGCACACAGATGAGTAACAGTTCGATGGAAGATCGCGGCAAGGAAATGCGAGGTCCGTGCCGGGTGATGGTCGTGGACGATTCCGCCGTAGCCCGAGGCATCGTTACAAGAACACTGGAAGAGGAAGCGAGCATCAAGGTCGTCGCTTCCGTGTCCAATGGGCTGATGGCACTGAAGGCGATCGAGAGACAGGAAATCGACGTCGTCATTCTCGACATCGAGATGCCGGAACTGGACGGGCTCGCGGCCCTTCCGCGCTTGCTCGAGATCAAACCGGATCTGAAGGTGATCATGGTCTCGTCGGCGAGCCAGCGCGATGCCGACATGTCGCTGAAGACGATGGCCATGGGCGCGGCCGGCTATGTCGAGAAGCCGAAAGCGGGGCTCGGTGGCGCGGAGAGTTTTCGCGCGGAACTTGTGAAAACGGTGAAGGCGCAGAACGCATGCGCCGCGGAAGCCCCGAAGGGAAAGCTCCGCGCGGCTCAAACAAGGCCAACGGCGAACGCACAAGCAGCACCGCTCGCGACGGTTGCCGTGAACACGCACAAGGCCACCCGGCCGGAGGTGATCGCCATCGGCTCATCAACCGGCGGCCCGCAAGCGCTTGCAGAGGTTCTCAAGAATCTCGACCCCGGCATCACGCAACCCATTCTCGTGACGCAACACATGCCTGCGACTTTCACAGCGCTCCTCGCCGAGCACATGACGCGCTACTCGGGACGCCTGGCGGCCGAAGCGCGCGATGGCGAGACGCTCGAGCAGGGACGCATCTATGTCGCGCCGGGCGGCAAGCACATGCTGGTCGAGCAGCGGGCGGCGGGCGGAATGATCGTGCGCCTCGATGACGGACCGCCCGAGAATTCGTGCAAACCGGCCGTGGACCCAATGCTGCGAGCCTCGCACGGCATTTCAAGGAACATCTGCTCGCTGTGATCCTGACCGGCATGGGGTGCGACGGCCTCAAGGGATGCCGGAGCGTTCTCGAAGAAGGCGGGCGCGTGCTCGCTCAGGATCGCGATAGCAGCGTCGTCTGGGGGATGCCCGGCGCGGTGGCGCAGGCAGGCATCTGCGAAGAAATTTTGCCCTTGCAGCGCATAAGGCCGGCGATCTTGCGGATTGCCATGGGAGAAAGAAAATGAACAGTCCGGAATTCGATTACCTGAAGCAGGTTCTTTACGAACGATCCGGCCTCGTCGTCACGCCGGAGAAGGGATATCTCATCGAGAGCCGGCTGGCGCCGCTTGCGCGCCGGAGCGGACTGGACAGCGTCAGCCATTTCGTCGAAAAGGCTCGCCGCACGCGCGACGAGACGATGCTGAAGCAGATCATCGATGCGATGACGACAAACGAAACGCTCTTCTTCCGCGACTCATGGCCCTTCGAACGCCTGCGCAAGAGCTTGCTGCCCGAGATCATGGCAATGACGAAGACGTCGCGCCGGATCCGGATCTGGAGCGCGGCCTGTTCCAGCGGCCAGGAGCCTTATTCGCTCGCAATGACCATGGCTGAAATGGGTACCGCTCTGGCCGGGTGGAAGATCGAGATTGTCGCCACGGACATCTGCGATGCCATGCTTGCCAGGGCGCAGGAAGGCCGCTACTCGCTCTTCGAGGTCTCGCGCGGGCTTCCCGAACCCATGTTGAAAAAGTACTTCCAGCCCGACGGCAATGGATTCCGGGTAAAGGACAACCTGCGGGAGATGATCGAGTTCCGGCACTACAATCTGCTGGAGGATCCTTCCGCGGGCGGGATCGGCCCCATCGACATCATCTTCTGCCGCAACGTGCTCATTTACTTCGACGAGGCAACACGGAAGCGCGTCTTCACGGGGCTCTCCAAAGTCCTGCGCCCGTGGGGTTATCTCTGCCTCGGCGGCGCCGAAACCGTGGTGGGCATCTCCGATGCGTTTCGTGTACTCCCGGGCGAGCGAGGCCTCTTCGGCCTCGCCAAGTAGATGCCCGCGCGCGGCGCGCAATGCGCCAAGCCATCCACCGCTCAAGGGAGTGACTATTCCGCGTTGCGCTGGCGCCCAAAGACCGCATTATTGCGGGAGCCATATCCCGGCAGCCTTGATCCGGCCGGAGAGAGCGGCTCGGAGGCTCGATTGTCCAGGACGCTCTACCTGATTGGCGGCTTTCTTGCGCTCGGGCTGGGCGGTGTCGGCGTCGTCCTTCCGCTTCTGCCGACGGTTCCCTTCATCATTCTGGCCGCGTTCTGTTTCGCCCGCAGCAACAAGGCGCTCGAGTTGTGGCTTCTCGAACATCCGGCATTCGGCACTCACATCCGCCTTTGGCGAGAACGGGGCGCCATTTCCCGAAGGGGGAAGCGGGCGGCGCTTGCCGCATTCACGGCAAGCACACTCTTCGCACTGATTTTCGCGCCTCTACCCTGGTCGCTTGCACCGCTGGCGGCAGCGCTCATCGGCGGGACCTGGATCTGGACGCGTCCCGAGGCGTGAGTCAGAGCTTCCCTGTCGAATACAGCCAACAAAAAGCCGCCTCCCGGAATCGGGAGACGGCTTCGCGTTCAACGAATGGCGCGGCGATTACTTCGCCATATTGATGATCTTGAGCTGCGTGAATTCGGCAAGACCTTCCTCGCCAAGTTCAGTGCCGAGACCGGAGAAGCGCGCGCCGCCGAAGGGAATATTCGGCGCGAGGTCGGCATGCTTGTTGACCCAGACGGTGCCGGATTCAAGCTTCGTCGCCAGGTCGTAAGCCTTCTGCGGATCGGACGACCAGATGGAGCCCCCAAGTCCGTAGGGCGAGGCATTGGCGCGGGCGACCGCGTCTTCCGGGTCGGAATACTTGATGACCGGAAGAACGGGGCCGAACTGTTCCTCGTCGACGAGACGCGTGCCATCCGTAATGTCGCGAACGATGGTCGGCCGGATGAAATAACCTGTCTGCTCCGGCGTCTCGCCACCGGCAATGACGTTGCCGGTCTTCTTCGCGTCTTCGATCAGCTCCTTCACCTTTTCGAACTGCATCTTGTTCTGGAGCGGCCCAAGCTGCGTGCCCTGCTTCAGGCCGTCGCCGATGATGGTGTTGTTCGCGATGTTCGCGAGTTCATCGCACATCTCGTCATAGATCGACTCATGTACATAAAGCCGCTTCATGGCGATGCAGACCTGGCCCGAATTCTGGAACGCGCTCTGGAAGAGCTTCGGCGCGGCCTCCTTCGGATCGACGTCGCCGAGAACGATGCCCGCATCGTTGCCGCCGAGTTCGAGCGTGATACGCTTCAGAAGACCGGCGGCGCCCGCCATGACCTTCTGACCGGTTGCAGTCGATCCCGTGAAGGAAATCTTGCGCACGTCGGGATGCGCCGTGAGCGCCGCTCCGAGATCGTTCTCGTCGGCAATGACATTCACAACCCCTGCGGGCAGGATGTCCTTTATGAGCTCGCCGAGCTTCAGCGAGGTGAGCGGCGTCGTCGGTGCGGGCTTCAGCACCACCGTGTTTCCCGCGAGCAGCGCCGGAGGCAACTTGAACGCCATCAGGATCATCGGGAAGTTCCAGGGCACAATCGCACCGATGACGCCAAGGGGGCGGCGATGCGCCTCGACCTTTTTGCCTTCGCTGTCCTCGATGACCTTCACCGGCAGATCGAGCATGGTGAAGTAACGGAAGAAAGCGGCGGTGCCGTAAATTTCTCCCGTCGCGTCGCCGATCGGCTTTCCCTGTTCCTGGGTCAGAAGGCGCGCGAGATCCTGGGCATTGGCCTCGATGACATCGGCAATTGCGTTTAGCGCTTTCTTGCGCTCGGCAATCGGCGTGGCGCTCCATGCGGGAAATGCGGCCTTCGCCGCCGCTACGGCTTCGTTCAACTGGTCTTCGGACGCGCGCGGACAGGAGGCGACAGGCTCCTCCGTCGCCGGATTGAGGACGTCGGAGACCCTTGCTCCGGCGACGAGATTGCCGTTGATGAGGAGCTTGTATTCGCTCATCCGTTGTTTCTCCCTGTGAGCCCCGTTGGCCGGAGCGTTTTCATAAATCGGGCCGGGCGCAGCTTAACCGCACCCGGCCGGGTTGGCGATTCGCAGCGGGCTTCAGTGCGTGCCGGTTCGAAGCGGCTGCCCCTCATGGCGCGGATGCGAAGCGACGATCGTGCGGCCGTCAAATCGCTGGCAAGCATCCTCCAGACTTTCGATCTGGTGGTCTACCCGGGCGCGCAGAGCCTTCGCCGCGGCAAGGCGCTTCCTGAAGAAGGACACCGCAAGACGGTTCTGGTCCTCGATGTCCTTGCCACTCCGGTAGAGATCGAGAATCTGGCGGATTTCATACAGAGTCAGACCGACATCGCGACCGCGAAGAATGAGCTGAAGGCGGGCACGGTCGCGCTTCGAGTAGAGGCGCGTCTGTCCCTTGCGTTCAGGTTCGATCAGGCCCTTTTCTTCATAGAAACGCAGCGCGCGATGCGTGATACGGAATTCGTTGGCCAGGTCGGTGATCGTGTAAGTCATCTCAGATGGAACCTCCGGAAAGTGGGCGAAGGCCGCGGCGCACCGCGGCCTCCGGATCGCGGCTATTGCAGACTTTCGACGATGATGGCCGGCGCCATGCCGCCGGCAGCGCACATGGTGACAAGGCCGTAGCGCTTGCCGCGGCGTTCCAGCTCATCGATCAGGGTGCCGATGAGGATGGAACCCGTGGCGCCGATCGGATGACCGAGTGCACAGGCGCCGCCATTGACGTTCACCTTCTCGCGGTCGAGTTTCATATCGCGGATGAACTTCTCGGTGACGACGGCGAATGCCTCATTGACCTCCCAGAGATCGATGTCGTTCGCCGTGAGGCCGGCCTTGTCCAGCACCTTTTTCGCGGCAGGCACCGGCGCGTTGAGCATGAGCGTCGGGCAGTCACCCATGTTGGCCGTCGCCACGATGCGGGCGCGCGGCTTCATGCCGTTTTTCTCCGCATATTTCTTCGAGGCCAGGAGGATTGCCGCAGCACCGTCCACCACACCGGACGAATTGCCGGCATGGTGGATGTGGTTGAACTCCTTGAGCTGCGGATATTTCTGGCGGATGAGGTCACCATAGGTCGTGCCTTCCGCATCGACGGGGATATCCGCCCAGGCGGCGAATGTCGCTTTCAGGTTGCCAAGGCCCTCCAGGGTCGTCTCCGGACGCGGAAACTCTTCATGGTCGAGAGCGACCGAACCGTCGTCGTTATAGACGGTGACAAGAGACCTGCTGAAGCGTCCTTCCGCGATCGCCTTCGCTGCACGCTGCTGGGACATGAGCGCGAGTTCGTCGACCGCCTTTCGGTCGATGCCCTCAAGCGTCGCGATCGCATCGGCACAGACGCCCTGCTGGGACTGCGGGTGCTGCTTCCGAAGATGGAGATTGCCGGCATCCATCATCGGCGGGGCCTTGAGATCGGCGGTGGCGGCCGTGTAGCTCATCATCTCGGTGCCACCGGCGATAACGAGGTCTTCCATGCCGGACATGATCTGCGCGGCGCCAAGGTTCACCGTGGTGATGCCCGAGCCGCAGAAGCGATCGAGCGTGACGCCCGAGGCCCTGATGTCGTAGCCCGCATCGAGAGCGGCCATGCGGCCCATGTCGCCGCCCTGCGCACCGCGCTGGGAAGACGTGCCCCAGAGGACGTCGTCGATTTCAGCCGTATTGAGATTGTTGCGCTCGGCAATCGCGGCCAGCACGGTGCGGGCCAGATGCTGCGGATGAAGATGGGCGAGCGAGCCCTTGCCCACCTTGCCGACTCCGCGCGGCGTGCGGCAAGCGTCGATGATATATGCGTCAGACATTCGAGTTTCTTCCTGTTCGCTGTTTTGTTTGTATTTGCCGTGCTTCGATTTCACTGCTGGCCTGTGGTGAGGACGACCTTCATGCATTTACCGGCGTGCCGGCCGGCCACCACGCGGAGGGGAATTTCGTCAGCACGCGGCTCATCGATTTCCGGTTCCTCAATACTGAACACAGCCTCGGGCGCGCGCGCGACGGCAGCGGTCACCTTCATCCTCCGCCTCCCCTATTCCTTCTTTACGGGTATATTTTAATGGCGCATTTAAAAATTTAAATCTATATTTAAATCGAAAAAGGCACGGAATCAAGGAGGCGCCTGTGGGGGCCCAGGAAAAAGGCAAGGCGCGCGCCGCCCCCCAGAGGCCGGCAGCGCGCGAGCTGCTCCTCGAGGCGGCAAGCGCCGTCATGAGCGAGCGGCAGACGATCGACGTGCCCCTCACCGACATCGCCGCCCGCGCGGAACTCAATGTTGCGCTGGTGAGCTATTATTTCGGGGGCAAGGATGGCCTTCTGCTCGCGCTCGCCAAACGAGACGCGGCAAAGGCTCTGGACGAGCTCGACCGGCTCCTTTCGCTCAATGTCAGCCCCGCGGAGAAGCTCCGGCGGCATCTCGCCGGCGTCATCCGGACCTTCTTCCGTTACCCCTATCTCTACCGCCTGCTGGCGGCGCTGATGCGCGACAGCTCGGAGGAGAATGCCCGCGAGATCACGACTTTCTTTGCCGCGCCGCTCGCACGGACGGCCAAGGAATTGATGGAGGCGGGCATCGCCGACGGCACCATCCGTCCTGTCGATCCCGACCTCTTCTACATGGCGGCTCTCGGGGCCTGCGAACAGATATTCGCCAACCGCTCCATCCTGAAATTCGTGCATGGCGTTGAGAAAATCGACGAGACCCTGCAGCGGCGCTACGCGGATGTCGTGCTCGAAGTGCTGATGCATGGATATCTTGCGCCGCACCGGAGCTGACGAAGTCCTTGTCGAAGGAACCGAAATTTCGTTTCCGCTGCCTTGTTCTCCGATTCGACCGAGCCCGGGCCTCCTCTTTCCTGTAGGCTTTTTGCCTGGAAAATGAATTCGAGGACCATTGCATGTCTGCACGTTCAAAGAAGATTTCCTTCGTCGGCGCTCAGGGCGATGAACTTGCGGCGCTCCTCGATCTGCCGGCCGGGCCGGTACGCGCCTATGCGATCTTTGCCCATTGTTTCACATGCTCGAAGGACGTTTTCGTGGCGGCCCGTATTTCGGGTGCGCTTGCAGAGCTCGGGATCGGCGTTCTCCGCTTCGATTTCACGGGTCTCGGCGCAAGCGGCGGCGAGTTCGCCAACACGAATTTTTCCTCGAATGTTGCGGATCTTCTCAGCGCAGTCGCTTTCATGCGCCAGAACTTCGAAGCGCCGAAAATCCTGATCGGCCACAGTCTCGGCGGCGCAGCAATTCTCGCGGCGGCCGGAGAGGTGCCGGAGGCGAAGGCCGTCGCAACGATCGGCGCGCCAGCCGATGCACGCCACGTCACGCGCGGATTTCAAGCAGACCTCACGCGGATCGAGCAGGACGGTGAAGCCGAAGTGGAACTCGGCGGGCGCCGCTTCCAGATCCGCAAGCAATTCATCGACGATCTCGACGAACACGATCTGGGAAAGCGCATCGCCGACCTGAGAAAACCTCTCCTCATCCTTCATGCCCCGCGCGACGAAGTCGTCGGCATCGAGAATGCCGGAAAGATTTTCGATGCCGCAAGGCATCCCAAGAGCTTTGTCTCGCTCGACGACGCCGACCACCTTCTGACGCGGCGGCGCGATGCACTTTATGTAGCGGAAGTTCTGGCGGCCTGGGCGGGGCGTTATATCGGACGCGAGGAGGCGGAGCGGGAGGAACCGGCCGGCAACGCCGTGGTCGTCTCGGAAACGGGGCTTGGAAAATTCCAGCAGCGCGTGACCGCCGGTCCGCACCGGCTGACGGCGGATGAACCCGAAGCGCAGGGCGGCCTCAACTCAGGACCTTCGCCCTACGATTTTCTGGCCATCGCGCTCGGTGCGTGTACCTCCATGACGTTGCGCATGTATGCCGACCGCAAGGGCCTCGAACTTGGGCCGGTCTCCGTCACGGTCGACCACAAGAGAGTGCATGCCCGCGACTGCACCGAGTGCGCCGAGGGCCGCGATGGCTATGTCGACCGCTTCGAACGGACCATCCGGATTGAAGGTGGCGTCGCCGACGAATTGTCCGGAAAGCTGGCCGAAATCGCAGGCAAGTGCCCCGTTCACCGGACCCTCGAAAGCAGCTCCGTGGTGGTCACGAAAATTGCTGGAGAAGATTGAAGCCCGCCCGGGTTCATGAAGTTTGCGCGACATCCCGGCGCCGCGCGCCCTTGCGCCGCGCAAAGCGAGGGCATGTCTTTTCACCGCGCCCGAGGCGTCTGTCATGGCGCCATGACCGTTATTGCGGCGGTCCTCCGGACCCGTCCCGCGGATTTCCAGGCCGCTGTGTCTTTTGCGACCGCGGCTCGGCCACCAACCACATCTCATTGAAATCACTTGGTTTTTCTACCATCGGGCGAAGCACATGGTTATTCTGCGAGGGCAGGTACCGGTGTGTCGTGGCCACAATCGCGGGCCGTCATCCCACTGTCACAAAAGTAGAACCGAACCGTCACATGGCTCTGTTACGAGCGTCGCCATGGGGGGTGTTCGCGGTTTCGCCGCGGCTGCCGATCCTGCAACAGAAGCTCATCCATGGAACACGGAGACGTCAAATGACGTTGAGAAACATTCTGCTGGCCGGCACGGCGATCGGCGCTGCCGCCTTCCTTGCGGCACCTGCTTTTGCCGCCAGCA
>PHEF01000051.1 GCA_002842875.1 Alphaproteobacteria bacterium HGW-Alphaproteobacteria-3 | reverse complement strand
CCGGCAACTGTGTTGCTGGTTCACGTCTGGAATGCGGTTTTGTCTCGGATGATGGCGTTTGCGGTGACGAGTATCTTCCTTGCAATGGCGATGAGAGCGACTTTGGGAGGCTTTCCGGCCTCGATCATGGTCTTGTAGATACGGGCGAAGCGATGCTTCGAGCGGACGGCGGTGATGGCGGCCATGTAGAGGGCTTCGCGAACCCGCCGCCTGCCGCCCTTGATGATGCGCCTGCCGCGGAACTGTCCGCTGTCGACGTTGAAGGGCGCGAGGCCTGCGAGCGCGGCGATGGTCTTTGGCGAGCGGGTGCCAAGTTCGGGCATGAGGGCCATGAGCGTCGCGGCGGCGACGGGTCCGATGCCGGGTACGGAGCGCAGCAGGTTCTGTTCTTCTGTCAGAAGAACGACGGAGGCGATCAGGTCGCGAGTTTGCCGTTCGATCTCGACGATGCGGGTGGACAGCCATGCGATATGAGCCTCCACATCTTCGGCGATGGCGGGATCGTCGATGGCGGCGAGACGGGTGCGTTCCTGCTTGCGCATGGCGACGAGCTGGTCGCGGCGCTTGTGCAGCCGGGCGAGCGCTTCGCGTTCGGGTGCGGGTGCGGGCTCGCAGGCGGGACGGAGTGCGCGGGCCATGTCGGCGAGCATCTGTGCGTCGATGGCATCGGTCTTGGCGAGCCGTCCGGTGGCGCGGGCGAAGTCGCGGGCGCGGGCCGGATTGACACGGGCAAACGGGATATGAGCGGCTGTCAGGGCTCTTCTCAGGCAGGCATCGTAAGGACCGGTCGCCTCGAAGAGGACCAGCCTGTCCTTGTTCTTCCAGCGGTCGATCAGCGGCGCGAGAGCCGCAGCTTCATTGGCGATCCGTTCGGGTTTGCCGAACGCATCGTCAAAAATGTCGAGATGGTCTTTGGAGATGTCGCAACCGACAAAGCCAGGTTGTATGGTCATGGGGCCTATCCCGGCGGGGATCCGTGCCGGCTAGCGGTCTCTCAAGGACCGGGGACCCAACGATCTCCCGCCCGCACCCATCCTGACACATCCCCAACACACAGGGACCCACTCGCCTGTCCGTTCAGTTTGTCGTGGAGGTCGTCCCATTCGGGATCGTCACGCTCGATCTGACGGACCTTCCAGACGCGGGGCTATTCCTTCATGATCTTCTCGCGCTGGATCGCCGGTGCACGCGGTATTTTTTCGTGAAGGCCGGGCCGATCCCCTGCCGGTATTCGAAAACGCGGCGCGCAAGATCGTTCGTTACGCCGATGTAGAGCGTGCCGTGCTTGCGGCTGGCAAGGATGTAGACGAAAGAGCTCGTCTCTTTGCGGAGAGGTGGATTGGGTCCCGGGGACAAGCCCCGGGATGACACTTCTATTTTTGGTGACGGTCAAGCCCGGCAATGACAAATTTGGGGAAAGCGGGGAGGGGCATGAAAGCTTTCGCCACCCATGCTAAAACCTCCCCAACAACGAAAATGACGGGGAGCGGTATCATGGGATGCTACAAGGACACCTACGACGCCTGGAAACGCGATCCGGAAGGCTTCTGGGCGGAGGCGGCCAAAGAGATCGACTGGTTCAAGCCGGCCACGCAAATCCTCGAAGAGAAAAACGGCCTGTCGCGCTGGTTCGTCGGCGCGGAGACGAATTCCTGCTGGAACGCGCTCGATCGCCATGTGAAGGCGGGGCGCGGGGCGCAGACCGCGCTCATCTATGACAGCGCCATGCTCGGCCGCGTGAAGAAATTCACCTACGCCGAACTCCTCGACAAGGTCGCGACCTTCGCGGGCGTGCTGCAATCCCACGGCATCGCGAAGGGCGACCGCGTCCTCATCTACATGCCGATGGTGCCGCAGGCCGCCGTCGCCATGCTCGCCTGCGCGCGGCTGGGCGCGATCCATTCGGTCGTCTTCGGCGGTTTCGCGGCGAAGGAGCTTGCGACGCGCATCGACGATGCGAAGCCGAAGCTCATTGTCTCGGCGTCCTGCGGGCTCGAGCCCGGCCGCGTCGTTCCTTACAAGCCGCTCATGGACAAGGCGATCGAGATGAGCGCCCACAAGGTCTCGGCCACCATCGTCTTCCAGCGCGAGATGGAGAAGGCCGCGCTCGTCGCGGGCCGCGATTTCGACTGGAAGGCGGAGATGGACAAGGCCGAAGCCGCCGGCCTGAAGCCCGATTGCGTCTCCGTCGCCGCGACCGATCCGCTCTATGTCCTCTACACGTCGGGCACCACCGGGAAACCCAAGGGCGTCGTCCGCGACAATGGCGGCCACATGGTGGCGCTCAAATGGTCGATGAAGAATGTCTACGACATAAATCCCGGCGACACGTTCTGGGCCGCCTCCGATGTCGGCTGGGTCGTCGGCCATTCCTACATCGTCTATGCGCCGCTCTTCCACGGCTGCACCACCATCCTCTTCGAGGGCAAGCCCGTCGGCACGCCCGATGCCGGCACCTTCTGGCGCGTCATCGCGGATCATGGCGTGAAGACGCTCTTCACTGCGCCCACCGCCTTCCGCGCCATCCGCAAGGAAGACCCGAAGGCGGAGCTCGTCGCCCATTACGACCTCTCGAAATTCGAGGTGCTCTATCTCGCGGGCGAGCGCGCCGACCCCGACACGATCCAGTGGGCCGAGCGCGCGCTTTCCGGCCGTCCGGTGATCGACCACTGGTGGCAGACCGAAAGCGGCTGGCCGATGGTCTCGAACCCCATGGGGATCGAGCGCCTGCCCGTCAAATACGGTTCGCCCACCGTCGCCCTTCCCGGCTACGACATCCATGTCGTCGACGAACAATGCAATCAGGTGGGCCCCAACGTCACCGGCGCCATCGTCGTCAAGCTGCCGCTGCCGCCGGGCTGCCTGCCGACGCTGTGGGAAAACGAGGCGGGCTTCCGCGAAAGCTATCTCAGCGAGTTCCCCGGCTACTACAAGACGGCGGATGCGGGCTTCCTCGATGAAGATGGCTATCTCTATGTGATGAGCCGCACCGACGACATCATCAATGTGGCGGGGCATCGCCTGTCCACCGGCGCGATGGAGGAAGTGCTCGCCGAGCATCCCGACGTCGCCGAATGCGCGGTCATCGGCATCGCGGATGCGATGAAGGGGCAGGCGCCCGTCGGCTTCCTCGTTCTCAATGCGGGCGTTTCGCGGCCCTCATCCGAGATCGAGCGGGAAGCGGTGCGGATGATCCGTGAGCGGATCGGTCCCGTTGCCGCCTTCAAGAAGGCCATGGTCGTGAAGCGCCTGCCGAAAACGCGCTCGGGCAAAGTCTTGCGCGGCACGATGCGCAAGATCGCCGACGGCGCCGAGTGGACCGCGCCCGCCACCATCGACGATCCCGCGATCCTCGACGAGATCGCGGGCGTGCTCGCCGATGCGGGGCTGGTGAAGGCAAGTTAAATAACGAGTGTCACCCCCGGGCTTGACCCGGGGGTCCAGTGGCGTTCTGCACGGTGCTTGCCCTTCTCTCCCACCCTCCCACAAGCGCCCATCCAGTGCTATAACGCCCCCTTCCCGCGGCAAGGAGTTCTCTCATGGCATCCGGTTCCCAGCTCAGCGGCAAGGTCGCGATCGTGACCGGCGCGGCAAGCGGCATCGGCCGCGCCATCGCGCATGCCTTCGCCGACGAGGGCGCGAAAGTCGTTCTCGCCGATATTGAGGAGGAGGCGGGCGAGGCCGTGGCCGCCGAAATCGCGGACCGGGGCGGCGAGGCTCTTTTCCGTTATTGCGATGTCGGCGAGCGGCTCGATGTGCGCAATCTCGTCTGCGCCGCGACCGACGCTTATGACCGCGTCGACATTCTCGTCAACAATGCGGGCGTCGTCTCCGCCACGGGCAGCGATTTCCTCACGCTCGAGGAAGAAGAGTTCGACCGCGTCATCCGCATCAATCTCAAGGGGCACTTCCTTGTCGGCCAGGCCGTCGCGCAGCGCATGGTCGCGCAGGTGGAGGAGGGCGGTGTGCCCGGCACGATCATCAACATGTCGTCGATCAACGCCGTGCTTGCGATCCCCGCGCAGGCCGCCTATTGCGCATCGAAGGGCGGCATCAAGCAGCTCACGGAGGCGATGGCGCTGTCGCTCGCGCCTCACGGCATCCGCGTGAACGCCATCGGGCCGGGCACGATCCAGACCCCGATGGCCGGCAGCGTCAACGAGAACCCGGCCGCGAACAAGATGCTCATCTCGCGCACGCCGCTCGGCCGCATCGGCCAGCCGGAGGAGATCGCCTCCATCGCGGTCTTCCTCGCATCCGAGGGCGCGAGCTACATGACCGGTCAGACCGTCTATGCCGATGGCGGCCGCCTCTCGCTCAACTACACCGCGCTTCCCCTCGCGAAGAAAAAGGACGGGGATAAAAAAGAATAATCCCCGAAGCCGCTACGCCCGCGCGCGGCTGCGAAAAATCGCGGGCTGCCCGCGCCGAAGCGGCGGGAAGCGCGAGGTGCGAAGGGGAGGGCGCAAAACCGGGGACAAGTTTTTTTCGATCTGTATACGGATGAAAAAATTATCCCCTTTGTGACATTATCGTGACATTTCGATGACAGTCGCGCGCGCAAACAAAAAAGGCGCGGTTTCCCGCGCCTTTTGAATTGTGACGGTGAGGCGGGATTAATCCTCGCTTTCGTCCTCGATCTTTACGTCCTTGAGCTTCGCGAACACGCTGTCCGCGTCGTAGCTCTTCCTCTTCTCGTCCTCGTGCGGAACTTCCGGCTCCACGATCGTGGCGGGTTCGGGCGCCGTCGTCTCGCTCGCCGGGAGCAGTGTCTCGCCGGTGCCGCCGGCGGCCTTGTCGGCCTTCCGGCGCTCGCGCTCGGCCTTGCGGGCGGCCTTCTGCACAGCCGCGTCGAGTTCGATCTGCGTGCAAAGTCCGAGGGTTACGGGATCGACCGGCTTGATGTTCGGCGAATTCCAGTGGCTGCGGTCGCGCACGGACTGGATTGTCGGCTTCGTCGTGCCGACCAGTTTGGAGACCTGCGCATCCGTCAGTTCCGGGTGGTTGCGGAGCAGCCAGGCGATTGCGTCCGGGCGGTCCTGGCGGCGGGACACGGGCGTGTAGCGCGGCCCCTTGCGGGGTGCGATCGGCGGCAATTTGTATTTGCTTTCAGAGACTTGCAGCCGCAAATCCGGGTCCTGCTGGCAGCGCTCGATCTCGGCGCGTGTGAGCTGGCCCGAGGCGACCGGGTCCATGCCCTTGATCCCCTGGGCCACATCGCCGTCGGCGATGCCCTTCACTTCAAGAACGTGAAGACCGCAGAAATCCGCCACCTGGTCGAAGGTGAGCGAGGTGTTTTCGACGAGCCAGACGGCCGTCGCCTTGGGCATAAGGGGCTGTGCCATATCAATTCCTCTGATCCATCCGGGGCTTTCCTGCCATATCAATTCCTCTGATCCATCCGGGGCTTTCCGGATAAACCGCTTTTCATGTCCATCGATGAGTGGATATGGCCGTTATATAGGGCGAAAAGGCGGTCAATGAAAGCGGAATGTCGGCTTCGGCCTGATCGGGCTTGCCCATGAAAAAAGGCCGGAATTCCTGCAGATTCCGGCCTTTGTGGTCCGGATCCCGCTCTAGAGCGTCAGCATGATCTTGCCGATATGGCTGCTCTTTTCCATAAGCGTGTGCGCGTCCGCCGCTTGTTCGAGCGGAAAAACCTTGTCGATCAGCGGCTTCACGCGGCCGGCGTCGAGCAGCGGCCACACTTTCGCTTCGAGCGCGGCGGCAAGCGCCGCCTTCTCCTCGATGCCGCGCGGACGCAGCGTCGATCCCGTCAGCGTCAGGCGCTTCAGCATCACGGGCATGAAGTTCACTTCGGCCGTCGAGCCGTTCAGAAAGGCAATCGAGACGATGCGCCCGTCGGTGGCGGCGGCCTGGATGTTCCGCTGAATATAGTCGCCGCCCACCATGTCGAGGATAACATCGGCGCCCCGGCCGCCGGTCAGCCGCTTCACTTCCTCCACAAAATCCTGTTCGCGGTAGTTCACGGCATGCGCGCCGAGCTTCTCGCAAGCGCGGCATTTCTCCTCCGAACCCGCCGTGGCGATCACCGTCGATCCAAAGATCGAGGCAAGCTGTATCGCCGTCGTGCCGATGCCGCTCGTGCCGCCATGAACGAGAAAGGTCTCGCCGGGTTTCAATGCGCCGCGCTCGAAAACATTGGTCCAGACCGTGAAGAAGGTTTCCGGCAGCGCCGACGCTTCCACCATGGAAAAGCCCTTCGGCACGGGCAGAGCGTGGGCTTCATGCGCAAGGCAGTATTCGGCATAGCCGCCGCCTCCGACGAGCGCACAGACCTTGTCGCCCACCTGCCAGCGCGTGACGCCAGCGCCGGCCGCCACGACCTCGCCCGCGACCTCAAGCCCCGGCGTTGCCGGTGCGCCGGGCGGCGGCGGATAAAGGCCCATGCGCTGAATGGTGTCCGGGCGGTTGATGCCCGCCGCGGCGACGCGGATCAGGATTTCGCCATGGCCGGGTGTGGGCGTTTCGATTTGCGCCGGTTCCAGCACGTCGGGACCGCCGGGCTCGCGGATCGCGATGGATTTCATGAGTTTCGGCAGGTCGGCCATGTCGTTCGCCTCGGATGGGGGAGGGGCGCTTCACGCGGGTTGCAGGTCTAGCCCGGCACCCGCAGACTGGCAACGGAGAAGACGGGCGAGGCGGAAGACCGGAACGGGACACGAGGAGGAGAGCGCCATGGATACGGATGATCTGGAGCCGAGGCGGCGGCGCGGAGAGGCTCTTCTGGCGCTTGCCCGGGAGGATCTGAGCTTGCTCGGGATCGAGGAGCTCAGCGAACGAATCGGTGCGCTTGAGACCGAGATAGCGCGCATTCGGGATCAGCTCGAAAGGAAACGCGGCTCGCTGTCCGCGGCCGAGGCGCTGTTCAGAAAATAGACAACCTTGGTTAACGTACTGGCAAAATTGACTTTTCTGGACCTCTGGCGCGCGGTTCGGCAGACCGGGCGCCGCCCCCGCCGGGTCCAAATTGCCAGAAGATTAACTTGCTGTTAGGAATGAGGGCGCTAGGGTGACCTTGCGTAATCCAGTCTTCTGGATTTTGAGTGGCTCCTATCCACTCTGTTTGACGCCTCCCTGTTAGAACTGAGCCGCGGGCATTCCCGCGGCTCTTTTTTGTATTCTGAACCTGCCGCGCGCCTCTCATGGCACGGATATTGATCCCCTACTCCCCGAGTGTGCCGGTATGGAGCGTCTGTCTCCGCCGCCGGCTGCATAACAGGAACCGGGGATTGCGGGATGAGCGTCTACGACACAAAGGACGATGAGATCGGGTTCGCGGGGGCCGAATGCGTGACCCTTTCGGAGTTCATGGCTTCGGGCCTCTTTCAGCGGACCTATGGTGATGGCATGCGCCTCGTGGAGGAAACCTCCGCCTATCTCGACGGGCCGGGCCGTGAGGCCGCCAAGGTGCTTTCCAGGGACGCCTCGCTCGCCTATGCGGGCGAGAGCATGCGCCTCACCACGCGGCTGATGCAGGTCGCTTCCTGGCTTCTCGTCCGCAAGGCGGTGCACCAGGGCGAGATGACGGCCGAGGAAGCCAACTCCGAGAAATATGCGCTCGCGACCAAGCTGATTGCCCGTCAGCCGCGTTTCGAAGGGGTCGAGGCGCTGCCGGCAAGGCTCAGGGAGCTGATCGAGCGCTCGGAGCGGCTTTATGCGCGGGTCGAGCGCCTCGATACGCAGCTCCGCGTCAACGGGGCCGCCATGCCGCACGGCCAGCCGCTCGCCGAGCAGTTTGCCCGCGTCGAGGGTTTCTTCCGCGAGCATCTTGCCATGGAGTTCCCGCGCCGCGAGTTCGGCCGCCGCAAGCACCGTCCCGAATGACCCTTGCGGATTCCAAAAGAGCCAAAAGAGCCAAAAGAAAAAGCCCCGCAAAGCGGGGCTTTTTGCTTGGTCTCGAGGCGCTCGAGGTCAGCTGCCGATAAAGCCGAACTTCTTCTTGAACCGGCTCACACGGCCGCCGCGATCAAGGATCTGCTGGCCACCGCCGGTCCAGGCCGGGTGCGTTGTCGGGTCGATGTCGAGAACCAGCGTCTCGCCCTCGGCACCGTAGGTCGAGCGGGTCTTGAACGTCGAGCCATCGTTCATCTGAACGGTGATGAAGTGGTAGTCCGGATGGATATCTTTCTTCATGGCTCACGGCCTTCCCGAAGCTTTGGGCCTGCCCGAAGGGGCCCGGTGTCTCGCAATGGCGCGCGACGGCATTCTTTCGGGAATGCCTGCGCTGCCGGAATGGGGGCTTATAACGAAGGCCGGATGCGGTTGCAAGGCCGGTTTTCGAGCCCTTTTGCAGGTTTTGCGCGGTCATGCCGCAGCAGCAGGGTGCCGGCGTCATTGCTCCCGTGCTGGCAGGATTGCTATATCGGCCGCACACCGGAACTATACACGGGTGCCGGGCCTGGAATAGGGTCGCCTCCCTTGCGCGAACAGCCGGGAATGCCGACCGGGAGCGCCAATTGAGAGCCTTATGAGCGAAACATCGAATCCCGTCGTCGAGGCCATTGAAGAAGAAGCGCTGCGCCGGAAGCCCGCGAAGGGCGCTCGCCCGTTGATCCGGCTTCTGCCCTTTCTCGGCCGTTACCGGGCGATGGTGGCGCTGGCCTTCGTCGCGCTCGTCTTCGCGACGCTTGCGACGCTTGCGATTCCGATGGCGAGCCGCCGCCTGATCGACAACGGGTTCAGCCGTGAGAATGCGGCTTTCATCGACCAGTATTTCCTCGCCCTCGTCATCGTCGCCCTGGTGCTGGGCGTTGCCAGTGCGGCGCGGTTCTTCTTCGTGAGCTGGTTGGGTGAGCGGGTCGTCGCCGATCTCAGGCAGGCCGTCTACGAACACATTCTCCTGCTTTCGCCGGCCTTCTTCGAACGCACACGCACGGGCGAGGTGCTGTCGCGTCTCACCGCCGACACCACGCTCATCAAGACGGTGGTTGGCTCCTCTGCGTCGATCGCGCTTCGCAACGTGTTTCTCTTTTTTGGCGCTGCGGCGATGATGGCGGCCACAAGCCCCTATCTTTCGGGCCTCGTGCTTCTCGCCATTCCGGCCATTCTCCTGCCGCTCATCGTCTTCGGGCGCTGGGTCCGGCGCCTGTCGCGTTCGGCGCAGGACAGGCTTGCGGACACAAGCGCCTTCGGAACGGAAAGCCTGAACGCCATTCAGATCGTGCAGGCCTTCACGCATGAGAAGATCGACAATGAGCGTTTCGGCGCGCATGTCGAGCATGCCTTCGAAAGTTCGCGCTCGCGTATCGCGGCTCGTGCCGTCCTCACGGCGCTCGTCTTTTTTTTCGGCCTGTCGAGTGTCGTCGGCGTTCTCTGGGTCGGTGCGAACGCCGTTCTCGCCGGTACGATGTCGGGCGGCGAGCTGCTGGAATTTATCCTCTATTCGGTCTTCGCCGCCTCCGCGCTCGCGGCGCTTTCGGAAATCTGGGGCGACATGCAAATGGCGGCCGGGGCCACCGAGCGGCTGGTCGAGCTTCTCGACGTGGAGCCCGCGATTGCGGCGCCCGCCAGTCCGATTTCCATCGAAGCGCCGCGTGGGGAGATTGCCTTCGAGAATGTGACCTTCGCCTATCCTTCGCGTCCGGGGATATCCGCGCTGCATGACTATTCGCTCACCGTGTCGCCGGGCGAAACGGTGGCGCTGGTCGGTCCCTCCGGGGCCGGCAAGAGCACGGTCCTCCAGCTATTGCTGCGTTTCTACGATCCTCAGCAGGGCCGCGTCCGGCTCGACGGCGTCGACCTTGCCGACATGGACCCGAAAGCGCTGCGCAGCCATCTGGCGCTCGTGCCGCAGGAAACGGTCGTCTTCGGGACGACGGTCGCCGAAAACATCCGCTACGGGCGGCCCGATGCGACATTCGAGGAAGTGCGCGCGGCGGCCGCCGCCGCGCGGATCGACGATTTCATCATGCGCTTGCCGCAAGGCTACGAAACCGAAGTCGGCGAGCGCGGCGTCACGCTTTCGGGCGGGCAGCGTCAGCGCATCGCGATTGCACGGGCGATCCTCCGGGATGCGCCGGTTCTCCTGCTTGACGAGGCGACCAGCGCGCTCGACGCGGAAAGCGAAAAGCTCGTGCAACAGGCACTCGAAGGTCTGATGCAGAACCGCACGACACTCGTCATCGCGCACCGGCTTGCGACCGTTCTCAAGGCGAACCGCATCGTGGTGATGGATGAAGGCCGCGTCGTCGCTTCCGGCACACATGAGGAACTCGTGAAGCAGGGCGGACTTTATGCCCGCCTCGCGCGGCTGCAATTTGCTGCCGGACTGGATTTCGACCTCGCCACGGGCGAGCGTTCCGCCGGCATCGGCGGCTGACTGCACAGAGCACAAAGAGGGGGAAAACATGTCCAGAGGTTGGCGTATCGCGGGCTATATCGCCCTTGCCGTTGTCGTGGTCGGCAGCGTTCTCACATGGCGCTTTCTTTCGGCGGCTGGATATTTCACCGGCATTCGTCAGGAGATCGCGGCCGATTGCCGTGCCATCCCCGCCGTTCCGGGGCCTGAGGACATAGCGATCGATCATGAGCGCAAGCTTGCCTATGTCTCGGCTTACGACCGCCGCGCGGTCATGTCGGGCGCGCCGGGATCGGACGCGGTGCGCGGCGGCATCTACGCGATCGATCTCTCGGCACCCGATGCCGACTGGGCGCTCTACCCCGTCACTCCGTCCATGCCCGGGGATTTCCGTCCGCATGGTATCAGCCTCCATATCGATGAAGACGGCGCGCGCAGGCTCTTCGCTGTCAGTCATCCGGCCAAGGGTGGCGACAGGGTCGAAATTTTCGATATCGCGGCGGACGGCACGCTCTCGCATGTGGAGAGCGTCGAAAGCTCGCTTTTCGTTTCGCTGAACGATGTTGTGGCGGTGGGCCCGCGAAGCTTCTACGCGACGAACGACCATACGACGAAGAATGGCCTCGCACGCACACTGGGCGATGGGCTGCTGCTGCGGAACTCGAATGTCGTCTATTTCGACGGCAATGAAGCCTCGGTCGCCGCGGACACGCTGCTCTATCCGAACGGCATCGACACCAGCCCGGATGGGCAGACGATCTACGTTGCCTCCACGCTCGGCATGAGCATGTATGTCTATGAACGCGATGCCGAAACGGGCGCGCTTGCGGGCGCCGACCACGTCCGCCTCGGCACCGGCGTCGATAATATCGATGTGCAGCCGGACGGGACGCTGCTCATCGGGGCGCATCCAAAGGTCCTCGATTTCGTCGCTCATGCCTCCGACCCGGCGGAGCTTTCGCCGAGCCAGGTCGTAAGGATCGAGCCCTCGCAGAAGAAGGCAGGGACGATTTATCTCAATCTCGGCGAGGAAATTTCAGGCATCAGCGTTGCTGCCGGTTATGGGGACAAGATGCTGCTCGGACAGGTGTTCGAGCCGCGCGTTCTCGTCTGTGCGCAGCCCAGGGAGATGCGCGCCTGGTAATCAACGCTCGGTCAGCTTGAATTCGATGCGGCGGTTTCGGCGGTTGGCTGTTTCGCCGGGTTCCTGTTCGAGCGGGTGGAACTGGCCGAAGCCGGCGGCGACCAGCCGGTTTTCGGGCACCCCTTTTTCGGTCATGTAGTTCACGACCGCGATGGCGCGAGCGCTTGAGAGATACCAGTTCGAAGGGAATTGCGGCGTCGCAATCGGGTTCGCATCGGTGTGGCCGTCGATGCGCAGCACCCAGGGGATATCGTCCGGAATTTCTGCCGCAATTTCCCCGATCGCCTGCGCGATCTTGTCGAGCTGCTGTTTTCCCGAAGGGTTGATGTCGGCGGAGCCCGAGGCAAAAAAGATCTCGGATTGCATGGCGAAGCGGTCGCCCACGATCTCGATGTCCTGGCGGTCGCCGAGGATGGTGCGCAGGCGGCCGAAAAACTCGGACCTGTATTTCGCGAGTTCCTGAACCTTCTGCGCAAGCGCCGCATTGAGGCGGCGTCCGAGGTTGGCGATCTGGGCCTGCTGGTCCCGGTCCTTCTGTTCGGCTGCGTCGAGCGCTGCCGATAGCGTCGCAAGCTGACGGCGCAAGGCGGCAATCTGCTGGTTCAGAAGTTCCACCTGCGCGAGCGCTTCGTTCGAGACCTGTTTCTCGTTGTCGAGCGCGCTTTCGAGTTCAGCGACGCGCGAACCGGTGCCGGCGCCTTCCTCGGCAAGCGCGGCGAGGCTGTCGCGTTCGGCCGTTGCGGCGGAAAGCGAATCCTGGAGCGACAGGATCGTCGCCTGCAGGTCGGCCTTATCCTGGCGTTCGAGCGCGAGCTGGTTCACGAGTTCGGCAATCTGGCTCCTGAGGTTTTCGAGCGCGGAATCCTTGTTGCTCACAAGCTGGCTCAGGAAGAACTGCGTGATCATGAAGATCGTGAGGAGAAAAATCAGCACGAGCAGCAGGCTCGACATCGCATCGACGAAACCCGGCCAGTAATCCCCGGTAGGCGCGCGGCCTCTTATGCGTCTGCTGACGAGTGCCATGACGCGTCAGCCCCGCGGGCCGAGACGTTGCGCCAGGTCTTCAAGCACCGGCTGCAGCGCCCGCTGGTTCTCCGCCATCTGCACCAGCAATTGCCGCTCGGCCTGCATCTGCTCGGTGAGCGCGATGATCTGGCCCGCCAGCGCCTTCAGCGATGCCTGGTCGCCGCCCGAAGCGAGCGCCTGCTCGATGTTGCGCAGCCGCTTTGCCGTCTCGCCCAGCATGGCGGGTGCGGTCGGGTCATAGTCTCCCGAAAGGTTCGTCACCGTGGAAAGCCATTCCTCAAGCTCGTTGTAGAAGCGATTTTGCGCCTGTCCCGCCTGAAGATCGAGGAAACCGAGGACAAGCGATCCGGCAAGGCCGAAAAGCGAGGATGAGAAAGCGGTGCCCATGCCCCTCAGCGGGCCATCGAGGCCAGCCTTGAGGTTGGCGAACACCGTCGCCGGGTCGGCCGCTTCGACGCTCAGGCCCTGGATCGTGCCCGCCACGGAGGTAACGGTTGTAAGGAGGCCCCAGAAAGTACCGAGGAGGCCGAGGAAGATCAGCAAGCCGATGACGTAACGCGAGATTTCGCGCTGTTCGTCGAGGCGCGATCCGAGCGAGTCGAGGATCGAGCGCATGGAGAGCGCGTTGAGCTGCATTCGTCCGGTACGGCCGCCGAGCATGGTCGCCATGGGGGCGAGGAGCAGCGGCGGTGCCGGCGTGGCAAGCCCCGGGTCGGCGCGGCGGAAATCGTTCACCCAGCGCACCTCGCCGCGCAGCGACTGCACTTGCCGGAAGGCATAGAGAATGCCGATGACGAGCACGCCGAGGATAAGCCCGTTGAGACCCGGATTGGCCAGGAAGGCCGTCTCGATCTGGCGGTAGAGGATTGCCGCGACGAAAGCGGCGAGGATGATGAAGAGGATCATCCGTGTCAGGTAGGGCCGCGGTTGCGAAAGCGCGATGCCATCCTTCGTTTCCTTCGCCATGCGTTCTGCTCTCTTCCCTGCAGGGCGGCCCTTCAGCCGCCGAAAAGCTTCACGTCCACGCGATCCTGCGGACCGCTGTCGGATGTACCCCCGAGCGCGCGCACGTGAATACGCTCCGCCTTGATGCCGTTCGAGACCAGCACGCGCCTCACCGAAAGCGCGCGTCTGAGCGCCAGCCGCCGCGCATTCGACGAGGTGTCTTGCGGCGGGCCCGCATAGGCGCGCAATTCAAGCCGTCCGCTGCGGCGCTGGAAATCCTCCGCAAAGGCGATCAGTTCTTCCTGTGCGGTTTGGTCGAGCGTCGATGCATCGGGATCGAAGACGACACGGACGAGGGCGGCCTGCGGCGGCGACAAAGGCGTCTCGGCTGCCGAAACCGGCAGGGAACTGCCGAAAATCAGGAATAGCGCCGCGAGCACGATCGCTCGCGGCGGGTTTGCGCGTCTTCTTTCGATGCGTCCGGTTATCGTCATGCGTGACAGGATCATCCGTGGCGGGGCGGCGTCTGGGCGCAGTTTAGGCGTGTTCGGCGGCGCGGAACAGACCCCGGGCGCGGCGACGAATTCTAGAGGAAAATCCGGCGGAAGTGCGGCTCCTGCCAAGCGCTGACGCTCAATACCCGTCGAAGCGGATATCCACGCGGTCTTCGAGGGCGCCGCCTTCCTCGACATTGCCCATGGTGCTCGCCCGCAGGCGGCCCGCCGCAACGCCTTGCGCAAGCGTCACCGTCTTCGCACTGTCCGTGTTTAAAGAAAATCGGCCGCTCAGCCCGGCTTATGGGCCTTTTTCAGCAGGTCGCCCAGCTTGTGATAGAGCATGTCGTTGCCGGCGACGATGCCGCCGCTGTCGAGCATGGTGTCGCCGCCCTTGAGATCGGCGACGAAGCCGCCCGCCTCGCGGACGAGGACGATGCCCGCCGCCATGTCCCAGGGTGCCAGCGCGGCTTCCCAGTAGGCGTCGAAGCGTCCGGCGGCGACATAGGCGAGGTCGAGCGCGGCGGAACCCATGCGGCGGACACCCGCCACTTCGTTCATGACGATGCCGAGTTCGGCGCCGAAGCGCGCATGATCCGGACGGCCGATATGGGGAATGCCGGTGGCGACGACAGCCTGGGCGAGATCGCGGCGCGCGGCAACGCGGAGGCGGCGGTCGTTGAGGAAAGCGCCCTGACCCTTTTCCGCAATGAACATTTCGTCGGAAATCGGGTTGTAGACGAGACCCGCCACGAGCTGTCCGTCGCGTTCGAGCGCGATCGAGATGGAGAAATGGGGAATGCCGTGAAGGAAGTTGGTTGTGCCATCCAATGGATCGACGATCCAACGATGCGACTTGTCGGCGCCTTCCACGACGCCGCCTTCTTCCATCAGGAAGCCATAGCCGGGACGCGCTTTCGAGAGTTCCTCGAAGATCGTCTTCTCGGCCTTCCGGTCTGCCGCGGTGACGAAGTTCGCCGGCCCCTTGAGCGAGACCTGCAGGTTTTCGACTTCGCCGAAGTCGCGCTGCAGGCCGCGCGCCGCCTTGCGGGCGGCAGCAACCATTACGCTCATCGAGGGGGTATGGCGGGACATATCGGAACCGTTCAATCGGCGCGGCGGAGATAGGTGACTTCGTTCGTGTCGACGACGATCTTTTCCCCGGTGGTGATGAAGGGCGGCACCATCACGCGGACGCCATTTTCGAGCAGCGCCGGCTTGTAGGAGCTTGCCGCCGTCTGGCCCTTTACGGTGGGCTCGGTTTCGGTGATTTCGAGAACCACCTGATCGGGAAGCGAAATGCCGAGTGCGGTGCCTTCGTGGCTTTCCACGGTCACCTTCATGCCGTCCTGCAGGAAGGCGGCGCGGTCGCCGACCCAGTCCTTCGCGAGTTCGATCTGTTCGTAGGTTTCGTTGTCCATGAAGGTCAGCATCCCGTCATTCTCGTAGAGATACTGGTAGTCCTTCTGCTCGAGGCGAACGCGCTCCACCGTTTCGGCCGAACGGAAGCGTTCGTTGAGCTTGCGTCCATCGACGAGGTTCTTCAGTTCGACCTGCGCGAAGGCGCCGCCCTTGCCGGGCTTCACGTGCTGGACCTTGACCGCTGCCCAGAGGCCGCCCTCGTGCTCGATGACGTTGCCGGGACGGATTTCGTTGCCGTTGATCTTCATGGGGCGCTCGAATTCTTGAAAAGGATATGAGGTGCCGGTTCCTCAGGGGAGCCTGCAACCGGCGCTCTGATAACATCCCGCGCCGCCCATGCACAGTGCCTTTCGGTGTCCCGGCAAGAGATCGCCCGGCCGGTCAGTTCGCGGCGGCGTTCGCTTTTTCGAGCTTTTCGATCTCCGCCTCGACCTGAGCTCGGATTTCAGGGGTGATTTCCGGTTCCATGGCGCTTCGGAGCGTGTCGTCGGTCATGCCGTTCCGTTCGGCAAGGGTCAGCCACAAAAGCGCGGCGGCGATATCGCGGGTGACGCCCTGGCCAAGGAAATAGAGGCGGGCGAGGCGATCCTGGGCCAGTGCATCCCCCCGCATGGCGGCCTCGACGAACCATTTGGCGGCAAGCGTCTCGTTCTTCTCGACGCCGTCGCCACCCAGATAGGCAAAGCCGAGCGATGTTTGCGCCCCGGACACGCCTTTCTGCGCCGCTTGCTGGAAGCGCTTGGTGGCCTGGGGGAGGTCCTTTTCCATGCCGACGCCGTCCTGCAGCATCAACCCGAGCTGGTAGGCGGCCTGTGGCTGGCCCTGATCGGCTGCGAGCCGGAAATGGCGTGCCGCTTCGCCGAGATCGCGGGGCTTGCCCTTGCCGGCGGCGTAGAGCGTGCCGAGATAGTACTGCGCGTCGGCGTTTCCCTTGGCGGCGGCTCGCTCGAACCAGTTTGCGGCTTCGTTCAGATCCTGCGCGCCGCCGCGGCCGGCCGTGTACATAAGGCCGAGTTCCGTCTGTGCGGCAATGTGACCCTGCTCCGCCGCATCGCGGAAAGACTTGCGGGCGACCGCCGGATCGGCGCCTTCGACGCCTCCATATTCCATGAGCATGCCGAGCGCATATTGTGCGCTCGCGTCGCCCTGGGCCGCCGCCTTGGCGAACCATCGTGACGCCATTTCCGGGTTGGAGGCGACACCTTCGCCGTTGTTGTAGATCGAGCCGAGCATGAGCTGCGCCTGCACATTGCCTTTTTCGGCAAGCGGCGCCGCAACGAGAAGCGCCTGCTCATAACGGCCCGCCCGGTAAGCTTCGAGAGCGGAGGCCATCGGATCGGCGGCGTCGCCTTGCGCTGCCGCGGGCCATGCGGCGGAGAAAGACATGGCGATTGCCACCGTCAGCGCTGCCAGAAGATGCCTCATTGGGCCCTGCCTTCCTCGATCAATATCCTGTTCAGGGCCCGGACTGCCGCTGCGGGGCCGGCTTCGTGCGCCCAGACACCGGAGGACACCGCCAGGAAGTCGGCACCTGCGCGAACGAGCGGTGCTGCGTTCTCCGCAGTTATCCCCCCGATCGCGACGCAAGGCACTGTAAACATCTCCGACCACCATGTGAGGATCTCCGGGTCGGCCACACTTATAGGATTTTTTGTGTCGGTTTTATAAAAGGCGCCGAAGGCGACGTAATCGGCGCCTGCTTCCCCCGCTTCCATGGCGAGGTGACGCGAGTTGTGGCAGGTGATGCCGACGATCCTGTCGGGCCCGACGAGCTTTCGGGCTTCCGCATAGGTCATGTCCGTCTGGCCGATATGTGTGCCGTCGGCGCCAAGTTCCGCCGCGAGGTCGGGCCGGTCGTTGATGAGAAAGGCCACATCGCGGGCCTGTGCGAGCGGCATCAGGATTTCGGTCGCCCGGCGGATGGCGTCCGCTTCCGGCGGCGCCTCGTTCTCGCCCTTCAGGCGAAGCTGCAGGCAGGCGACGTCGCCCGCTTCGAGCGCCGACTTCAGCGTATCGGCGAAGGCGTGTGGCTTGAAACGCGGCGGCGTGATGAGATAAAGGCGGCAGGGCTCGCGTGTTTCTTCGTCGGTCATGGGGATGTTCTAGCGCTGTGAGGGAGTAAAGACAAAACGCCCCGCTTGCGGAAGCGGGGCGTTCACAAGGCTGCCTGCGTGGATATCAGGCCGTTTTTTCGAGCTTGCTCTCCCATTTACCGAGCGCGGCGAGGCCGTTCATCTTCGCGCGGTGCAGGAACGCCTTCTGGGCGGCGGGCACATTCTCGGCCTTGCCGCTCCATGCCTTCTGGGGCGCTGCCTGCAATGCGCGCCCATAAGAGAAGGACATCTTCCAGGGGAAGCCGCCGATCGCATTCATTGCGTTCAGGTGCGCCGTCGCATCTTCGTCCGACTGACCGCCCGACAGGAAGACGATGCCCGGAATGGCGGCGGGAACGGTGCGCTTGAAGCACGCGATGGTCCTTTCCGCCACTTCCTCGACGCCGGCCTGTGTCGGGCACTTCTTGCCCGAGACAATCATGTTCGGCTTCAGGATCGTGCCCTCGAGGTTCACGTTATGGAGCGCCAGACGATTGAAGACGGCGCGGAGCGTTGCTTCCGTCACCTCGAAGCAGCGCTCGGCCGTGTGCGCGCCGTCCATCAGCACTTCGGGCTCGACGATCGGGACGATCTTCGCTTCCTGACAAAGAACGGCATAGCGGGCAAGCGCTTCCGCATTCGCCTCGATGCACGCAGTGGTCGGAATGCCATCCGCAATGTCGATCACCGCGCGCCACTTCGCGAAGCGGGCGCCGAGGTCGTAATACTCGGCGAGGCGTTCACGAAGTCCGTCGAGGCCTTCCGTCACCGTCTCGCCCGGAAAGCCTGCCATGGGCTTCGCACCGGCATCGACCTTGATGCCCGGAATGGAGCCCGCCTTCTTGATGATGTCGACGAGGGGCGTGCCATCCTTCGCCTTCTGGCGGATCGTCTCGTCATAGAGGATCACGCCGGAAATGTGGTTCTTCATGGCCTCGTCGGTGCGGAACAGAAGTTCGCGGTAGTCGCGGCGGCTCTCCTCCGTGGACGCGACATTGATCGCGTCGAAGCGCTTCTTGATCGTGCCGGAGCTTTCGTCGGCTGCCAGAATGCCCTTGCCCGGCGCCACCATGGCTTGTGCAATCGATTCAAGCGTCTCAGTCATTGTCCTGTCCTCTGGATACCAAACGATGAACCGGGTGTTCTTGGCCTATTTGCGGTTTAGCGCCGCGACACCCGGCAGTTCAACACCTTCCATCCACTCGAGGAAGGCTCCGCCCGCGGCGGAAACATAGGTAAAGTCTTCGGCGGCGCCAGCCTCGTTCAAGGCGGCCACTGTATCGCCGCCGCCGGCCACCGAGACAAGCTCGCCCTGTTTGCTGCGCATGGCGACGAGGCGCGCGGCCTCGTTCGTCCCCTTGTCGAAAGGCGGCACCTCGAAAGCGCCGAGAGGGCCGTTCCAGACCACCGTGCTCGCGGTTTCGAAGCGCGCGGCGAGATGGGCGAGCGTGTCGGGGCCTACATCGAGGATCATTTCATCGTCGGGCACGTCGTCCACCGTGGTAATGCGGGTTGCCGCGCCAGCCTTGAACTCCCTGGCCACCACGACGTCCGTCGGCAGCACGATGTCGCATTTTGCGCCGCGTGCATTCGCAAGGATTTGGCGGGCGGTGTCGAAGAGGTCCGGTTCGCAGAGCGACTTGCCGACTTTCTTGCCCTGGGCTGCGAGGAAGGTGTTCGCCATGCCGCCGCCGATGACCAGCGCATCGACCTTCTTCACGAGATTGCCGAGAAGCGCGATCTTGGTGGAAACCTTGGCACCGCCGACGATGGCGACGACAGGGCGTTTCGGATTGCCCAGCGCCGCATCGAGCGCGTCGAGCTCGGCTTCCATGGCCCGGCCCGCATAGGACGGCAGGAAATAGGTGATACCTTCGGTCGAGGCGTGCGCGCGATGGGCGCAGGAAAAGGCGTCGTTCACATAGACGTTGCCGTTTTCGGCCAAGGCCTTTGCGAATTCCGGGTCGTTGTTTTCCTCGCCCTCATGGAAGCGCGTGTTCTCAAGAACGAGGATGGTGCCGGGGGCCATGGCGTCGCAGGCCTTCGCCGCCTTCTCACCGATACAGTCCCCGGCGAAACCGACTTCGGTTCCCGTATAGGCGCCGAGCACGGCGGCCACGGGCTTCAGGGAATATTTCTCTTCCGGCTTGCCTTTCGGGCGGCCGAAATGGGACAGCACGATGACCCGCGCGCCCTTGTCCGCGAGTTCCTTCAGGGTGGGAGCGACGCGCTCGATGCGCGTCGCGTCCGACACCTTGCCATCCTGCATGGGCACGTTGAGATCGGCCCGAACGAGAACCCTGAGGTCCTTCAGGCCGACAGCGGCAGCGAGATCGTCAAGCGTCTTGTGATCGGCCATTGATGTTCGCGGCTCCGGCTCAGAGCAGCTTGCCCATGGCGACTGCAGTGTCGCCCATGCGGTTGGAGAAGCCCCACTCATTGTCGTACCAGGAAAGCACGCGCACGAGCTTGCCCTCGATCACCTGCGTCTGCGTGAGGTCGAAGGTGGACGAGGCGGGGTTGTGGTTGAAGTCGATCGAAACATTGGGCTCGTCGGTCGTCGCGAGGATGCCCTTGAGCGGGCCCTTCGAGGCGGCAATGATCGCGGCGTTCACTTCCTCGGCCGTCGTCTTCTTCTTCGCGGTGAAGACAAGGTCGATGACCGAGACGTTCGGGGTGGGAACGCGGATCGAGGTGCCGTCGAGCTTGCCCTTCAGTTCCGGCAGCACGAGGCCGACGGCCTTTGCCGCGCCGGTCGAGGTCGGGATCATGGAAACGCCCGCAGCACGCGCGCGGCGAGGGTCCTTGTGCAGCGTGTCGACGGTGTTCTGGTCGCCCGTATAGGCGTGGATCGTCGTCATGTAGCCCTGTTCGATGCCGCAAGCCTTGTGCAGGACCTGCGCGACCGGTGCGAGGCAGTTCGTCGTGCAGGACGCGTTCGAGACGATCTTGTGGCTCTTCTTCAAAGCACTGTGGTTCACGCCGTAAACGACGGTGAGGTCCGAATCTTCGCCCGGAGCGGAAATCAGGACTTTTTTCGCGCCCGCAGTCAGGTGCGCGGCGGCCTTTTCGCGCGCGGTGAAGAGGCCGGTGCATTCGAGCGCGATGTCGACGCCGAGGTCGCTCCAGGGAAGCTTCGCGGGATCACGCTCGGCGAGCACCTTGATGGGCCCGCGGCCGAGGTCCATTGAGGACTTCGTCGTCTTTATCTTGCCGGGGAAGCGGCCGTGAACGCTGTCGTATTTCAGCTGTTCTCCTGAGCGTAAGTTAGGCCTTTTCCTCGAGGCGCGCCTTTGCTGCGGCCACTGCCGCCTCGGGGGTAATGTTGAAGTGCTTGTAAAGTTCCGGCGCGGGTCCGGATGCACCGAAGCCGGTCATGCCGATAAACTCGCCATCCGCGCCGATATAACGGTCCCAACCGAAGCGGACACCGGCTTCGATCGCGATCTTCACCGTGCCTTCGCCAAGCATCTCAGCCTGGAAATCCTTTGACTGCCGGTCGAAGAGGTCGAGGCAGGGCATGGACACGACGCGCGCGGGGATGCCGTCGCGTTCGAGCATCTGTTGTGCCGCCACCGCGATCTCGACTTCGGAGCCGGTCGCGAGCAGCGACACCTGCGCCTTGGCGGAAGCGGGGACAAGCTCATAGGCGCCGCGGGCGCAGAGGTTCTTGTTCGCGTTCTCGGTGCGGACGGCGGGCAGGTTCTGGCGCGACAGGGCAAGGACCGACGGCGTGTTCTTCGCTTCGAGCGCGAGCTGCCAGCATTCGAGCGTCTCGACGGCGTCCGCCGGGCGGAACACATGGACGTTCGGCATGGCCCTGAGGCTCGCCAGATGTTCGACGGGCTGGTGCGTCGGCCCGTCTTCGCCGAGGCCAATCGAGTCGTGCGTCATGACATAGATGACGCGCTGTCCCATCAGCGCAGAGAGACGGATGGCCGGGCGGCAGTAATCCGTGAATACGAGGAAGGTGCCGGAATAGGGGATAAGCCCCTTGTGCAGCGCCATGCCGTTCATCGCGGCGGCCATGCCGTGTTCGCGGATGCCGTAATGGATGAACGAGCCGGAGAAGTCCTCTGCCGTTACAGCCTTCTGCTCGCGGGAGCGCGTATTGTTGGAGCCGGTCAGGTCCGCCGAGCCGCCAATGGTTTCGGGCAGCACGGCGTTGATGACGTTGAGCGCTTCTTCGGAGGATTTGCGGGTCGCCCATTTCGGCTTGTCGGCGACGAGTTTTTCCTTGAAGGCTTCGATCGCCTTGCCAAGACCGGCGGGAAGGTCGCCGGCAATGCGGCGCTCGAATTCCGTACGGGTCTCAACGGGCAGGGCAGCGAGTTTCTCTTCCCAGGCCTTGCGTGCCTTGACGTTGCGCAGGCCGGCGATGCGCCAGGCGTCCAGCGTCTCGCTCGGCACCGTGAAGGGCTCTGCCTTCCAGTGCAGCGTCTCGCGGGCGAGGGAGATTTCCTCCGCACCGAGCGGCGAGCCGTGGGAGGACGATTTACCCTGCTTGTTCGGCGAGCCATAGCCGATCACGGTACGGCAGGCGATGAGGGTCGGTTTGTCGGACTTCTGCGCCTTTTCGATGGCGGCGGCGATTTCGTCCGGGTTGTGGCCGTCGATGCGGCTCGCATTCCAGCCCGCCGCCTCGAAACGCTTCAGCGCGTCGCCCGATTCCGAGAGCGCCAGAGCGCCGTCGATGGTGATTTCGTTGTCGTCGTAGAGGACGATGAGCCTGGAGAGTTTCAGGTGCCCGGCGAGGCTGATCGCCTCGTGGCTGATGCCCTCCATGAGGTCGCCGTCGGAGGCGATCACATATGTATGGTGATCGACGATCTCCTTGCCGAAGCGGGCCGCCTGAAGACGTTCGGCGAGCGCCATGCCAACCGCCGTCGAGATGCCCTGACCGAGCGGCCCCGTGGTCGTTTCGACGCCTTCGGCGTGGCCATATTCGGGGTGTCCGGCGGTGATCGAGCCAAGCTGGCGGAAGTTCCTGATCTGCTCGATCGTCATGTCCTCGTAGCCGAGCAGGTAGTTCACGGCATAGAGCAGCATCGAGCCATGGCCGGCCGACAGCACGAAGCGGTCGCGGTCCGGCCAGGCAGGCTTCCGGGGGTCGATCTTCAGAAAGCGGGTAAAGAGCACGGTGGCGATGTCCGCCGTGCCCATCGGCATGCCAGGGTGACCGGAATTCGCCTGCTGCACGGCGTCCATCGCCAGGGCGCGGATCGCGTTGGCCATCGCATCGTGAGAGGCGCCGGAAGACTTTTCGGCTCCGGTGGAGGATTTCGCCTTTTCGGCGATGGCGGATTTTTCAGTTGGCGTCATGTGTCACTCTGTTGCCCGGACGTGCGCCGGGCAGGCGGGAGATTGCGGATTCTCCGTGCCTTGGGAGACCCGCCCATTGCTCGTATCGGGGGCTCGTATCGGGGGCTCTTTACCGGGGCCCTCCCGAGAGCGGCGCCACAATGACCACGGACCCCCCGGGAGTCAATGCCGGAATGGCGGGATTGAGCGGCGATTCGGCGCATGGCGGGTTGCCGTTTTGCGAGGCCCGGTTACGGGCGGCGTTGACCTCATTTCACAGGCCTGCCTATCTTGGCAGCGGATGTTCCAGCCGCTTCGGCCGGAACGGTCAGCCCGGGAACGACATGAGCAAACTCGATTCGGCTGTGGAGCGCTTTTCAGGCGCGCTGGACAAGCTGGAAGCGACCATTAACCGGCAGGTGCAACGGGCCCAGACGGCCCAGCGGCTGCAGGCAGAGGTGGATACGCTGAAGGAGGACCGCTCGGAGCTTGCCGAGGAACTCGACCAGATCAAGGCCGAGGCGCGGCGGTTGAACGAACTTAACGAGCGTGCGTCCGAAACGCTTGCCGACGCGATCGAAGGCATCAGGGAAGTTCTCGCCGAAGGCTGAAAAGCACGGCCGGAAAGGAAATTTCATGGGACAGGTCAAGGTCTCGATCAACGATCGCTCCTACACGGTCGCCTGTGGCGATGGCGAGGAGGAGCATGTCCGCGAACTCGCGTCCTACATCAACAAGCATGTGACCGACCTTGCCCAGGAAGTCGGACAGGTCGGCGATGCCCGGCTTCTCCTCATGGCGGGCCTTCTCGTTGCCGACGAGCTTTCCGAGGCCTACCAGAAGACGAAGATGCTGGAGCAGGAAATCGAAAACCTCAGCGGATCGCGCGCTTCGGCGCTCGAGCGGACGCGCGAAGCCGAGGATTCGCTTGCCGATGTGCTGGACGATGCCACGCGCCGCATCGCGGATCTGGCCAGGCGGATCGAGGCGGCGTGACATTCTGCGCCCGCCTCTCCTCTTTATTTAGCTTGACCGGGGACCGCTGCGCCCCAGATAGAATGGGGTTGGGTACTGCCCCTCTCGTCAGGAATCATTACTCTCGGGGCCTTACGCTCCTCAAGGGAGCTGTCCCTGAGGAAGGCCGTGGCCTTCTTCAAACGGCCCCCACCTACGTTAGTAGGTCTCCGAGGAACAGCATTCCGACGGCTGCGGTGGTCCCACCTTTTCCGGCCGGGTTCGCATGAGCGCCGAGGCGAAGCGGAGTGCGCGGGAGGCCGCGCGTCGACGGCGAGACAGCGCCCATGCGGCGTTGAGGGCGAGCGCGCCGGCGCTCATCGCATCCAATTTCCTTGCTTCGGTGCCCCTGGCGGAGGGGAGCTGCATTGCCGGATATGCGGCAATCGGCAGCGAGGCGGATCCCGCCGAACTTCTTCTCCGGCTTTCGGGGCGCGGGCATTCGTGCTTGTTGCCGCGTGTCGCGACGCGGAGCATGCCGCTCGTCTTCAAAGGCTGGCAGCCGGGTGACGAACTGGTTCCCGGCGATCACGGTACGCGTGAACCGAAGCCGGATGCGCCGGAAGGCCGGCCCGACATCGTGCTGGTGCCACTTCTTGCCTTCGACGCGCAGGGACGGCGGCTGGGTTATGGCGGCGGATATTACGACCGGACACTCGAAAAGCTGCGGCAGGAGCGGCGCGGTGTCGTTGCTGTCGGGGTTGCCTTTTCGGCGCAGGAAGCTCAAGACCTGCCGGAAGAGGAGTTCGATGCCCGGCTCGACTGGATCGTGACGGAAAAAGGCGCAAGGGCATTCGGCCCCGCCGCCGGAGGATGAATATGAGACTGTTGTTCATGGGCGATATTGTGGGCCGGAGCGGGCGCGATGCGCTGATCGCGGAGCTGCCGGGCCTGCGCCGTGAACTCGGTCTCGATTTTGTGGTGGTGAACGGCGAAAACGCAGCCGGAGGCTTCGGCATTACCGGGGCAATCTGCGACGAGATTTTTGACGCGGGTGCCGATGTCATCACGCTCGGCAATCACTCATGGGATCAGCGCGAGGCGCTGGTGCATATCGAGCGCGAGCCGCGTCTCGTGCGACCGGCGAATTATCCGCCGGGGACGCCGGGCCGGGGGGCGGCGCTTGTGGAAAGCACTTCGGGCGCGCGGGTTCTTGTCGTGAATGCGCTCGGCCGCGTTTTCATGGAGGCGCTGGACTGCCCTTTCGAGGCAATCGACAGGCAGATTTCCGCCTGTCCGCTCGGCGAGGGGGCCGACGCAATCATCGTCGACATGCACGCCGAGGCGACATCTGAAAAGATGGCAATGGCACACTACTGCGACGGGCGCGCATCCCTTGTCGTGGGGACGCATAGCCATGTGCCGACGGCCGATGCGCAGATACTGCAAGGCGGCACGGCCTATCAGACAGATGCAGGCATGTGCGGCGACTACAATTCCGTCATCGGCATGGAGAAGGACGAGCCGCTGAACCGCTTTCTGACACGCATCCCGAGTGGACGCTTCCAGCCCGCGCTCGGTCCGGCGACGCTTTGCGGCGTATTCGTCGAGACGGAGAGTTCCGGGCTTGCGCGTCGCGTCGAGCCGGTGCGGATCGGCGGCCGTCTCGCCCAGGTTCTGCCGGAGGTCTGACGCCATGCGGATCGTGCTTGTCGGCAATTTCAACGAAAAGCGCGCCGGCGCGAATTTCTACGCAACGGTCCGCAAGCTGGCCAACGGCTTTATCCGAAATGGTCATCAGGTGATGACATTCAGCGACCGCGATGTCGCGCGCGAAGCGCATAAATGGGGCATAGGGCGCGGCGGCGATGCATTTGCGAACGAGCGGCTCGTCGAGCTCTGTTCGAACTTTCGTCCGGAGCTTCTCGTTCTTTTTCACGCGGACAAGATCGCCAACGACGCGGTGCGCGACCTGCGCTCGACGCTGCCATCGCTTCGTGTTTGCGTGGTCAATATCGACGCATTGTTCCTGACCGAGAACGACGCACGTATTCGCCGCTTCGCGGAAGTGGCCGACACCACTTTCATCACGACGGCCGGCGATCGCCTCGACGCGTTCGTGACGCCGGCACATTCGCTTGCCTTCATCCCGAACCCGGCCGACGCCTCGATCGATACGCTGCAATGTTTTGCGGGTGGCGATCAGCCTTTCGATTTTCTTTGTGCCGTCGGGGCGGAAAAATCGTCTACGCCGCGCGGCCGGTTCCTGCGCGAGATCGAGGCGCGCGTGCCGGAGGCGCGATGCATGTTTCACGGGCTCGATGAGCGCCCGGCCGTGCAAGGCATGGCTTATTACGATGCCATCGGCTCTGCCCGGATGGGACTCAATCTCAATCGGGAAGAGGGCTATCCGCTCTATTCGTCAGACCGCTTCGCGCAATATGCGGGTAACGGATTGCTCGTCTTCGTTGCGCGGTCGACCGGCTATGACGAGATTTTCTCGGATGAGGAATTCGCCTTCTACCGCGATCTCGACGAACTCGCGGACAAGCTTCGCCACTTTCTGAAGAACGACGGCGAGCGTCAGCGGATCGCGCGCAACGGCCATGAGCGGTATCACGCCTTTTTCAGCGAGCGGCTCGTCGCGCGCTATATCGAGGACGTGATGACGGGCGGCACGCTTTCGCATGCTTATGCCTGGCCGACCGAAGTTCACAAATAGAGCGGGAAGCAGAACCGCCCCGTCTTCCTTGCCGGCCGAGGTGGGTGAGGCGGACAGGAAGGCGGGGCGGTGTGCCTTCGCGTGGATTGCGTTGGCGTTTTCGGCGCAGGCTGGGCGGGGGCCACGCGCCGGTCTTCTGCATGTGCCGCCGTCTTCTAGAGAAAGCTGGGCAAACCTTCCCGTCCGGCGACAGGAGAAGTCTGGCCGGCAAATGTTAAATGCACGTTAAACGAGCATAAAAAAGTTAAAAACACGTTATACGTGTATTTGGTTGTGTGCCAGCGCTATGGATTTTGCCTGGAGCGCCTTCTATAAAGGCGCGAATTTCAGCACCTATTCGAAGGCTTTCGGAGGCGGAATGGCCGGCCACTCACAGTTCAAGAACATCATGTACCGCAAGGGCGCGCAGGATAAGAAGCGCGCCAAGCTGTTTGCCAAGCTCGCCAAGGAAATCACCGTGGCGGCCAAAATGGGCTTGGCCGATCCCGAATATAATCCGCGCCTGCGGGCCGCTATCCAGGCGGCGCGCGTGGAAAACATGCCGAAAGACAATATCGAACGCGCGATCAAGAAGAGCACCGATCAAGGCGGCGAGAACTACGAGGAAGTGCGTTACGAGGGCTTCGGACCCGGCGGTATCGGCGTGATCGTCGAGACACTGACCGACAATCGCAACCGGACGGCTGGCGAAGTCCGCTCCGTCTTTTCCAAGAATGGCGGCAATCTCGGCGAGACGGGCTCGGTTTCCTTCATGTTCGACCGCCTCGGCCTGATCGAATATCCCGCCGATGCGGCAAGCGCCGACGACATGCTGGAAGCGGCGATCGACGCGGGCGCCGACGATTGCCAGTCGGGCGAGGAGGCGCATGAGCTCTATTGCGCGCCGGATGCGCTGCACGAGGTGGCTGTCGCCCTCGAGGCGAAATTCGGCGAGCCGCGCGCGATGCGAATCGTCTGATGCTCGAAGCGCTGGACGACAATGACGATGTGCAGCAGGTTTATGCGAACTTCGAAATGTCCGATTCGGTCCTGGAGAAGATGTCCGCCTGACGGGCTGGCGCGGATATCGCTCTCCCGGCGGCGCGGGCATAAACCGGACGGTTCCGGCCTTTTTCAAGGCGGGGCCGGACACAAGGACCTCCCGCTCATGCCGGCATCGTTCAGATATCTCGGCATCGATCCCGGCCTCACCGCAACGGGATGGGGCGTGATCGGCATCCAGGGCTCGAAGCTCATCCATATCGCGAACGGCACGATTGTTTCCAATGCCCGGCTGAGCATTGCCGAGCGTCTGGTCGAGATCGAGGCCGGGCTCGTCCGCGTCGTGGGGGAGCATGTGCCCGATGCCGCCGCCGTCGAACAGGCCTTCGTCGCCCGCGATGCTTCGGCGGCGCTGAAGCTCGGACAGGCGCGCGCCATTGCACTCCTCGTTGCCGCGCGGGCCGGTCTTTCGGTCGCCGAGTATGCTCCCAATCATGTGAAGAAGTCCGTCGTGGGGGCGGGGCATGCCGACAAGGCGCAGATAAGGCTCATGGTCGAAATGCTGTTGCCGGGCTCGAAAGCCGCCACCGAACATGCGGCCGATGCGCTCGCCATCGCCATCGCTCATGCGCATTCGGGCGCGGCGAATGAAAGGCTTGCGGCGGCGGTCGCACGCGCCGGAGCGGCTCGATGATCGGAAAACTCAAAGGCATCGTCGATTCCTCGGGTGAGGACTGGGTCGTCATCGATGTCGGCGGCGTCGGCTATCACGTTACGTGTTCGCGCCGTACCCTGCAGAACCTTCCCGCATATGGCGGCGCCGTTACGCTCTCCATCGAAACGAAAGTCAGCGACGAGGCGATCCGTCTCATCGGCTTCGAGAGCGACAACGAGCGCGACTGGTTCCGTCTGTTGCTGGGTGTGCAGGGCGTCGGTACGCGCGTGGCGCTTGGTGTGCTCGGCACACTCGCGCCCGCCGACCTTGCCCGCGCCATTGCGCTCGACGACAGGAAAGCGATTTCCGCCGCGCCCGGTGTCGGTGCCAAGGTGGCCGCTCGCATCGCCGCCGAGCTGAAGGACAAGGCGCCGGAAGGCGCATCGCTTGCCGCCATGCTTGACGGGCCGATCAACGGTGTGGGCGTGCCGGCGGCGTCCGCGCCGATGCGCGATGCGGTCTCCGCGCTCGTCAATCTCGGTTATCCGCAGGTGCAAGCCGCGGGTGCGGTTGCGTCGGCGGCGAGGGTGCTCGATGAGGCAGCAACCGCCGAGCAGCTCATCCGGCAAGGCCTCAAGGAGCTTGCGCGATGACAGACAGGCTGATCGGCGCCGCAAAACGCGAGGAAGACGAGTTGGAGCGCACGCTTCGGCCGCAGCTTCTTGCCGATTTTACCGGCCAGGCGCGGGCGCGCGAAAATCTTGCGGTCTTCATCGAGGCGGCGCGCCAACGCGGCGAGGCGCTCGACCATGTGCTCTTCGCGGGCCCGCCCGGCCTTGGCAAAACGACGCTCGCTCAGATCGTTGCGCGCGAGCTCGGCGTGAATTTCCGTTCGACCTCGGGGCCGGTGATTACCAAAGCGGGCGACCTTGCCGCGCTGCTCACCAATCTCGAACCGCGCGACGTGCTTTTCATCGACGAAATCCATCGCCTGTCGCCTGCGGTGGAGGAGATCCTCTACCCGGCGATGGAGGATTTCCAGCTCGACCTCATCATCGGCGAAGGGCCGGGCGCGCGTTCCGTGCGGATTGAGCTTGCGCCTTTCACGCTTGTGGGCGCGACAACGCGCACCGGCCTTCTCACAACACCGCTTCGCGACCGGTTCGGCATTCCAGTGCGGCTCAATTTCTACGAAATTGGCGAACTCGAAAGCATCGTGCGGCGCGGTGCCGGCGTGCTCGGCATTTCGATGACGGCGGACGGTGCGCGCGAGATCGCGCGGCGTGCCCGTGGCACGCCACGTGTGGCCGGCCGGCTGCTTCGCCGTGTGCGGGATTTTGCCGCCGTGGAAGGCGTGGGCTCCATCGATGCGAAGGCGGCGGACAAGGCGCTGCAGCGGCTTGAAGTTGACGAGCTCGGGCTCGACGCGCTCGACCACCGTTATCTCCGCTGCATCGCGGTCAGCTTTTCCGGTGGGCCGGTCGGTGTCGAGACCATCGCCGCGTCGCTTTCCGAACCGCGCGATGCGATCGAGGAGATCATCGAACCCTATCTGATCCAGCAGGGGCTGGTGAACCGGACGCCGCGGGGCCGCGTTCTCACCGCCGCGGCCTTTGCCCATATCGGTGTGTCGCTGCCTGCCTCGGTGGCGGCAGGGCAGACCACGCTTTTCAGCGGAGAGGAAGAAGACGAGGCATGAGCGAGTGGCCAGACCTCTCCGGCCGGATCGAGGGCCGGACGCACAAGCTGCCCGTCCGGGTCTATTACGAGGACACGGATTTTTCCGGCATCGTCTATCACGCGAATTACCTGCGCTTTGCCGAGCGGGGCCGCTCCGATTTCCTGCGCCTTGCCGGCGTTCATCATACCGATCTCTTCGGCACGGACGATCCGGTGGCTTTCGCCATTCACCGGATGGAAATGGATTTCATTCAGCCTGCCCGGATCGACGACCGGCTTGAAGTCCACACCGTCTATGTGCGGGCGAGCGGCGCCCGGATCGAAGCCGAACTGTCGATCCAGCGCCTCGATCGCGAGGGGAAGCCCACGGATGAACTCTGGCGGGCGAAGGTCTTCGCGGCGGTCATCGACGGTCAGGGCCGTCCGCGCCGTCTGCCGGCGGCGGTGAGAGAAGCGCTGGCGCCTTACGTTACCGGTCCCGCGACCCCGGACAGCCCCGGGGCCGTTCTGTGACCGGCCCGCAACATTCGTCCTCTAACCTCTTGAGGACATGACTCGAATCCCGACAAACGCCACGGTAATGACATAATTGAAAGACTAACTTCAGCCGCAATTCGGGGGCACACATACACAAGTGGGGCGCAACGGGCACAGCCCGACTGCGCAAGCTGCGTCTGTTATGTGCCGTTCCCTGCATTGAGCTCGAGAGCACGGAGAGGCACCGAATGGATCCCGTCACCACTACTCAGGTGATTACCGATACTGCGGCCGTGGATGCGGTCCCGTTGGATTTTTCCATCTGGGGCCTGTTCATGCGTGCCGACATTGTTGTCAAGCTCGTGATGATGGGGCTTTTCTTCGCCTCCGTCTGGTCCTGGGCAATCATCTTCGACAAATGGTGGCGCTTTGCGCGCGTCGAGCGCCGCGCCGACCAGTTCGAGCGCATCTTCTGGTCCGGCCGCTCGCTGGACGATCTTTACCAGGAGATGGGGCACCGCCCGCAGCATCCGCTTTCCGCGCTCTTCATTGCGGCCATGCGCGAATGGCGGCGCTCGCAGGATGTCGTGACGAGTTCGTTCGTCGGGCTCAAGGAGCGCGTCGACAAGGTCATGCAGGTGACGATCAGCCGCGAGATGATGGCGCTCGAGAGCCGCCTTCTCTTCCTTGCCACCGTCGGCTCGGTCGCGCCTTTCGTCGGACTGTTCGGCACGGTCTGGGGTATCATGAACTCGTTCCAGTCGATTGCGATCAGCCGCGACACGAACCTTGCGGTCGTGGCGCCGGGCATCGCCGAAGCGCTCTTTGCGACCGCGCTCGGCCTCGTCGCCGCCATCCCGGCGGTCGTCGCCTATAACCGCTTCTCGAACCAGACGTCGCGCATCGGCGCGCGGATGGAGAGCTTCGCCGATGAGTTCTCCGCGATCCTGTCGCGCCAGCTCGACGAGCGGGGCTGAACCATGGCGATGTCGGTCGGGAAAAAGGGGTCGGGCCGCGGGCGTTTTACGCGCCAGCCCATGGCGGAGATCAACGTGACGCCGGTCGTCGACGTGATGCTGGTGCTGCTCATCGTCTTCATGGTCGCCGCGCCGCTTCTCACCGTCGGCGTGCCGGTCGATCTGCCGAAGACGCAGGCGGCACCGCTTTCCGGCGATACCGAGCCGCTGACCATCACGATCAACGGCAAGGGCGAGATCTACGTTCAGGAAACGCTGACCGAGCCGGACGCGCTTGTGCCGCAGCTTACGGCGATCGCTGAAAACGGCTATGAGCAGCGCATCTTCGTTCGCGCGGACAACTCGATCAATTACGGCGCGGTGATGGATGTGATGGGCCGGCTCAGCGCCGCAGGCTTTTCCAAGGTCGGTCTCGTGACCGAGACGGATACGTCGCCGGCAAAGAAGCCGGGGACAAAATAAGCGGCGAGAATGCGTAACCCGGTTCTCATTTCCGCTGCGGCGCATGTTGTGGTCGTGGCGCTTGCGCTTGTGGCGTTTCCCTCGCCCGAGGAACTTCCCTCGTTGCCGACGCGCGCGCTGCCGGTCGAGCTCGTGACGATCGATCAGGTGACGAACCTGAAGAGCATGAAGAAGGTCGAGAAACCGAAGCCCGTCGAGAAGCCCGAGCCGCCGAAACCGGAAGAGCAGGAAAAGCCGAAGAACGAGCCGAAGCCGGAACCGAAGCCGACGCCTCCTCCGCCGGAGGAAAAGGCAGAGGTCGTTCCGGAGAAGAAAGAAGAGAAGCCGAAGCCGGTCGAGAAGAAGGAAGACAAAAAGCCGACTCCGCCGAAGAAGGAGCCCGAAAAGAAATCGCTGGATGTAGCCAACTTGCGCGCGCTGCTCGACAAGACGCCCGACAAGGCACCGAAGTCGACGCCGCTCGAGTCGACAGAGAATTTCGATGCGCCTGCGACGGACGATCCCGCGGCGGCGTTGTCCATGAGCGAGACGGATGCGCTTCGGCAGCGCGTGGAGCGATGCTGGAACGTCAGCGGTTTGACCGGCACAGCGGATGCGGAGAAGTTGCGAGCTACCGTCCGGTTCGGGCTCAACCCTGACGGATCGCTGGCGGGGCGTCCAACGATCGTGCGGAGCAGTGGCGGTTCCCTGTCGCGGCTCCTCGCCGAACGTGCCATTCAGGCCGTCCAGGGCTGCGCGCCCTACGATTTTTTGCCGGCGGACAAATACACGAGCTGGCGCGACAACACATTCAACTTCGATCTGGGAGGAATGATGTGATCGCGCAGGTTGTTCAGTTAACGGATTTTGCCACGCAATAGACACATAAAGAAGGTATCCGGATTTACCTTGAGCGGGTGTCAGGCCTTTAGGCAGGAGAGACCACGATGTCGGAAACGTACAACGCGCAGAGCAATGCCATAGCGGCGCTGTCGAGACGAGCGGCGGGGGCGATGGTCGTTTTCTGTGTCGCCCTGCTCGCGTTTCTGCCGGCGCATGCGGTGGAAATCGATATCAACCGCGGCACCGTCGATCCGCTGCCCATCGCGATCACCGACTTCGTCGGCGGCGAAGGGCAGGAGGCGAAGGTTGGCGCCGATATTTCCTCCGTCATCGCCAACAATCTCGAACGCTCCGGCCTTTTCCGTCCGCTGCCGAAGGCATCCTTCATCGAGAGGATTTCCGACATCAATGTGCAGCCGCGCTTCGGCGACTGGCGCGTCATCAATTCGCAGGCGCTCGTGACCGGGCAGACGCGGCTTGAGTCCGACGGCAGGCTTCGCGTCGAGTTCCGCCTCTGGGACGTGCTCGGCGAACAACAGATGACGGGGCTACAGTTTTTCACGACGCCGGACAACTGGCGCCGCGTCGCGCATCTCATTTCCGACGCGATCTACAAGCGGCTGACCGGCGAGGAAGGTTACTTCGATACGCGCATCGTCTATGTGTCCGAAACGGGTCCGAAGAACGCGCGCGTGAAGCGCCTCGCGATCATGGATCAGGATGGACACAATCCGCGCATGCTGACGAATGGCAGCGACCTCGTGCTGACGCCGCGCTTCAGCCCGAACTCACAGGAGATCACCTATCTCGCCTACCGCAACAATCGCCCGCGCGTCTATGTGCTCGATATCGAGACCGGACAGCAGGAAGTGGTCGGCGAGTTTCCGGGCATGACCTTCGCGCCGCGCTTCTCGCCGGACGGCCAGAAGATCATCATGAGCCTCCAGCGCGGCGGC
>PHEF01000157.1 GCA_002842875.1 Alphaproteobacteria bacterium HGW-Alphaproteobacteria-3 | reverse complement strand
GATCAGCTGTCGTGGCAGGTGCAGCGCTCGGGGCTTTTGACCGCCACCGTAAAGCTGGTGGCGCAGGGCGAAACGGTGGGCACGGACACGAGCGCGGGCACGCCAACGGATCTCGCGCTGCAGCGGTTCGGGCACTTTAACGGCGCGATCAGCCGCAATGGCACAGCGCTGGGCAATGTGATCTCGGCCGAGATCACCTATGCCAACAATCTCGACCGGATCGAGACGATCCGCGCCGATGGCAAGATCGAGGGCGCGGACCCGTCGATCGCGGCGCTCACCGGTCGGATCGAGGTGCGCTTTGCCGACCAGACGCTGGTGAACCAGGCACTGAACGGCGATCCTTGCGAAATTTCCTTCGCCTATGCGCTGCCGTCGGGCGAAAGCCTCACACTCACCGCGCATGCCGTCTATCTGCCACGCCCCCGGCTCGAGATTGCCGGGCCGCAGGGTGTGCAGGCGCGGTTCGACTGGCAGGCGGCGCGTGACGCCACGCTCGGGCGGATGTGCACCGTCACCCTTGTCAATTCCAAGGAGGCCTATTGATGCTACGACTGAACCTTTCCCGCGAACCGGAATGGCTCGATCTCGCCCCCGGGCTGCGATTGCTCCTGGCACCGATGAGCACCGCGCTGATGATGGCGGCACGTGCCGACCCCGCCGTGCAGGACCTGCCCGAGGATGCCAGCAACGACCAACGCGGCATGGTCTTTGCCCGCGCGCTTGCACGGCGCGCGCTGCTCGACTGGGAGGGGGTAGGTGACGCCGAGGGCAACCCCATTCCTGTCACCCCCGAATGCATCGATGCCCTCCTCGACATCTTCCCCATCTTCGACGCTTTCCAGACCGAATATGTGGGCAAGGGTCTGATGCTGGACGCCGAGGGAAACGCCTTCGCGCCCTCGCCGACTGGCACTTCGGTGGGGGCGATCGCTACTGCGCCGCCTGTGACGGCGTCTGCCCCGACTGCCCGGCACGGCTGAACCGACCGTTGAGCTTTGAGGGCGAACAGATCTGGGACCTGGTGGGCCGCATCGGCGGCCAGCTGCGCATCGCGGGCAGCGCAGTGATCGGCTGGGACATGGGCGCTGTGCTGGCCGTGGCGCAGGCGCTGGGCGTGAACCCCCGCGCCGTGGCCGAGTTCCTGCCCGGCATCGAGGCGGTGATGGTGCGCAAGCTGAACGAACGATTGGGGAGCGGCGAGGATGGCTGAGAAACGGATCAGCGTTCGCCTGTCCGCCGAGGGCGGCAAACAGGTCCGCGCCGAGCTCACCGGCATCGGCACTGCCGGGGCCGAGGGGTTCGGGCGGGTCTCGCGCGAGGCGGAGGCGGCGAATGCGCGGCTGGCGGCCTTCGCGCGCCGCACCGGGGTGGTTGCGGCGGCCGCAGCCTCAGCTGCCGCGGCGGCGGGCGTGGCACTGATCCGCTCTGGCCTGCAGGGTGTCGATGCGCAGGCCAAGCTCGCGCAGTCGATGGATACGACTGTCGCGAGCATCCAGACGCTGACCTGGGCGGGCGAGCTAGCGGGCGTGTCGCTCGGCGAGATCGAACAGGCGGCAGGCATGCTGACGCGGCGGTTAAGCGAGGCCGCGACAGGGACCGGGTCCGCAGTGGCGGCATTGGCCAAGCTGCACCTTGCGGCCAAGGATCTGCAAGCATTGCCGCTCGATGAGCGCATTGCCGCAATCCAGGATGCCCTTGTTGCCTATGTGCCCGAGGCGGAGCGCGCGGCGGTGGCATCGGACCTCTTCGGCGACCGCGCCTCGCTGGTGTTCACCCGCATTGACACCGCCACGCTGCGCCAGGCGAGTGCCGATGTGCGGGCCTTCGGTGTCGTCGTCTCGCAAACCGACGCCGCCCAGATCGAGCGCACCAATGACGCAATCGCCCGGCTTGGGCTGGTTGGGCGCGGCATGGCCAATCAGCTCGCGGTGGCCGCGGCCCCGGCACTCGAGGCCCTCGCCAACGCGATGGCGCGGCTCGCGGCGGTGACCGGGCCGGTGGGTGGGGCCATCAATACGCTGCTCGACAACCTCGACCGTTTCGCCGCCTATGCCGGGGCGGCGGCGGTGGCCCTCACGCTGCGCATGACCCCGGCGGTGATCGCGGGCGCGATCGCGGTGGCGCGGCTGACGCAGGCGCTGGTGCTCAACCGCGCGGCGCTCATTCGCACCGGCTGGGGGGCTGCGGTGGTGCTCGCAGGCGAGTTGGCCTACCGGATCGGCCGGATGGGCGAGGCGGCAGACGCGTCGTCCGAGGCGCAGGCCCGGATGAACGAGGCACTCGGGATCTACGCACAGGTCGGTGGCCCCAATGCCCGCGCCGAGGCGATCGCGGCGACGCAAGCCTATGTGAACGAGGCCGCGGCAAAGCTCGAAAGCGCCGAGGCCTCGCTTGGCCGCGGCTGGGCCCATGGGCGGCATGGATGCGGTGGTGACCGAGGCCGGGCTGGCGGACGCAATTGCCGCCACCGAGCGGTTGCAGGCCGAATTGGCGGCAGCGCGGGCGCGGCTGAAGGAACTCGAAACGTCCGATCCCGCGGCACCGCTGGTGGTGGCCGCCAATGCCGCCGCCAGCTTGAGCGGCCAGCTTGCGGGCGCCACGACGCGCGCGACGCGTCTCACGCAGGCACTCGGCAAGGCCCCCGAGGCGCTCGCCAGCTTGCAGGATCAGGCGGCGGTGATCTCGGCCGGGCTCAATGCGGCGGCGATGGGCTATGACCGGCTTGGCGTATCGGCCGCGCAATACCGCGCCGGGCTCGAGCGGGAGTATGGCCTGGCGCAGCTGACGCATTACGAGCAACGGCAACTGGCGCAAGAACAGATCGATGCGCGCGTAGCACTTTATGAGGCGAACCAGCGCCGCCAGGCGCAACTCGACGCCTATCTTGCGGGGTTGGAGGCGCTGCCCGAGGCGGAAGCCGCAGCCGGGGGCGCCGCGGTTGCTGCGGCCGAACAAGCCGCT
>PHEF01000050.1 GCA_002842875.1 Alphaproteobacteria bacterium HGW-Alphaproteobacteria-3 | reverse complement strand
CGGCGCCTTCGTGAACTTCTTCGGTCCCCGCGACGGTCTCGTGCACATCTCGCAGATGGCGCCGAACCGCGTCGAAAAGGTCTCCGACATCTGCAACGAGGGCGACAAGGTCAAGGTGAAGCTTCTCGGCTTCGACGACCGCGGCAAGGTCCGCCTCTCGATGAAGCATGTGAACCAGGAAACCGGCGAGGAGATCGTCTACGAAAACGAGCCCGCCGAGCAGCCCCGCGAGAAGCGCGAAGGCGGCGGTGGCGGCCGCGGCCGTCGTCGCGACTGATCTTTCGGCATAAAGTCGTTAGAGTTCCGGGGTCGGATGGATCAACCATCCGGCCCCGTTTTCTTTGGAGACTTTCATGCGCCTTGCGCTTGCCGCCGCACTCTTCATCGTCGCCACGCCGCTCCTTGCCGGGGAGGCGCCCGATTGGCGCGCGCGCGCAACGAGCCACGATCTCGACCGTCTGGAACGCTACGAGGACGCGGTGACGAAGGGCATGATGGAGTCGCGTGTCGCGGGTGAGGAGAACGGCGCCTACAACGAACTCGTCTCCGTCATGGAGGGCACGCTTGTCGCCGCCGATGCGGAGAAGCTGAAGGGCAAATGGAATTGCCGCACCGTCAAGGCGGGTGGGCCCTTCGCCGGCTTCGTCGTCTATGGCTGGTTCCGCTGCGAGGTGCGCGAGCGCGAAGGCCGTCTCTTCTTCGAGAAACTGTCGGGCTCGCAGCGCATGTCGGGCTATCTTTATCCGCGCGAGGAAAAAAGCTGGGTGCTGCTCGCAACGCCCAACGAGGAGCACTCCGGCCCCATCCGCGACTATTCCGGGCCGGAGGGCGGCGTCACCGATCCGCAGCTTGTGGACGAGCCCGCCATCGTTTCGCTTCTCGCCGATGGCCGCGCCCGCGCGGTCTTCCCCTGGCCGGAACTCGAATCGACTTTCAACGTGCTGGAGATGAAGCGGCGCTGAGCGGTCAGTCGCGGCGTTCTTCTTTTTCCAGATAGGTCTTCAGCGCTTCCGTCACGACCGTATTGAGATTGGTGTCGCGTTTCCGGGCCAGGATCATTGCCTTGCGATGCAGGTCAGGTCCGGTCCGCACATTAAAACTGCCCTTGAGCGGCGTGTCCGGTTCCCGGCCCTGCCTGGCGGCGAGCACGATGTAATCGTCCACCGCCTCCTCAAACGCGCGCTTCAATCCCTTCGCATCCCGGCCTTCATAGGTCACGAGATCGCGAATGAACTCGATGCGTCCATGAAAAATCTCGTCCTCGCCGCTGTAGCGAACCGAGCCGTGATAGCCTTTGTATTCGAGCAGGTCGGTCATAGCAGACCCTCTTCCGTCAGCACACGCATCACGTCGTCGATGACATACATCTTTACGATATTGCCCGGATGCGGTTTGTGCAGGCTGACGATCGGCGCGCTCGCATGAACGAAGCGTCGTCGCGATCCGCCCGTCTTGCCGCTGCGGGCTTCTTCGTATCCGAGGGCGGAAAGAAGCCGCACCAACTCGTCCCAGGTGAGGTCTCTGGGCCGGCCCTTCAGGCGTGCGATCAGCTTGTCCTTCCGCGTCACGCAAGCCTCGTCCCGTCGTTCGGGATCAATCTAGGGCGGCGTCGGAAGATTTGCAACTAAAAAAGGTTGCAAATCTATCCCTCGCCATTCTCCATCTGCGCTTTCAGCTCTTCGGCGCGTGGCAAGCCGATGATGTTGTAGCCGCCATCGACGTGATGCACTTCGCCGGAAACGCGCACCGAAAGATCGGAAAGGAGATAGAGGCCCGCGCCGCCGACATGATCGAGTTCGATCGATTCCTTGATCGGCGCATGCGTCTTGTTCCACTTGAAGACGAAGCGCGCATCGCCCACCGCCGATCCCGCCAGCGTCCGCATCGGGCCCGCCGAGATCGCGTTCACGCGGATGCCGTGCCGGCCGAGATCGACCGCGAGGTAGCGCACGCTCGCTTCGAGCGCCGCCTTTGCAACGCCCATCACATTGTAGTTCGGCATGACGCGCGTCGAGCCGCCATAGGTCAGCGTCACCATGGAGCCGCCCCGCGTCATCAGCTTCGCCGCGCGCCGTGCCACATCCGTGAAGGAGAAGCAGGAAATATCCATCGTGCGCAGGAAGTTCTCGCGCGTCGTGTCGACATAGCGGCCCTTGAGCTCGTTCTTGTCGGAATGCGCGATGGCATGGACGACGAAGTCCATACCGCCCCATTCCTTTTCAAGCGTCGCGAAAACGGAATCGAGGCTCGCCTCGTCCATCACGTCGCAGGGCAAGAGCAGGTTCGATCCCGCCGACTCCGCGAGCGGCTTCACGCGCCGTCCGAAGCTTTCGCCCTGATAGGTGAAGGCGAGTTCCGCCCCATGCGCCGCGAGCGCGCGCGCAATGCCCCAGGCGATCGAGTGATCGTTCGCCACGCCCATGATGAGGCCGCGTTTGCCCTTCATCAGCGGACCGGTCAGAACCAGCGCTTCCTCGCTCGCCTTTTCGCCATCGGAACCATGCATGCGTCGTTCGTTCCCCGTTTTACTCGGCCACGTCCCCGGAAGGTTTCCGGTTACGCTCCCTCAGGCCGGTTCAGCCGTTAAATCGTTGCAGTGCCAGCGTCGCGTTCGTGCCGCCGAAACCGAAGCTGTTCGTGATCGCGAGATTGATGTCCGCATTGTCGATCCGCTGGCGCACGATATTCGCCGCCGCGACCGCGGGGTCGATCTCGTCGATATTCGCGCTCGCCGCGATGAAGCCCGACTGCATCATGAGCGATCGGCGGCGTCTTTGCGCCGAAGACTTCATGGATCGCCTTGATCTCGGGAATGTCGCCAACCGGCGTCGAGGTCGCATGCGGATTGATGTAGTCGACGGGTGCCTTCACGTTTTCCAGCGCCATCTTCATGCAGCGCACGGCGCCTTCGCCGGTCGGCGCCACCATGTCCGCGCCGTCCGCCGTCGCGCCATAGCCGACGATCTCGGCATAGATTTTTGCGCCGCGCGCTTTGGCGTGTTCGAGTTCCTCGAGCACGAGAATGCCGCCACCGCCGGTGATGACGAAGCCGTCGCGATCCTTGTCATAGGCGCGGCTTGCCGTTTCCGGCGCATCGTTCCGCTTGGACGACATCGCGCCCATCGCGTCGAACAGCACCGAGAGCGTCCAGTCGAGTTCCTCGCCACCGCCCGCGAACATCATGTCCTGCTTGCCCCACTGGATCATCTCGGCCGCATTGCCGATGCAATTGGCGGAAGTCGAGCAGGCGGAACTGATCGAATAATTGACGCCCTTGGTCTTGAACCAGGTCGAGAGGTTCGCCGAGCAGGTGGAAGACATCGCCTTCGGGACGGCGAAGGGGCCAACCTTTTTCGGACCTTTCACGGGCTCGCTCCGCGCCATGTCGGCGGCGGCAACGATGGCGCGCGTCGAAGGGCCGCCGGAGCCGACGATCAGTCCTGTGCGCGGGTTGCTGACATCGCTCTCTTCGAGCCCCGCATCGGCAATCGCCTGGTTCATCGCGATCCAGGCATAGGCCGCGCCATCGCCCATGAAGCGCCGCGCGCGCCGGTCGACCGCCTCGTCGAGGTCGATCTTCAGGCTGCCCTGCACCTGGCTCCGGAATCCCATCTCGGCGTAAGTGTCCGCCTTCACGATGCCGGACCTGCCTTCGCGCAGGCTCGCCGTCACCTCCTGCGCATTGTTCCCGATGCTGGAGACGATACCCATGCCCGTGACGACCACTCGCCTCATGGCAGCCTCTCTTTCACTTCAATCTGTTTGTCCTGTGTCGCGCCGTCTCTAGTCAGGCCGTCTGCTCGTCCGCGCCGAACAGTCCGACCTTCATGTCGCTCACCGTGAAGGCGATTTCGCCGTCCGCCTTGATGATACCGTCGGCTATGCCGAGCACCAGCTTGCGGTTGATGACGCGCTTCAGATTGATGACATATTCGAGCTTTTTCACGGCAGGTGTCACCATGGCGGAGAATTTCACTTCGCCGACACCGAGCGCGCGGCCCCGGCCCTGTCCGCCGATCCAGCCAAGGAAGAAACCGAGCAACTGCCACATGCCGTCGAGGCCCAGACAGCCCGGCATCACCGGGTCGCCCTCGAAGTGGCAGCCGAAGAACCAGAGGTCGGGCTTGATGTCGAATTCGGCGACGATCTGACCCTTGCCGTATTCGCCGCCCGCATCGGCGATATGCGCGATGCGGTCGATCATCAGCATCGGCGGCAGCGGCAGTTGCGGATTGCCCGGACCGAACATGCGGCCATGGCTGCACTCAAGCAGGTCTTCGTAGGAGTATGCCGATTTCTGATCCGCCATTTATCGTCCGCTCAAAAAAGGCCCGCGCACATCCTGCAATCTTCGCCGCATGGAGCCGCCCGGGGCCGTTCCTCGTCTGGGGCGGCAGCGCCGTCCCGGTTTCCTCGCCTGATAGCTGTTCAGCCGCTTCGTAACATACAGCAAGGCCGCCGCAAACCCTTGGCATATCGGCATTTGGCACGTGCGGGACGCAAGCGGCCACCCTTGACAATCCTATGACGGGCACCCTATTTATTGTTTGTAACGATTACAAACTATGTGCCTTGCGCCCCCGCCACCCCAAGGCCGGATGGGGGCATCGTGTACGGTATCGGAGGATCAGGCCCCGTGACGCAGGAAAGACCCTACGCACAGACGCTCGCCAGGCTGCGGGAGGCGGGATTGCGCCCCACCCGTCAGCGGCTGGCATTGGGCCGCCTTCTGTTCGACGGCGGCGACCGCCATGTGACGGCCGAAGCGCTTCACGACGAGGCGCAGAAGGCGGGTGTGAGCGTTTCCCTCGCCACCGTCTACAACACGCTGCACCAGTTCACCGGCGCCGGTCTCCTGCGCGAGGTCGTGGTGGACAGCGCACGCACCTGGTTCGACACCAACACCGACGACCATCATCACTTCTTCATCGAGAAGGACGGCGCTCTCCTGGACATCGCCGGCGATGCCGTAACGATCGGCCGTCTGCCGCCGGCCCCGGAGGGCATGGATGTTGCGCGCGTGGATGTGATCGTGCGCCTCCAGGACCGCAGTCGCGACTGATAATTCCTCGCAAAAACAAGCAGTAAAAAGATTGTTTGGAGATATTCCAAACTGTTGACCTGCTGCGCCGGCAGGCATAGGATTCGCGCCGAATCCCCGTCCGGCCCCGGCCTTTCCTGGCCCCTCGCGGCCGCACGGATGAACCGTCAGACACAACAGGTGAGGAGCAAGATCATGTCATCGCTTTCCGGTACCAAGACCTGGGAAAACCTCAAGGAAGCCTTCGCGGGCGAGAGCCAGGCCAACCGCCGCTATCTCTATTTCGCCCAGAAGGCCGACGTTGAAGGCTTCAACGACGTCGCCGCCGTGTTCCGTTCGACCGCCGAGGGCGAAACGGGCCACGCCCACGGCCATCTCGAATTCCTCGAGGAAGTCGGCGACCCGGCGACGGGCGAGCCCATCGGCGGCACCGACAAGAACCTCAAGGCCGCGATTGCCGGCGAGACGCATGAATACACCGACATGTATCCGGGCATGGCGCGCACCGCGCGCGAAGAAGGCTTCGACGAGATCGCCGACTGGTTCGAAACGCTCGCCAAGGCCGAGAAGAGCCACGCCGGCCGTTTCCAGAAGGCGCTCGACAGCCTGAACGGCTGATCGCGTCCTGCGTTCCGGGGCGGAGGGATGAAAGTCCCTCCGCTTCCCGTCTCTCGACGTTTCAACTTTGCGCTGGGGACTTTGGCCGATGAGCAGCCCGAAAGAAGGCAGTACCGAAGCACCGACCCGCCACCCCCTCGATTGGCACAACCCCGAGTTCTACGATCTCGAAAAACTCGATGAGGAAATGCGCCGTGTCTTCGACATCTGCCACGGCTGCCGGCGCTGCTTCAATCTCTGCGACAGCTTCCCGCGCCTTTTCGATCTGATCGACGAAAGCCCGACCGGCGAACTCGACGAGGTGAAGTCGGCCGGTTTCGCGCCCGTCGTCGAGGCCTGCACGCTGTGCGACATGTGCTTCATGACGAAGTGCCCTTACGTGCCGCCGCATGAATTCAATCTCGATTTCCCGCATCTGATGCTGCGCTATCGCGCCGCCGACGCAAAGGCGAAGGGCGGCTATCCCTTCGTTCCCGGTCAGCTCGCACAGACCGACCGCAACGGCACGCTCGCCGCGCCTGTCGCGCCGCTCGCGAACTGGGGTTCCTCGCGCGGCAATAGGCTGACGCGCCCCGCGCTCGAAGCCGTCGCCGGCATCGACGCCCGTGCCGAACTGCCGAAGTTCCACGGTGAGACGTTCACGCGCCGCGCAAGGAAGCAGGACGCGTCGGGCGCCGCCGCGCCGAAAGACGCGCCCGCCAGGGGCCGCAAGGCCGTCCTCTTCGCGACCTGTTTCGTCAATTACAACAATCCGAAGGTCGGCGAGGCCGCGCGCCTCGTCCTCGCGCATAACGGCGTCGAAACCGAAGTCGCCTATCCCGGCTGCTGCGGCATGCCCTTCCTCGAGCAGGGCAACATCGGGAAAGTCGCCGCCCAGGCGGAAAAGGTCGCAAAGGATATGTGCGCCTGGATCGACAAGGGCTACGACATCATCGCGCTCACCGCTTCCTGCGGCCTGATGTTCAAATTCGAATGGCCGCTCATTCTGCCCGGCAATGAAGACGTGAAGAGACTCTCCGCCGCCACCTTCGACATCGACGAATATGTCGTCGACATCGCGAAGAAGGAGGGGCTCGCGCCGGGGCTGAGGCCGGTCGAGGGCGGCGTCACGGCGCATCTCGCCTGCCATGCCCGCGCGCAGAACATGGGCGCGAAGTCGGCCGAGATGATGCGTCTCATTCCCGACCTCAAGCTCGATATCGTCGAGCGTTGCTCCGGACACGGAGGAACCTTCGGCGTGATGAAGGAAACCTTCGACATTGCCATGAAGGTCGGCAAGACCGCGTCGCGCAACGTCGCGAAAACCGGCAACAAATATGTGACGTCGGATTGTCCGCTCGCCGCCAAGCATCTCGTTCACGAGATCGAGATGCTGAACGAGCCCGCACCGCCGGCACCCTATCACCCGATCGAGATCATGGCGCGCGCCTGGGGATTGATCGGCTAAAGCGGGGGACGAACTTCCGGAAAAAGGTTCAAGAGATGACTGCGATGAAAAAAGAAATCACACCCGCCGACATTCTCCCCTACGAGACCTATGCGAAGGAGCGCAAGGCGCGCCGCACCGCGATCACCGCGCTGAAGAAGAACCGCCGCGTCGAGGTCGGCCCCTACGCCACCTTCTACTTCGAAAACTACGACACGATGTTCCAGCAGATTCAGGAAATGCTGCACATCGAGAAGGGCGGCGCCGAACAGCTCGAAGACGAGCTGCGCGCCTATAATCCGCTGATCCCGCAGGGCAACGAACTCGTTGCCACGATCATGTTCGAGATCAACGATCCCGTGCGCCGCGACAGGTTCCTGCGCGCGATCACCTGGGTCGAGAAACATCTCCACATCGATGTCGGCGGCGAGAAGGTGGCGGGCGAAGCCGAAACGGATGTCGAGCGCACCAAGGCGGACGGCAAGACCTCCTCCGTCCACTTCGTCCATTTCCGCTTCACGCCCGAACAGATCGCGAAGTTCCGCTTGCCCGAAACGCAGGTGATGGTCGTCATCGCGCACGAAAATTATCACCACATGGCGGTGCTGCCGCCGCAGGTGAAAGAGGCCCTGGCGAAGGATTTCGCCTGAAAACAAAAGGCCGAAGGACTTCGCCTGAGGAGCTTTGACTAGCCAGCTATTGCTCCGCATGTGTTGTGTTATGGTGGATCTGTAAAATTCACCGTCATGGCCCGGTTTATCCGGGCCATCCACGACTTCCTTTATGGGAGCTGAACGACGTGATCCCGTTTGTTCTCGCGCTTGGCGGCTACAGCGAATCGGGAAAGTCTTCTTCCGCGCGGTATCTTTCAACGCGAGGTTTCGCACGCATAAAGATCGCGGCACTTTACAAAAGGATTTACGAGCGGGTGGATACCGATCTCGGCTTTGTCGCGTGGTCGAGCTGGATCGACACCGAGAACCCCGAGTGGATCGGCGAACGCTTCGTCGATGAACTGCGTGCCGAGGCGCAGCGCCGGTCGGCGGATCGCTGCACGATTGAAAGCCTCTACGGGGATACCCTCGCCCGCGAACTCAAACGGCACTTCGGCGATCGCTTCAAAGTGGTTTTCATCGATCTCGATCACGGCACACGGCTGAAGCGCCAGATGGAACGTGAAGGACTTTCGACGATTGACGAGGCACGTGCGATGATGGAGCCACGGGACGAAATGAAGCGCCGCTGGGGCGCCGACAGGGTGCGGACGCTGGCCGACATCGTTCTTCGCAACGACGGCGCCATATCCGATCTTCATCTGAAGCTGGATGGCCTTGTGGCTAGCTTCGCCTGACCTACTCGAACTCTTCCCCCGGATAGGCGCCCCACAGCGTTTCCTGCGGGGCCCAGCCCTCGTAGCCGCTTGTTTCGAGACGGCACCAATGCGCCTTGCAGCTCTTCACCCGCGCCACGATACCCTTCTCGGCATAGGCGATGACGGGCGCGCTGTCGGCGGGCTCCGTGTGCAGCGCGACAGGCGCGCCGTCTGCCGTATCCACGATCGCGCTTCGCTCGCCGTCGAGCATCGAATGCCAGATCCAGCCGCCATCGCCTTCATGGTCGCGGATGCGCCGCCAGTTGCTCGATTCCGCGATCACCTCGAGCGGCATGCCGCTCTTGCGATAGACCCAGTCGATGGGAAAATCCGTGCCGGGTCCGCGGCGCACATTCGCGCGTCCCGATTTCAGGCTGACGAAGCGCGGCACGGGAAGCCCCGTCGCCGTTCCCGGCGTGCGTTCGGGCATGCCGCCGCGTTCCGCCGCGAGCGCCGCCGCGACGAACCCTTCGCCCGTGCCGGCGAGAGGCGCGCAAAAAAAGGCGGCGGCAAAGATAGCCGCGCCCCAGGCGCTTCCGCTTCGTCCCGCACGCATATCGATCGGCCGCTCCCGCATCTCTTCTTTTGCCTGTCGGCGCCCCGCCCGCCGCGACTCACCGGATTTTGCCAGAAAATGGCGCAAACAACCGGATAAAACCTGATAAGAAGAGGCTCACCCCAGCCGGAACGCCGCCGGAGTAATTCATGACTGCCAAAAAGCCGCTCGTCATCGTCACCCGCAAGCTGCCCGCCCCCATCGAGGCGCGCATGGGCGAGCTGTTCGATGTCCGGCTGAATGCCGGCGATCGTCCCTTTTCCGCCGCCGAGCTGGCCACCGCGATCCGCGAGGCCGATGTCCTGGTCCCGACCGTGACCGACAGGATCGACGCGCGCCTTCTCTCCCAGGCGGGCGAAAACCTCCGCCTCATCGCGCAGTTCGGCACCGGCGTCGACAATATCGATGTCGAGACGGCCCGCCGCCGCGGCATTACGGTAACGAACACGCCCGGCGTGCTGACCGAAGATACCGCCGACATGACCATGGGACTCATCCTCGCGGTGCCGCGCCGCTTGAGCGAGGGCGCGCGTTATCTCCGCGAACATGACGGCCAGTGGCCGGGCTGGTCGCCGACCTGGATGCTCGGCCGCCGCCTCACCGGCAAGCGCCTCGGCATTATCGGCATGGGCCGCATCGGCCAGGCGGTGGCGCGCCGCGCGAAACCTTTCGGTCTCGAAATCCACTACCACAACAGGAAGCCCGCCAATGCCGTCATCGAGCAGGAGCTTGAGGCGCGCTTCTGGGAAAATCTCGACGACATGCTCCCCAAGGTCGACATCGTCTCGGTCAATTGCCCGCTGACGCCGCAGACTTTCCATCTCCTCGACGCGCGCCGCCTGAAACGGCTGAAACCGGAAGCCTATATCGTCAACACGGCGCGCGGCGAAATCATCGACGAGAATGCGCTCCAGCGCGCGCTGGAAGCGGGCGAACTCGCGGGCGCCGGCCTCGATGTCTTCGAGCGCGAGCCTTCGGTCAATCCGCGCCTCGTCGCGCTGCCCAATGTCATCTCGCTGCCGCATATGGGCTCGGCCACCATCGAGGGCCGCATCGAAATGGGCGGCAAGGTCATCGTCAACATCAAGACCTTCATGGACGGCCACCGCCCGCCCGACCGCGTCATCCCCGCCATCATGTAAGCGCCTTCGCGGCCCGCCAGATACTCTCTAGCCTGATTGAAAACAAAATGTCATCCCGGCCAAAGCCGGGAACCATGGGCCTCTCGATGGCCGGCAGGCCTTGCGTCTGGCAGGCGCGATCCACATCAGGCCACTGCCTCAAGCCCCTTCCGCTCGATCAGGTTGAGCAGTTTCAGCGACGGCCCCGCGGGCTTCTTCGCCCCCTGCTCCCACGCCTTCACCGTTGCAGCGCTGACATTGAGATAGGCGGCGAACACGGGCTGGCTGACCTTGTGCCGCTCCCGGAGCGATTTGATCTTTCGCGGTGACAGGTCCCGCACCGGTTCGAGGCAAAGCGCGTCGAAGCCGTTCATGGTGGTCTTGTCGATCAGACCGCTCCGGAAAAGTCCCTCCGCCGTTTCATGAGCGGCCTTGAGGGCGTCCGTGCTCGGGCGTCGTTTAGAACTCATCGCAAGCAACCTCCGTCAATTCCTTCTCGGCGCTGAGACGCGCCATGTCTTTTTCCGGCAGCCCGTCGAAAATTTTCGCCAGCGCCAGATAAGTTTCCAGCTCTCGCGGCGAAAGGTTGCTCTGGGCATTCTTCGGAAAGCCGTAAAGAAACACGATCCTTTCGCCGGCGCGAAACATGACGATGGTCCGGTATCCGCCGCTCTTGCCACCGCCGGTCCGCGCAATACGCTTCTTGACCAGCAGGCCACCCAGCCGCGCATCGACCAGCCCGTCTCCGATCTCGCGAGCGGCTTGGCACAAATCTCCTTTCGCAAGCCGCTCCTTGCGGGCCCAGCGTGCAAACGGTTTGGCAAGATAGACTTTCATGCAAGCCGAAATATACTACTTAGTAGTATACATGTCCAGCGGTGCTCTCAGGCGTGCCCGCTCAAATCCGCGATCGCCGGCGTCTCGCCGGTCAGCGGGTTCTTCGGATCCCATTTGAGCTTCACCGTCCGGAACCGCGTGTCGAGCGCGTCGTAGATCAGCAGCTTCCCCGCAAGGCTCGTTCCCGCGCCCGTGATCTCCTTGATGACTTCCAGCGCCTGCAGCGAGCCGACGACGCCGGTCAGCGCGCCCATCACGCCCGCTTCCTCGCAGGTTGGCACGGAGCCGGGCTCGGGCGTCGCACCCACGAAGTCGCGATAATTCGGCTTCGGATTTCCCTCCGCATCGCGCTCGAAGGCCCGGAACGTCGCCACCTGCCCCTCGAACTGGCCGACGGCCGCCGACACCAGCGGCACTTTCGCGAAATAGCAGGCATCGTTGACGAGAAACCGCGTCGCGAAATTATCGCAGCCATCCGCCACCACGTCATACTGCGAAATAATCGCGAGCGCGTTCGCGGCCGTCAGGCGCTCCTTGTGTTGAACGATCTTCACATCCGGATTGATGCGTGCCGCCGCCGCCGCCGCGCTCTCCGTCTTCGCGCGGCCGAGATCGGCAACGCCATGCGCGATCTGCCTTTGCAGGTTCGACAGCGACACCGCATCGTTGTCCACGATGCCGATGGTCCCCACGCCCGCCGCCGCCAGATAGATGAGGCAGGGGCTGCCAAGCCCGCCCGCGCCGACGATCAGCACGCGCGCCTTCAGGAGCTTCTGCTGGCCGGGCCCGCCGATCTCCTTCAGCACGATGTGCCGCGCATAGCGCTCCAGTTGTTCGTCATTCAATGCCATGCACGCATTCATAGCATGCCGGGCGAAATCCTGGGAAACCGCTCGGGCCCGCCATCCGCTGTCATAGAATTGCCCCCTTCGCGGCTTAGGTTGTCTGCTTCCATGGGGCTGGCTCTCCAGACGCGCCTGCAAAAGCCCTTGGCGTCCCCGCACCCCTTTCCGAAGAATGAGGTAACGAGATGACCGACACCCCCCGCGCCATTCCCGATCTGTCGAAGGACATGGTGAACGCCATGGCCGCCAGCGCCGCCGCCGCTGCCGAGGCGGCCAGGCGGATCAATGACGAGTTGCTGGAGTTTGCCCGCCTGCGGTTCGAAAACGACGCCGGTATCGCCGAAGCGATGGTCAAGGCCGAATCCCTGGCCGACATCGTCGCGCTTCAGCGCGACTTCCTGGTCTCGACATTCGAAAGCTATGCCGTGGAAACCAGCAAGCTCCGCAAAATGGCGATGGACATGACGAAAGATATTTCCGCCGCCGAGCCTGTCTCGAAGCGCGCGGCCTGATGAACGAACATCGCGATGGCGGTAGCCGCGCCGTGCGGCCTCCGCTATCTTGATCCATCGCCGCACGCGAAAGGGAAGCGTTCATTCGCGCGCGGTGTTCCGGCCTGTGCCGGATCGCGGCTGCACAAGGGCCTGCGGTAACCTGCTTCCCATCGGCCGCCGGCCACGTTCAGCTTTCCGTCGTTTACAGGCTCTCGAGTCAGGTTCTCGGGGCGCCGGAGGACTTTTTGCGCCCCGCCTTGCACGGCGGACGATCCGGTTTCGGTCTCCTGCAACTGAGCCCGAAACAGAGGAGGGTATGATGCGTATCAAGGATCTGATGACCAGCCATGCGGAATGGATCGAGGCGTCGACGCCCCTGCGCGACGCCTCGCGAACGCTGCGTGACAAGAATATCGGTTGTCTGCCGGTCGGTGAAAACGATCGGCTGATCGGCATGATCACCGACCGCGACATCTGCTGCCGTGGCGTCGCCGACGGGCTCGATCCCGACAAGGCGACGGCGCGCGACGCGATGACCGACGGCGTCGTCTGGTGCTACGACGACCAGACCGACAAGGATGCCGCCGAACTGATGGAGAAAAACGGCATCCGCCATCTGCCGGTGCTGAACCGCAAGAAGCGTATCGTCGGCGTGCTCTCGCTCGGCGATCTTGCCTTCCGCGCCGGCAAGTCGCTCACCGCCGACGTGATCCATCTCGTCTCGCGCGACGCCGAGCGCCACGCCAAAAGCGCCTGACGCCGGACGCGAAGACGCCGCGAAACGAAAAAGAGCGACGGGCGGGGACGCCGTTCCCGCCCGTCGCTGCTGTCCAACCTCCAGCCGAAACTTTCGGCGGGGGCTAACCCTTCTTCGGGCCTGAAAACAGATACTTCACAAGGGCGGCGACGCCGAGGACGAGGATGGCGATAACGAGTATCCAGAAGAATCCCATCCCCCACATCATCCAGCCCATTCCCTCCATATTCATGTTGCACCATTCAGTCATGTGACATCTCCTTGAATTGCGGTTGACGCCGTCCCTCGGCGTCGAGGGAGAGCGGAACCGCGAGGCCGCGCCCCGCGGTTCCGAACGTTTTCGATTAGTGCTTCCGGTAATTGCTTGCCGGCTGGCCGGAGCCATGCACGCTCATCGGCATGCTCTCCTGTGCATTGGTTCCATGCATCATCCGCTTCATGGCAGGTGCGCTCTTGCCATAGCGTTGATGCGTAACGCGGCAGCACGCCGTCATGCGGTCATGGCTCATCATGATCGTCCCTGCCGGCGCCTTGGCTGCCGCGGGCGCGGCGGGCCGGCCGTCGATCGGTACGGTCTGCTGGCCGTGCTTGACACCCGAACCGGCGAGTGCGGCCCCGCTCATCAGAAGCGTGACCGAAAGACCGACAACGCCGGCCATCGCGAAGGTTTTGAACGTTCTGGACATTTTGTCCTCCTGGTTGGGCGCAATTTGCGCCCGGTTGTTTGTTCATCGATCTGGCACAGCTTCAGGCATGGACTTCGGTGGCGGCGGGTCCGGACGGCGCGTAACGAACGAGACCCACAAGGGCAGCGTTGTGTCGGCGGCTATCTGCTGCCTCTTTTCCACCTGCTCCGTCGGCGGCAGGATGGCGCAACAAACAGCCGAGGCCGCACAGAGCGGGCTGACCGCGTGATCGCCTTCAGCGTCCGCGGGAGCGTTCCCGGCGGGCAGATGCGTCATCGTCGCCGGCGATGCGGCGGCCGGCATGGATGTAAGGCAGAGCCCGGGAAGGACCGCGCCCAGCCACAGGGCAAGTGATGCAGCAATGGCGACACCGCGCCAGTGCCGCAAACCGGCAAGACCGTTTCCTGCTGTGGCATATCTGTGCCGCCGCCCCGTCATTCTCCTCTGCCTCCGTAATGTGCGCGCGAAAAAACAGGAATCACGATGGAACACGGCAGGCGCCGTCATGGGCGGCTTGCACGCGTCGCTCGAGCCATGCCGTCCCGCACGCAGTCTGGACTGCGTCCGCGAACGTCAAAGGGATTTACGAGAACCGGGGAGGAGTAAGGTTGGGGACCGCCGGACGGCCGCTCCGATGAAAATGCGCTGCGCGGTAGGCGCGCTGAGAGCCGAGTGCGGACAAGACCAAAGTCTCGGGCAGGTTCAGCGCACCGGCCGACTGGCAGAAAGAGCCCATGCCGGTGCAAGTGCCGTCGGCGGGCTCATTGCAGCCCGGGCACATTTCATTTGCTGTGTCGGCGGTCATGCCGCCTCTTTCGGCGCATGCGCCCATATAGGCACTGGCGCCCAAGGCCATCGACGCGCTGGCATCCGCGAGTTCAGCCGCCATGCCGCGCGCCGCCGCGAGATTCGTTCCCGCAGCCAGGCAGACCGCAAGAAGAATGACGAACCAGCGATGGCGCGACCGTCTGATCATTCGGCGATTGTAGAAGGGTTGGCCGACGAAAGAAGCTAAAAAGTCCGTGAAGAGCGCCAAATGGCCGATGGAGCCCGCGTCAAATCGACCTTCCCGCGCGGGAAGGCCGGGCAGTACGTTTCCGGACGGTGAGAAGGCGGCGGCACGCTCGGCCCTCGAAAACGCTCGGCAACCCGAATAGCTTTGCCATCCGGTTCACCGCGCCAGTGCCTCCAGCACGGGACAGTCCGGAACGTCTTCGCCGGAGCACTGCGCCGCCGTCGCCGCCAGCACCTCCTCGATACGCATCAGGTCGGCGATCTTCGCGCGCACATCGGCCAGATGCCGTTCGGTTCTCTCCTTGACCTCGGCACATGTTTGCGTGCCGCCATCCACGAGGCCGAGCAGACCCCGCACCTCCTCAAGCGAAAATCCGAGCTCGCGGGCGCGCAGGATGAAGCGCAGGCGGGCGGCATGCGTCTCGTCATAGACGCGGTACCCCGATGCGGTGCGGGGCGGATCGGGGATCATGCCGGCTTTCTCGTAATAGCGGATGGTTTCGAGGTTGCAGCCTGTCAGGCGCGCCAGCTCGCCCCGCTGCAATTTTCTCCCGGAATTGTGATCGCTCATCGGCCGGAACCTTCTTGAGTCTGTAGCAGATACAGACCGTACGCTGCCTTCATCGCAAATCAAGGACCGCGAGGATTGGGCGTATGAGCAGGATGGAATTCGGAACCGCACCGCCGGGAAACGGCGCGGATCGAAAGAAAGACTGGTTCGCGGCCGGTGGCATCGTCGGCGCGATCCTGGCGTCGGCCTGCTGTGTGGTCCCGCTGGCTCTGGTGACGCTCGGCATCTCCGGCGCATGGATCGGCAACCTTACCGCGCTCGAACCCTACAAGCCCTATGTCGCCACGGTCACGCTTGCGCTGATCGGGCTCGGATTCTGGCATGTGTATTTCAGACAGAAGCCGGAATGCGTCGAGGGTTCCTGGTGCGCGCGGCCTCAATCGTCGCTCATCACCAGATCGGCCCTCTGGGTCGCACTGGCGCTGGTTCTTCTGGCGCTCTCGATCGACTGGTGGGCGCCGCTCTTCTACTGACCCCATATCGGCAAAAGGAGAAACACATATGAAACGCCCCCTCATCGTTGCCGCCGGCATCCTCGCCCTCGGCATCGCCGGCATTCTGTCCATGATGGCCGTGTCGCCGATGTCCGCGCAATCGGCATCGACGCAAGTCGCGACTGTCGAGACCCGAACCTTCGCCATCGAGAACATGACCTGCGCCCTTTGCCCGGTCACGGTGAAAAAAGCCATGCAAGGCGTCGACGGTGTCAGTTCGGTCGACATCGACTTCGATGCGAAGACAGCAACCGTCGCGTTCGATCCGGCGGTCACGAATGCGGACACGATTGCCGCTGCGTCCACGAACGCGGGCTATCCGGCCGCCGTGCGGGGCTGACCGCCGACGTCATTTGGTGGCGGCAGCAACGGCTGAATACCCGAAAGATTGGATGATCCGATGAATGACGATTGTTGCGCGCCCAAAAACAATTTCGATCTTGCCGTGATCGGTGCCGGGTCTGCCGGCTTTTCCGCCGCGATCACGGCGGCCGAGGCCGGCAAGCGCGTGACGCTGATCGGCCACGGGCTGATCGGCGGCACCTGTGTCAATGTGGGCTGCGTGCCCTCCAAGGCGATGATCCGCGCCGCCGAGGCGATCCACGGCGCGGGCGCGGCAAAGCGCTTTCCGGGGCTTTCGGGTGCGGCGCGGGTCGATGACTGGGCGGCGCTGATCGCGGGCAAGGATGCGCTTGTGGCGGGCTTGCGCCAGAAGAAATACGCGGATCTGCTGCCGGGATATGAGAACGTGACCTATATCGACAAGGGCGCGGCGCGGTTGGTCGAGGGCGGCGTGCAGATCGGTACGCGCCGGATCGCGGCACCGAAAATCATCATCGCGACCGGCGGGCGGCCCGCCCTGCCGCCGATCCCCGGAATTGCCGATGTGCCGGCGCTCGACAGCACCTCGCTGCTGGCGTTGGAGACCCTGCCCGAAAGCCTCGTCTTTCTCGGCGGTGGCTATATCGGCGCGGAACTGGCGCAGATGATGGCGCGGATGGGAGTCAAGGTGACGGTGGTCTGCCGCTCGCGTCTGTTGCCGCAGGTCGAGCCCGAGGTGTCGGAAGCGCTGACGCAGGTCTTCCGCGACGAAGGCATCGCGATGCATTGCGGCGTGACCTATGACGCCTGTCACGCAGACGGAGGCCGCGCGGTGCTGTGCATCGAAGAGGCTGGCCACCGGCTGGAACTGACCGCCGAACATCTGGTCGTCACCGCCGGGCGGACGCCCAATACCGATGGATTGGGATTGGCGGAAATGGGCATCGAAACGGACAGGCGTGGCGCGATCATGGTCGGCGACGACATGGCGACAACGCGGAAGGGCGTCTATGGCGCGGGCGATGTCACCGACCGCGATCAATTCGTCTACATGGCCGCCTATGGTGCAAAGCTCGCTGCGAGGAACGCCATGGGCGGGGCGGAGCGTTATGACAATTCCGCCATGCCCTGGGTGGTGTTCACCGACCCGCAGGTGGCGGGTGTCGGGCTGACCGAAGAACAGGCCGTTGCCGCGGGATATGAGGTGAAGACCTCCGTCCTCACCCTCGACAACGTGCCGCGCGCACTCGCCGCACGCGACACGCGCGGGGTCATCAAGCTGGTGGCGGACGCAAAAACTGACCGGCTGCTCGGCGGGGTGATCATGGCGCCTGAAGGGTCGGACAGCGTTCAGACCCTTGCCATGGCGCTCAAGTTCGGGATGACGGCGAAAGCCCTCGGCGAGACGATCTTCCCCTATCTCACGACGGTCGAAGGGCTGAAGCTCGCCGCACAGACATTCGACAAGGACGTGGCGAAGCTTTCTTGTTGCGCGGGATAAGGGGAGTGGACCGGAGAGCGTGAACGCGTCTCCTTGGTCAAGCCGCCAGCAGCACCACGCTCTGGCACGACCGGCCGATGCGGCCATGCACGTCGAAGATTTCCGATTCCGTCATGCCGCGCCCGTCGCCATGCCACGAGCCCCGTTGCGCGACGCCGATCCACGGCCCTATCGGCGCGCGCGCCAGATGCAGGGAAAGATCGGTATTGGGCCACCCGGCCGCATTGGGCCGTTCGCCGGCATCCGTCACCGTGAACAGCGTCGAGACATCGGCAACCCCCATCGCCGCGGAAAAGGGCGTCGGGCTTGCGTGGAAGTCCCGCTTCAGCCGGAACCATTTCGTGCGCGCGCCGTCCTCGCGCGTCGTGTCGCGAATGTCGCAAAGATCGAGAAAGTCCTGGTTGGTATTGGTGGATTTGAAGAAGGCGGGCCGCTCCCATTTCGCAAGACTTTCGGGGTCGAAGGCGGGCGCATCTGGCGCGCCCGGCAATCCGGAAATGTCGAGCGGCTTCTGGAAGCAGGCGCTCGCCTTCGCCTGCAGTTTTCCCTCCGCCCATAATTCGCTTTCGATGACGGCCACACGTCCCCCCTCGCGCAGCGGCATGACGCGGCTCGAAATGCCATCGAGCGGCAGCGGCCTGAGCAGATAGAGATGGGCAGAGACAAGCGCACCCCATCCCTTGCCCTCCGCCATTGCCTCCATCTCGCCGACGCAAAGCGCCGCCACCGCGCCGCCATGCATCCCGCCGAAAGGTCCCTGCGCCTGCGGCAGCGCGGCCCATTCCTCGCCGTTGCGGCGAAAGACAGGACCGGGTTCGGTATAAGGTGCGTTCATTGCATCGGCTCACATACGAAATTCGAACATTGCGCTTCCTTCCACCCTCCCCTCGGGGATTCCTCTGCGAAACCGTCGCATTGGAGGTTGCCGGGTATGAGGGCCGATGTTTTGTTCGATGTTGCCCCTGTTATTGCGGTTCGATCTTGTGCG
>PHEF01000156.1 GCA_002842875.1 Alphaproteobacteria bacterium HGW-Alphaproteobacteria-3 | reverse complement strand
GTAAGCGATGTTCTCAGGCCACGGCAGTCCACGGCATGAGTTCGCCGACGCTGTTCGCCGGATGGCCGTTGGCCAATTTTTCGAGCGTTTGCGTCAGCCAAGTATGCGGATTGATGCCGCTGAGCTTGCAGTTTTCGATGAGCGTGGCGATCACCGCCCAGTTGTCCCCGCCTTCGTCAGATCCTGCGAACAGGGCGTTTTTGCGGTTCAGGGCCAGCGGCCTGATGCTGCGTTCCACGGCGTTGCTGTCGAGATCGACACGGCCGTCATCGAGGAACCGTGAGAGGCCATCCCAGCGTGTCAGCGCATAGCGAATGGCTTCGCCGAGCTTAGCCTTTGCGCTGACCTGGCGGTTTTTGGCCTCGAGAAAGATCCGCAGATCGTCGACAATGACGCGACTCCGCTCAGTCCGGATTTGCTCGCGCTGTTCTGCAGGAGCGCCACGCACCTCGTCCTCGATCTTGTAGAGTGCTGCGATCCGCTGCAGCACTTCGACGGCGACTGGGGAATTGTCCGCCAACTCGTAAAACTTGCGCCTGACGTGCGCCCAGCAGAACGCGAGCACGATCTGCTGCCGGCGCTTGGCCAGCGCGGTGTAGCCGCCATAGCCATCGACCTGCAGGATGCCGGCAAAATCGTCGAGATGTGTTTCTGCCCGCTCGCCCTTGCGGTCGGCGGCATAGACGTAAGCGACTATTGGCGGGGTATTGCCGCCCCATGGGCGATCGTCACGCGCATAGGCCCACAACTGCCCGGTCTTGGTCCGGCCACGCCCGGGATCGAGCACTGGCGCAGTCGTCTCGTCGGCGAACAATCGCTCGGATCGTCGCAATCGTTCCAAGATGTGGTCGCGCAATGGGCGCAGATACCAAGCAGATTTGCCAACCCAATCCGCCAGCGTTGAGCGATCAAGCTGGATGCCTTGCCGCGAGTAGATCTGGGCTTGCCGGTATAACGGCAGGTGATCGGCGTACTTGGCGACAAGGACCTGCGCGATCAGCGCTTCGGTGGGAATGCCGCCCTCGACGATCCGCGCCGGTGCCGGGGCTTGCACCACTGCACTCTCACATCCACGACAGCCGTAGCGCGGCCGGCGGGTGACTAGGACGCGAAAGGTGATCGGCACTACATCAAGACGTTCGGCAACGTCCTCGCCGATCTGATGGAGCGCCCCGCCGCAGCAAGGGCAAGCCCTGTCCTCGATATCGACAACCTGCTCGATCCGCTCGAAATGCGCAGGCAGCGAACCGCGGTTGGCCTTGCGTGGTCGGTCGGACCTGGACTGATCGGTTGCCGCGTCGCGTGCCGCACGAGCCTGGCCAAGCGCCGTCTCGACATCTTCAAGGCCAAGCTGCAACTGATCAGCGTCAAGTTGCTCGGAACGTGTACCGAACCGGTGGCGCATGAAGGCATCGACGATCGACTGCAGCCGCTCGATCTCCGCGTCTGCCTCGCCCTTGGCGGCCATCACTTCGGTGAGCTTGCGGGACTGCTCAAGGGCGAACGCACGCAGCGCTTCAACGTCTTCGGGAAGGTCCGCTTCCATGAGCATGGACACAGTGAATCAGCAGGAGAAAGCCCCGTCAACCGGCAATTTGCGGTGCGATGGGCTTGCGTCCACCATGCACCCGGCGCCAGTCCAGCCCTTCGAGAAGCGCGCCCAGTTGCGCTGCCGTCAGCCGCATCACGCCGTCCTGAATGCTGGGCCACTTGAAGCCGCCCTGCTCAAGTTTCTTGGCCATCAGGCACAGGCCGGTGCCGTCCCACCAGACCAGCTTGATCCGGTCTGCGCGCTTGGCCCGAAACACGTAGATCACGCCGGAAAAGGGATCGCCGCCGTACTCGGCACCGACCAGCGCGGCCAAAGCGTCAGGCCCTTTGCGGAAATCTACCGGGCGCGTTGCGACCATCACACGCGCACCGGCACCAAGTCCGATCATCGTAGGGCCTTGAGCGCTTCAATTACGGCGGTAATCACGCCGGCATCGGCGCCACGCGCGATCTTCACCGCCACGCCATCGATCTCCAGTTCGACAGCAGCCGCTGTGGCACGCCTGCTGCGCCGTGTTCGGCGCGAAGCTGCCGGTTCCGGTCGCGTGGCCGGCTCGACCACTGCTGGCACGAACATCGTGCTGAGCGGCTCTGCCAAGGGAGGCACCAATCCACGGTCCTCCAGTTCTTTGCGAAAATCCTTCCGCCAGGCATAAACCTGCGAAGGATCGAGCCCATATCGCCGCGCGACAGCGCTGACACGCTCGCCGCCAGTATAGCATTCCGCGACAATCGAGGCCTTAAGCTCTGGCGGCCATTCCCGCCGCTTGCCTTTGCCCGTGAATATCTCGAACCGCTGCGCGCCCTTGCTCACAGGATCATCACATGGGATTATCATAGGAGTAGCGCCTCGGCCTAAATCAGGCCGCGCAAACTCCACGCTGGGCATCACCCACGCAAGGTGGGGGCCGGACAGCGCTTAC
>PHEF01000049.1 GCA_002842875.1 Alphaproteobacteria bacterium HGW-Alphaproteobacteria-3 | reverse complement strand
GCAATAACAGGGGCAACATCGAACAAAACATCGGCCCTCATACCCGGCAACCTCCAATGCGACGGTTTCGCAGAGGAATCCTCAAGGGGAGGGTGGGAATCCGACGCCGAGCGTGCCGCAACGACAAAGAAGGAAAAATGAAAGTACTCTCTCCCGACTTCGCCGCGCATGTCGCGAGCGGAACGACGACGCTTGCCTGGTGCTGGCGGCTCACGCGGCGCGACGGCGCTGTGCTCGGCTTCACGGAGCATGACCGCGATCTCGTCTTCGACGGCACGACCTTCGAGGCGGCGGCGGGTTTCACCGCCTCGGCGCTCGAAAGCACGAACGGGCTCAATGTCGACAATCTCGATGTGATGGGCGCGCTGTCTTCCACGCGTCTCGACGAGGGCGATCTCGCGGCGGGGCTCTATGACGATGCGCAAATCGAGATATGGCGCGTCAACTGGCAGGACGCGGAAGCGCGCGTGCCGATGCGCAAGGGCAATCTCGGCGAGGTGTCTCGCTCGGGCGCCGCCTTCACGGCGGAGCTGCGCGGCCTCGCGCACCGTCTGAACCAGCCGGCGGGCCGGCTCTATCAATTCGGATGCGATGCCGATTTCGCCGATGCGCGCTGCACGCTCGCCGCCGCCGACTGGACGGTTGACGGCATCGTGACGGGCGCGAGCGGCAATCGCGAATTGACGAGCGAAGGCCTTGACGCCTTTGCCGCCGGACATTTCACGCGCGGCCTCATCACCTTCACGAGCGGTGCCAACGAGGGCGCGTCCATGGAAGTGAAGGCGCATGGAGCGGGCGGCGCGCTCGAACTGTGGCAGGCGATGGCACGCGACATCGAGCCCGGCGATACGTTCGGCCTGATCGCGGGATGCGACAAGCAGTTCGAGACCTGCCGCCTGAAATTTTCCAACCGGGAAAACTTTCGCGGCTTCCCGCACATGCCGGGCAGCGACTTCGTGATTGCAAGAGCGGGAAGCTGACATGACGGCACGCGAGGAAATCGTCGCCGTGGCGCGCTCCTGGATCGGCACGCCCTATCGGCATCAGGCGAGCATGAAAGGCGCGGGCAGCGATTGCCTCGGCCTCATTCGCGGCGTCTGGCGCGAGGTGGTGGGCCCCGAACCCGAAACGCCGCCCGCCTATACGGCGAGCTGGGCGGAGACGCCGGGCGGCGGCGGCGAAGAGACCATGGCGGAAGCGGCCCGGCGGCACATGACCGAAATCGAGGTCGGCGATGCGCGCGCGGGCGACGCCGTGCTCTTCCGCATGCGGGCGAACGGCCCGGCGAAGCACGCGGCGATCCTGAGCGCGGAGAACCGCATGATCCATGCCTGGTCGGGCCGCGCGGTTGTGGAGACGGCGATGGGGCGCTGGTGGCGCGCGCGGGCGGCCTGTGCGTTCCGCTTTCCCGGTGTGGAGGACTGACGGATGGCGACACTTGCCCTTTCGAGCGTGGGTTCGGCGCTCGGCAGCTCGCTGCTGCCTTCGGGCCTGAGTTTTCTGGGCGCGACGATTTCCGGCGCGGCGATCGGCAGCGCGCTCGGCACGCTGGCGGGTTCGTACATCGACCAGCAGTTCTTCGGCTCGTCGGCGCGCGCGCAGGGGCCCCGGCTCGGCGACCTTCATGTGATGGCGTCGAGCGAGGGTGCGCCGATCCCGCGCGTCTATGGCCGCGCCCGGCTTGGCGGACAGGTGATCTGGGCGACGGACTATGTGGAGCACAGCCGCACGCGCTCGACGGGCGGCGGCAAGGGCGGCGGCTCGCCGGCGCGCGTCACGGAATTCAGCTACACGGTTTCCTTCGCCGTCGCGCTTTGCGAAGGCGAGGTGACGCGGATCGGCCGCGTCTGGGCGGACGGCAAGCCGCTGTCGCTTGCGAATGTGACATGGCGGCTTCACACGGGAAGCGAAACGCAGGAACCCGATCCGCTGATCGAGGCAACCGAGGGCGATGTACCCGCCTATCGCGGGACGGCCTATGCCGTGTTCGAGGATTTCGACGTATCCCCCTTCGGCAACCGCATCCCGCAACTGAGTTTCGAAATCTTCCGCACGCTCGACGATGTGGAAGGGCTGGTGCGCGCGGTGACGGTGATCCCCGGCGCGGGCGAGTTCGTCTACGACACACAGCCGATACGCGAGATCCTGAGCGAAACGTCGAGCCGCGCGGTGAACGTGCACACGTCGGGCGGACAGGCGGATTTCACCGTCGCGATGGACGAGCTCGAAGCGGCGCTGCCGAATGCGCGCGCGGTGTCGCTGGTCGCGTCCTGGTTCGGCGGCGACCTGCGCGCCGGCGAATGCGAGGTGCGCCCGAAGGTTGAACTGGCGCACAAGATCACCTGGCCGGGTGCGTGGAGCGTGGCGGGCGTGACGCGCGGGGCGGCGCAGACGGTGAGCGAGGCGGACGGCAAGCCGGCATTCGGAGGCACGCCGTCGGATGCAAGCGTGACGCGCGCGATCGCGGACCTGCGCGCACGCGGGCTCTCCATCACGTTCTATCCTTTCCTGATGATGGATATTCCGGCGGGCAACGCGCTTCCCGATCCGTCGGGCGAGGGCACGCAGGCGGCTTATCCCTGGCGCGGCCGGATCCGACCGGCGGGCGAAGCAGGCGCGGATGTCTCTGCCTTCTTCGGCAGCGCGACGCCGGGAGCGGGCGAATGGTCCTACCGGCGCATGGTGTTGCATTACGCAGCCCTTTGCGCGGCGGCGGGCGGCGTCGATGCCTTCCTGATCGGTTCCGAACTCAAGGGCTTGACGGAAGCGCGCGACGCGGAAGGAAATTATCCCGCCGTCGAGGCAATGCGGACGCTCGCGGGCGACGTGCGCGGCATTCTCGGGCCGGAAACGAAAATATCCTACGCCGCCGACTGGTCCGAATATCGCGGGCACGACATGGGCGGCGGCGCCTTTGCCTTCCATCTCGATCCGCTCTGGGCGGACGGGAACATTGACTTCGTCGGCATCGACATGTACGCGCCGCTGACGGACTGGCGCGACGGCAATGCGCATCTCGATGCGGCGGCGTATGGCTCGATCTACGACCCCGGCTATCTGCGCAGCCGCATCGCGGGCGGCGAGGGCTTCGACTGGTTCTACGCGAGCGGCGAGGATCGCACGGCACAGAACCGCACGCCCATCACGGACGGCGCCTATGGCAAGCCGTGGATATGGCGCGCGAAGGATTTGAAGAGCTGGTGGTCGAACGCGCATTACGACCGGCCGGGCGGCATCGAGGCCGCGTCGCCGACGGCATGGGTGCCGCAATCGAAGCCGATCTGGTTTACGGAACTCGGCTGCTCCGCCGTCGACAAGGGAACGAACGAGCCCAACGTCTTCACGGATGCAAAATCGTCGGAGAGCGCGCTGCCGCATTTCTCGCGCGGCACCCGCGACGACTTCATCCAGCGCCGCTTCATCGAGGCGGAAATGTCGTTCTGGGACGCGAGCCACGCCGATCATCCGGAAGGCGCGAACCCGGTATCCTCCGTCTATGGCGGGCGGATGGTCGATGCGTCACGCATGTTTTTCTGGACCTGGGACGCGCGGCCTTTTCCCGCCTTTCCGGAGCGGAGCGACATCTGGGCGGATGCGGTCAACTGGCGCTTCGGCCATTGGCTCAACGGGCGCATGGGCGCGGCGCCGCTGCCGGCGCTCATTCGCGCGATCATGCGGGATGTGGGGTTCGAGGATTTCGATGCGGGCGATCTTCACGGCGTCGTGGAGGGCTTCGTCATCGACCGCATCATGTCGCCTCGCGCGGCGATCGAACCGCTGATGCTCGCCGGCTTCTTCGATGCGGCGGAGACGGCGGGTTCGATCCGCTTTCGTCACTTCACGGGCGAACCTCTCGTGACACTCGCGGCCGGGAATCTCGCCGTCGCGGAGGAAAGCGCGGCGCCCGGCTGGCGTCTCACACGCGCGCAGGAGACGGAACTGCCCCTGTCCGCAAAGCTCACCTATATCGACGGCAGCGCGGACTACCGGCAGGCGGCGGTCGAGGCGCGCCGCCTTTCGGGCGGCAGCGAGCGTGTGGCATCGACGGCGCTTCCCATGGTGCTGTCGCAGGCGGAAGCGCAGATCGTCGCCGATGTCTGGCTGCAGAAAACATGGGTGGAACGCGAAAGGGCGGAACTCTCGCTGCCGCCGAGCTTGATCGCGCTCGATCCCGGCGACCATGTGAGGCTCGATCTTGGAACGCGCGAAGCGGTCTACCGGCTCACCGGCGTGACGGATGCGGGTGCGCGTGAGGCGAATGCGGTTGCGAGCGAGCGGAGCCTTTTCGGCGCCTCGGCGGCACCCGTTCGCGAGACGGTGCCCGCCACAGCGGAAAGCTATGGCGCGCCGCTGGCCGTGTTCATGGATTTGCCGCTGGTGACGGGCGAGGAAACGCCGCATGCGCCGCGCATCGCGGCGGCGGCCGATCCATGGGCGGGCGTGGCGGTCTACCGGGATGCGGGCGCGGGCTTCGAACTCGATCTCGTGCTGCGCGCGCCCGCGACGATCGGGCGGACGCTGACGCCACTGCCGGCCGGCCCCACATCGCGCTGGGACGAGGCGAACCTCCTCACCGTCGCGCTTTCGAGCGGGGCGCTTTCGGGCGCCGATGCGCTGGCGGTGCTGTCGGGGGCGAACCGGGCGGCGCTCGAAACGCCGGAGGGCGCCTGGGAGGTGATCCAGTTCCGCGAGGCGGCGCTGGTCGCACCGGACACCTATGAGTTGCGCGGGCTCCTGCGCGGCCAGGCCGGTACGGAGGCGGCAATGCGTGCACCGCTCGAGGAAGGCGCGCGCTTCGTGCTGCTTGACGGTGCGGTGGCGGAGCTTCGCCTTGCGGAGGAGGAGCGCGGCCTCGCCCGCGACTGGACCGTGGGGCCGGCGCCGCTGCCCTACGACGATCCTGCCTATGTGAGGGTTACGCGCGCCTTCGAGGGCGTGGGGCTGAGACCGCTGAGCCCCGTGCATCTTCGTGCAAGGCGCGAGGCGACGGGCGCGATCCGTCTCACCTGGGTTCGCCGCACACGCATCGGCGGCGACAACTGGACCGGGCTCGACGTGCCGCTCGGCGAGGAAGCCGAAGCCTATGAAGTGGAAATCCGCGACGGGGAAACCGTGAAGCGCATGATCGCGTCTTCGGCGGCCGAAGCCGTCTACGGCACGGCGGAGCAGACGGCCGACTTCGGCAGCACCGATTTCGGGAGCCTCGACGTCACTGTCTATCAATTGAGCCGCGCCTTCGGCCGCGGCACCGGAAGGAGCACGCATCTTCATGTCTGATACGTTCCATCTCGGACTTCCCTTTCTCGAAGCGGCGCAGGCGCAAAAGCATGTGACGGTGAACGAGGCGCTGCGGCGCCTGGACGCCTTGCTGCATCTCTCCGTCGCATCGCGCACGCTCGCGAGCCCGCCCGCCAATCCGGAAGACGGTGTGCGTTACATCGTTGCGGCCGGTGCGGAGGACGGCTGGGCGGGACATGAGGGAGAGGTTGCCGCGCTGATCGACGGCGACTGGATATTCTTCGCACCGAAAGCCGGCTGGCGCGCGCATGACGAGACGGACAACGCGCTGCTGCTTCACGACGGCGAAGGCTGGTCGCCGTTTTCCGGCGGTGTCAGCCTTGCCGGTGCGAGCGGCGCCTCGACGCGTCTGACCCTCGTGGAGGGCGAACATGAGGTGGGGACGGGGGCAAGCACAGACACATCCTTCGTCATCCCTGACCGGGCCATCGTGCTCGGTGTGACCGGTGTCGTGACGGAGGCGATCACGGGAGCGGCGTCCTGGAGGCTCGGCGTCGCCGACGATCCGTCGCGCTACGGCAACACGATCGGCGTCGGCCCCGGCAGCACGGTGGTCGGACCGAGCGGGACACCGCTCACCTATTACAGCGCGACGGCTCTTCGCGTGACCGCCGAGGGCAGCGATTTCACCGGCGGCAAGGTGCGGCTCGCAATCCACTGCATAGAGCTGACCGGTCCGGAGTGGTGAGACCCGCATCTTGACGATGTTCTCGTTTTGTTCTTAAATATAGGAATAAATACCCAATATTATACTTGACGTACCCAGATGCAGCCCTTATGTTTGTTTCATAAGGAGTTAGCAGCCATGTCCGTACTGAACGCCAAGCATTTCCACGATGAGAAAGCCGCATATGCCTATGTTGAGGCCCATGTTTGGGCCAAGGGCCGCGTTTGCCCGCATTGCGGTACGGTCGATCAGTCCGGCGCGCTCAAGGGCAAAAGCACCCGCATTGGCGTCTACAAGTGCTATGCCTGCCGCAAGCCCTTCACCGTCAAGGTGAGGACCATTTTCGAGTCCAGCCACATCAAGCTGCATATCTGGCTTCAGGCGATCTTCCTGATTTCGTCCAGCAAGAAGGGTATCAGCGCGAACCAGCTTCACCGCGTCTTGGGTATCACCCTCAAGAGCGCGTGGTTCCTTGCGCATCGTATCCGCGAAGCCATGCGCTCCGGTGGCCTTGGACCGCTTGGCGGCGAGGGCCAGATTGTCGAAGCGGACGAAACCTATTTCGGCATGAAGAAGGACAAGGCGGACACCACTACCAGCGGGCGTCCGTTCCTCAAGGGCGGCTACAAGGGCATTACCAACAAGCGGGCCATTGTCTCGCTTGTGCAGCGTGGCGGCGAGGTCCGCTCCTTCCATGTGAAGCGGGCCGACAAGGTGACTGTGGCCTCAATCGTGACCAAGAACGTGGCCCGCGAAACCCGGCTCCACACCGATGAAAGCCGCCTTTATACCGGCGCGGATGGCCACGTTGCGGAACATCACACCGTGAACCACTCCAAGGGCGAATACGTGCGCGGCGCGGTACACACCAACACCATTGAAGGCTATTTCAGCATCTTCAAGCGCGGCATGAAGGGCGTGTATCAGCATTGCGGCGAGAACCACCTCCACCGCTATCTCGCGGAATTTGACTTCCGCTATAACAACCGTGAGGGTCTGGGCGTGAATGACGCTACCCGCGCCAGCAACCTCCTTCGGGGTGTCACCGGCAAGCGCCTGACCTATCAAACAGCTCGTGAAGCCCATGCCTAAAGAGAAGGACAAGCCCAAGCCCAAAGTGAACCGCAAACTTTCTCAGAAGGAGCGGTTCATTGAGGCTGCGCGCGCGGCAGATGCAGACGAAACGGGCGAGACATTTCAACGCGCCCTAGGAAAGATTGTCCCGCCCAAAGATGTATCGGATCATCTCGATGAGTAAGAACATCACTTTGGAAGGCGATTTATCACCCGCAATCTGTCGAGTTCGTTAACGGCCTCCTTCCACCTTTTCTTACTGGTTGGAGCATCCTTGATCGTTTCCAAGAGGCCGGCAGCGATTTTCTCTAGCTGTTCGGCCTCTATATCGACCGCAATGTGCCTGCCGTCTTCAATCGATAGATAATCAGGAACGAACCACGCCTCACTATCAAGGCGCTCATATCGACGCCTCACATGCCACGCAAGCATGTCTGCAGCCTGCAGCGGCAAAACCCGTTTATCGTCTCGAAACAACGGATCAACAGAGAGGGCGCTCTTAATGGCCTCTGGTTGGCTTTCTCGCATGAGCCTGTAAAGGGTGCGGGCCTCTTCTCCAAGCCCCTCCTGACTGTCAAAAATGAAGTCAATCGGCACGGTGTTATTTTGGCGCGCTTGTTCAGCCGCGATAGGCATCATAATTGCGCTGAAGCAAAGCGCGTATGGGCTAGAAAGGACAAACGGTGCAACCGGCTTAAGGATATGATCAACGCTAGAGCGGCTGACAGAAGAATGAATCGACAGCGGACGCAGCCGCCGAATTATAGCTGCAAGGTTTTGGATTTTTCGGTCGCGGGCATCGCCATCCCAACCCCTAAACTCCCCCTGGAGCGCCCTAGCCTCTGACATCTTCAGGTATGAAATGGATGGGGACGCAGCGAGTGCTTCCGACCATAAATCGGAGAACCATGCCCAATTTTCAGCCGTGCTGACATAGCCAGCCAAAAACAACCTCCTGTCTTTGACGTCGCTTGCAGAATCATCAACGTAAGCCTGAAGCATCAGCAACAGCTTCCTTGCGCGAATCTCCGACGAATAGCCGCTGACGATGCCCCGAATAGGGGCGCTCGCCTCTGACCAATGAGTCGCACTCATCCTAACACCATCCTTCCGGGGTGGGTACGCAAAGTATAATATTGGGAATAAATACCTCATCTGGAGTCGTCAGGGCGTCATGCGCAGGCAGGTCGGATCGATCGGAAGGAAGGCGGGGCCGAGCGGGTTGGCCGATCTCGCACTGACCCTTCGCGATCTCGCCAGGGACGAGGACGAGGAGGGGCGCAGGGCACTCGCCTGGGCGCTTGTGAACGGCAGGGCGGCGCCGGAAAGCGCAGCCGACCGCGACTACATGCTGGCGCTGGCGGCGCTCTGCCGGGCGCTGGCAGATGCCGAAACGGACCCGACACAGGGCGCAACACGCTTCCATCCGCATACGGAATGCCCCGGCTGGGCGGCAAGGGAAACGCCCCGCGCGCTGATCGGCGGCTATCTCTTCTACGCACCCCGGGCAACGGGGCAACATGACCGAAAGGAGCTTTAAATGGACTATTTTCTGGGCGGCCTGCTCTCCGGCGCTTTCGTGGAATGGATCGAGGCGCTTCTCGCCATTGTCGGCGCCGCCTCGGCGGTCGCGGCCGCCACGCCGACGAAGAAGGACGATACGATTGTCGGCACCGTGTCGCAGGTGGTCGACCTTCTGGCGCTCAATGTCGGGCACGCGAAACGGAAGTAGGCCCGGTCGCCTGCATTTCGATCGAATTCGACGTTTTACTTTCAGGATTCGGCAATCCCTGCCGCGTCATAATCGCCATAACAACACCCCTGCGTCCGAGCCAGATGCCGGACCGCAAAAGACGGTTGGGGAAGCCGATGGCGAGGAAGATTTTCTATCATCGCAGATCCCGCCGGCGCGTTCTTGCGGCGGCGGGGCTTGCCTTGTCCGCGCTGCTGTTCTTCACCGCCGGGCTTTACACGGGGCTCAACCTCGCCCCCCAGTTCACGCCCGGGCACCTCTCCGGCCCGACTGAACGAACGGCGGCGCTTGCCGCAGCGGAATTCTGACCTCGCCGCCTCCCGCCTCATCCGTCTCCCCCCGAACCTCCCCAAAACCACGCCGAACCGCCCGTTCCAGACCGGACAGCGGGGTCTATTGCTGCTAGAAAAACCGCCGCAGAGAAAAACGGCAGGGCGGCGCGACATGGATCTTCACCTCAACGGCAAACGGGCGCTTGTCTCGGGCAGCCATCGCGGCACCGGCCGTGCCATCGCGCATGCGCTGGCACGCGAAGGCGCACATGTGCTCGTGCACGGTTTCGACCTCGAAGCGGCCGAAACCGTCGCCGCCGAAATCCGCGCGGGCGGATTTGCGGCGAGCGCCGTTGCCGGCGACATCACGCGCGACGACGGCGCGGCCGCCGTTGCCGAAGCCGCGGGCGAAGTCGACATTCTCATCAATAATTACGGCACAGCCGACGCGGGCTCGTGGTCACACACGCAAACCGATGGCTGGATCGACGCCTATGAAAAGAACGTGCTCTCCGCCGTTCGCCTGACGCGCGCCTTCATGGGCGGCATGCGGGAAAAGGGATGGGGCCGTATCGTCATGCTCGGCACCATCGGTTCGACGGAGCCCGCGGCGCGCATGCCGCATTACTACGCCTCGAAGGGCGCACTCGCGACAATGACCGTTTCGCTTGCGAAGGAACTCGCAGGCACGGGTGTCACCGTTAATCTCGTCTCGCCCGGCCTCATCCGCACGGCGGAGGTCGAGGAACGCTTCCTGAAACAGGGCCGCGAGCGCGGCTGGGGCGAGACCTGGGACGAGGTCGAGCCGCATGTGCTGAAGAACTTCATGGGAAACCTGACGGGGCGTATTCCGCTTCCGGAGGAAATCGCAAACCTCGTCGCTTTTTTGGCGAGCCCCCTTTCCGGCGCCATAGATGCGCTCAATATCCGCATCGATGGCGGCACGACCGCGCTTGTCATATAGGAAAAGACTGGAGATCGAAATGCAGCCATTCCGGTTCGATCTATGCGAACTGCCCGGCGAGACGGAAGGTCTCCGCGAGGAGATAAGAGCGTTTCTTGCCGAGGAGCTGCCGCGCATTCCGAAGGTGACGCGGGCGCAGACATGGTCCGGTTCGGATGCCGCGTTCAGCCGCAAGATGGGCGCGAAGGGCTGGATCGGCATGACGTGGCCGAAGCAATATGGCGGACATGAGCGGAGTTTCTTCGACCGCTATGTGATGCTGGAGGAAATGCTGGCGGCGGGTGCGCCGGTGGGCGCGCACTGGATCGGCGACAGACAATCGGGGCCTCTTCTGCTGCGCTTCGGCACGGAAGAGCAGCGCCAGAAAATCCTGCCACGCGTCGCGAAAGGCGAATGCTATTTCTGCATCGGCATGTCGGAACCGGATTCGGGCTCCGACCTTGCCGCCACGCGCACCCGCGCCGACAAGGTGGATGGCGGCTACAAGGTGAACGGCACAAAGCTCTGGACGTCGGGTGCGCATACCGCGCATTACATGATCGGTCTTTTCCGCACCAACCTCGATCCGCAGAACAAGCATGCCGGACTGACGCAGTTTCTCGTCGACCTCAAGAACACGGACGGCATCGCGATTCGGCCGATCAAGGATCTCGCGGGCAATGCGCATTTCAACGAGGTCGTGTTTCAGGATGCCTTTGTGCCCGACGGCATGATGGTCGGCACGGAAGGCGGCGGCTGGGGCCAGGTGACGGCGGAACTCGCCTTCGAGCGCTCGGGACCGGAGCGCTATCTCTCGAGTTTCCTGCTGATGGTCGAGATGATCCGCGAACTCGAAAAGCGCGGCGGCGCGGAGGGCGCGCGCGAGATCGGCCGCCTCGTTGCGCATCTCGTGACGCTGCGCCAGATGTCGCTCTCGGTCGCCGGCATGCTCGAAAAGGGCGAGAGCCCGGCGCTCGAAGCGTCGGTGGTGAAGGATCTCGGCGCGATCTTCGAACAGGACATGCCGGTGCGTGCACATGAGTTGCTGGGGATCGAGCCGCTGGTGGGCGAGGGCAGCGACTACGAGCAGGTGCTCGGCTACCTCACGCAGACGGTGCCTTCCTTCTCGCTGCGCGGCGGTACGCGCGAAATCCTGCGCGGCATCATCGCCCGCGGGCTCGGACTGCGCTGAGGGAGGAAGCCATGAACGAATTGCAGACCATCCTGTCGGACAGCGTGAACGGACTTCTCGCCGAACGCGTGACGAAATCGCTCGTACAGAAAGCGGAGGAGGGAGAATTTCCCGCCGCGCTCTGGAACGAGGTCGAGGCGAACGGGCTGACCCGCGTCCTTGTGCCCGAGGCCGAGGGCGGGGCGGGCGGCACCTGGGCGGATGCCGCCATCGTGCTGAAGGCCGCGGGTGAACATGTCGCCCCGCTGCCACTGGCGGATGCGCTGCTCGCGAACTGGTTTCTGACGACGGCCGGCATCGAGGTGCCCGAAGGTGTGACGACGCTTCTTGAGGGCGATTTTACGCTCGACGGCGGCAAGCTCTCCGGTGTGGCGCCGCGTGTCTCTTTCGGGCGCAACGCGCGATATGGCGTGGCCATTGCGAAGGGCGAGGTGGCGCTGGTCTCGCTCGATGGGGCGGCGATTGAGCATGGCATCAACGTCGCACGAGAACCGCGCGACCGCGTGGTGTTGAAGGGCGCGGCGGCGACGGCGAAGAAGGCCCCGCTGCCGGCGAACGCGATGAGGCTTTACGGCGCCCTCATCCGTGCCTGCCAGATGGCGGGCGCGCTCGGCTATCTTTCGTCGCAATCGGTCGCCTATGCGAACGAGCGCACCCAGTTCGGTAAGCCCATCGGAAAATTTCAGGCGATCCAGCAGCAGCTCGCCGTGCTTTCGACACAGGCAGCCGCGTGCAGTGTGATCGTCGACTATGCCTGTGCGCAGGCCGACAAGCGCGGGCACGACGCGGCATTCGAGATTGCCGCCGCGAAGATCCGCGTGGACGATGCATCGAGCATCGCGACGTCGATTGCGCATCAGGTGCATGGCGCGATCGGCTTCACCTACGAACACGGGCTTCACTTCGCAACGCGCCGCCTCTGGTCGTGGCGCGCGGAGTTTGGCGCCGGCCGCGAATGGGCCGACGAACTTGGCCGCGAAACGATTGCGGCGGGCGCCGACGCGCTCTGGCCGCGCGTGACAGCGAGATAGATTTCGATACCGCAGGAGGACAAACGCCGATGAAAGTTTCCGAGGCCCTGAAGAGCCGCATCACCTGCCGCGCCTTTCTCGACAAGCCGGTGCCGGAAGAGACGGTGCGGCAAATTCTCGATGAGGCGAAATATGCGCCGTCGGGCGGCAATCTCCAGCCCTGGCATGTCTATGTGCTGACGGGCGCCAGGCTGAATGCGTTTCTCGGCATCGTCGCGGAAAAACAGAAGGACGCTCCCTTCGGCGAGGGGACGGAATACGACATCTATCCCAAGGGCCTGACCGATCCCTACAAGGCACGGCGTTTCAAATGCGGCGAAGACATGTACGCGACAATCGGTGTGACGCGCGAGGACAAGGCGGGGCGGCTGCAGCAGTTCGCCCGCAACTTCCGCTTCTTCGACGCGCCGGTCGCCATGTTCTTCGCCATCGACCGGCAGATGGGCCTCGGCCAATGGTCCGACCTCGGCATGTTCATCCAATCGGCGATGCTGGCCGCCCGCGAGCACGGGCTCCACACGGCGCCGCAGGAGGCCTGGGCGATCTGGCACAAGACCGTCTCGGAATTTCTGGCCATGCCTGAGGAACTCATGCTCTTTTGCGGGATGGGCCTTGGCTATATGGACGAGCGCGCGCCCATTAACAATTTGCGGACCGATCGGGCGCATTCTGAGTGGCGCTTCCTGAAAGATGCATGCAAATTCCGTTCATCACGGGTTCAGCGTCGCGGGCTTAGGTACGGGGGCATGACGCAGACATCCACATGGATCGCCCTGACGATCGCCGCGGCCGCCTTCCTCTTCGGAGGGCTCGCGCCCGCGCGCGCCGACGGGATCGTGCCGGACCCCGGCGCCGCCGCCGCCCCCGCCCTGTTGCAGGAGGCCCAGTGGGGCTATCACTCCGAGCAGGACGATGCGCGCGACGCCGTGCGGTCGGGCAGGGTGATCTCGCCCGGTCAGGCAAAGCAGGCCGCGTTATCCCGCTTCCCCGGCAAATTTCTCGACATGAGCTTCGGCGGGCAGACTTATCATGTGAAGATCAGGACACCGGACAACCGGGTCGTGGTGGTTGCGGTCGATGCGGTATCGGGCCGTGTCGTGGGCGCGCGATAGGCGCCGAAGAGACCTAGGACGGAGAAGAACATGCGGCTCCTGGTTGTCGAAGACGATCCCGATCTCAACCGCCAGCTCGTCGCCGCGCTGGAAGAAGCAGGCTATGTGGCGGACAGCGCGAAGGATGGCGAGGAAGGACATTTCCTCGGCGACACCGAACCCTACGACGCGGTGATCCTCGATCTCGGCTTGCCGGAAATGGACGGCGTGACCGTGCTCGAAAAATGGCGCCGCGACGGGCGCACCATGCCCGTGCTGATCCTCACCGCGCGCGACCGCTGGAGCGACAAGGTGGCGGGTTTCGACGCCGGCGCGGACGACTATGTGGCGAAGCCCTTCTATATGGAAGAAGTGCTGGCGCGGCTGCGCGCGCTTCTCCGCCGGGCGACCGGCCATGCGACGAGCGAACTTGAATGCGGCCCCGTTCGCGTCGATACGCGAAGCTCGCGGGTCACGGTGAACGGCCGCGCGATCAAGCTCACCTCGCTCGAATATCGCCTGCTCGCCTATCTGATGCACCATCAGGGTCGCGTCATTTCGCGCACGGAACTGGTCGAGCATCTCTACGACCAGGACTTTGACCGCGACAGCAACACGATCGAGGTCTTTGTCGGCCGCCTCCGCCGCAAGCTCGGCAAGGATGTGATCGAGACCGTGCGTGGCCTCGGCTACCGGCTGGCGGCACCCGAAGATGCGGTCTGACAGCCTCGCATTCAGGCTCATCGCCGGCGCCGCGCTCTGGAGCGGCATCGCCCTCGTCGCCGGCGGATTGACGCTTTCGGCCATCTTCCGGAATTCCGTCGAACGCAGTTTCGATGCCCGGCTCGACGTACTTCTCGACAGTCTCATCGCGACGACCGAGGTGGACGGGGAGGGCGGTCTGGTCCGAACCCGCGCGCTGTCCGAAACGCGCTTCGACCTCGCCTATTCCGGCTGGTATTGGCAAATATGGCCCGTGGCCGCTCGCCCGGCGCAGCGATCGCGCTCGCTGTTCGACCAATCGCTCGACCTCGCACCTCTCAAGGATGCGAAGCGCAGCGAGAACGGGCTTGCCGTCTTCGACACGCTGGGCCCGGAGGCACAGAAGCTGCGCGTCGCGGAACGCCGCGTGACGCTGCCGGACTACGAAGTGCCCGTCTCTTTTGCCGTGGCAGGCGACCGCTCCGAAATGAACGAGGAAATACAGGGCTTCAACACCTGGGTCTTCATCGCCATGGCCGCGATGGGCGCGGGCCTTCTCGTCGCGCTGCTGATCCAGGTCCGCTTCGGCCTGCGCCCGCTCGAACGCGTCCGCTCCTCGCTCGCGCAAATCCGGTCCGGCCGCGCCACAAGACTCGACGGCGAGTTTCCGGCTGAAATAGAACCGCTCGCCGATGAGCTGAACGGGCTTCTCGAAGGCAACCGCGAAGTGCTCGAACGGGCACGCACGCATGTCGGGAACCTTGCTCATGCGCTGAAAACGCCGCTCAGTGTGTTGACGAACGAGGCTCGCGCGCATGACGGTCCTTTCGGCGCGACCGTGGACCGGATGGCGCGGCAGATGCGCGAGCAGATCGACCACCATCTCGCCCGCGCGCGCATGGCCGCTTCCGCGAATGTTCTCGGCGCGCACACGCCGGTGGAACCCGTTCTCGAACGCATCGTGCTGGCGCTCGAACGTATCTATGAGGACCAGGGCATCGCAATCGAACTCGATTGCCCGGAGGAAGCCGGCTTCCGCGGTGAAGCGCAGGACCTTGAAGAGGTCGCGGGGAACCTGCTGGACAATGCATGCAAATGGGCGAATGCGCGGGTGCGCCTGACGGTCATCCCCGAAGCGGCGATGCGAAAGGCGCGCCCCTTCCTCTGCCTGCGCGTCGAGGATGACGGGCCGGGCCTTCCCGAAGGTGCGCGCGCCGCGGTGCTGAAGCGCGGTACGCGGCTCGATGAGACGAAGCCCGGCTCCGGCCTCGGCCTCTCCATCGTGACGGAGATCGCCGAGATGTATGGCGGCGAACTGAAATTCGAGGCCTCGCCCCTTGGCGGCCTTCGCGCGGACCTCTATCTGCCCGCGGCAACAGCCTGACAGGCGAGGCTGGAGCACGGCGCAATCTGAACGCCACATGAACGGCGCGTTCAGCCCCTGCTCAAGGGCCAGCTTCTATCTTCATGACCATCGGATCAACCAATCGGGAATTGGGGTACGTGTCATGAAGATCAAAAGCACACTTCTTGTTGGCGCCCTTGCCGTGGCGCTTGCCGGCTGCCAGACCGGCGACCCTTACGGTTATAGCGGTGGCCCGAAGCAAGGCATCGGCACGCTGGCGGGCGCTGTCGCGGGCGGCCTCGCCGGCTCGCAGATCGGTGGCGGTTCCGGCCGTCTCTGGGCGACGGGTGCGGGCGTGCTGGTCGGCGCGCTGGTCGGCAACAACATAGGCCGCAGCCTCGACCGCGCCGACCAGACCTATCTGCAGAACGCGTCTTATGGCGCCTTCCAGACCGGCCAGCCGACGCAGTGGCGGAATCCGCAGAGCGGCAATTACGGTTATGTCGAACCCGGCCGCTCCTACCAGGCTGCCGGCAGCTACTGCCGCGAATATACCCAGACCGTCTATATCGGCGGACGTCCCGAAAACGCATACGGCACGGCATGCCGTCAGCCGGACGGGAGCTGGCAGATCGCGAATTGATGGATCGCCGGTACCTCGAATGAACGGCCGAGAGGCCGTTCGGCCTCACCCTCGGTGAAACCCGGCCCCCCCGAACCGCGCCTGGGTGAGGCCACCTTCTTAAGAAATGCCGGCGTGAAAAGGCCGCCGCTTTCCATCGGGAAGGCGGCGGCCAGTTCGGAACGGCAGCGACGCGGTCTCCATTATGTTATCTGCGGGACCGCCCCGTTTGCACCAATCTGTTCATCTCGAAGAGTCGCCGCGCCCTCGCGGGTGCGGCGATAAAGGATAAAGGCTCAGGCAGAAAGGCCCCCAGAAGTGTCCGGTTCTTCCCGCCTCGCCACACGACCCTCTATCGAGATCGAAACTTTGGCGATGGCAAACGGCGTCAGCAAACCGTTAGACATCGGATCACCTCCTTTCAATTGTTGAACCAAGGACCTTCAGCCTGAATCCGGTTGGCGGTCGCGTCAAGGAAATGTGTGTGAAACTTCCGCGCATACCGCATCCGGTGTGCCGGGGCGCGGTTTACCGGGCATTTTCGTGACCGCAGGACGAGACCCGCCGCACCTCGCTGTCTGTCGCGATATTGGCGGAGAAGCGTTTTCGTCATCGGCACGAATCAAGGCGTTAACGGGCTGCCGCCGCCGAAACGGATTTCTCCGGTTCAGCCTCATCCGCAGCCATCAGCGACGCAATGGTCACGGCGTCCACGACCTCCGCCTGCCGCACGTCGAGTGCCGCGAAGAAGGCTTCGACGCGAGGATCGTGAGCGAGACTGTCGTCGGCGATGCTCCGGTTGTAGCGTTTCGTGCGGATCGCGGCGAAGACGTCGGCAAGGTTGGTCTTGCCGGCTGGACGGCCAGGCACGAAGCGGCTCGGCGTACCCGTGACGATGGTCATGAGGCCGGCCCCGCAAAGCGCCGCCGAGATTTCGCCCATCGATTCCATCGGCACATGAAGTCTTCGGGCCAGCGTCTCCTCCGTCCACGGCTTTTGTCCGCGATCGAAGGCGTCGTGTACAAGAAGAAGTGCCTGCACGGCCATGCGGTCGAGTTGACGGAGCGTGAGGAGGCTCACCCCCGCATGTGGCGAGAGATAGGCGCGGTTCTGGTAGTAGAAAGCGATCGAGCAACCGCCAAGCAGGATGAGCCATGCGGCATAAAGCCAGATCATGAAGAAGACGAGGCTCGCAAAGGCCGAGTAGATCGCGACATATTGCGCCGACTTCACGACGAATGTGGCGAAGGTCCAGCCCGCAGCCCCCCAGGCAACGCCGGCGACCGTGGCCCCGACCACGGCCGCATCCACCTTCACCCGCGTGTTCGGGATCATGATGTAGATGAAGCTGAAGGCCGCGATAAGGACCGCGTAGGGCAGAAGGCGGGACGACTGATCGAGGATATAGCGAACCGCTTCGTACTCCGCGAGGCCGCCCACAAAGGAGTTTGAAACGGCGCCCGCCATGATGCCGACGACGGTGAGTACCAGCAGTGGGCCGAGAACGCTCATGCTGACGATTTCGGTGAACTGGCGCGCAAAGGACCTGTTCGCCTCGACGCGCCAGATGCTGTTGAACGAGGCCTCGACCTTGTTGATGAGCGAGATCACCGTATAAAGCAGAAAGAAGAAGCCGATAGTGCCGAGAACGTTGACGTTCACGCGCTGCACGAACTGCATCATTTGCTGCGTGATCTCGGCGCCCTGATCGCCGAGCGGCGCGAGAAAATCCGCCAGCATGGTCTCGATGTAGCTGTCGAAGCCGAAGAGGCGGAAGACGGCGAAGGCAATAGCAAGAGCCGGCACGATGGAAAGCAGCGTCGTATAGACAAGGCTCATCGCGCGCAGGCTGAGGGCGCCGCCGAGAAGATCGCGCACCACCGCCCAGCCGATCCGTGCCGCGAGGAAGATCGACCTTTGCCAGAACGGCAATTCGTTCAGCGGGCGGTCCCAGACGAAGGTATGGGCGCGTTCCAGAAATGTGTAGGGCCCGAACATGGGCTTATGCTAGCGGCACACCGCTGCTTCGGCCAGCTTCAGGGAGCGGTTACGAAAAGGCCCTCCGCCGGTGAAGGAGGAGGGCCTTGAGCGTCTCGGCGCGGCGCGACCGCGCTTGCTGATGCCGGTATTAGCCGAGAACCAGATTTTCGGCGGAGAAGCGGCCATTGCGCCCCTCGACCAGTTCGTACTGGATCTGCTGACCTTCCTGCAGGGATTTCTGGCCGGCGCGCTCGACGGCAGAGATGTGGACGAAAACGTCCTTACCGCCATCCGCCGGCGCAATGAAACCATAACCCTTAGTGGCGTTAAACCACTTCACGACTCCGCTAGCCATAGTGCCTTGAATGCCTCGTATGGGAATAAAGAACGGATACCAGCCTGACGATGGCACCCGGAGAAAAACGCTATCACCGAATTTTCCCGCGGCCTATCGAAAATCTTGGGCTGCGTTACCGGCTTTTATGGGCGGTTCGGTGGCCCTTTTCCGCGGTTTTGCCAGATACGGAACCAATTTTTAAGCATGCGCGGTTAACCTGGAGATTGGCCAAAAAGGAAGCGGCAATCCCGGAACGGCAGTAGGGCCCGTCCGCGGAAATCCGCCGGAACCATCGAATGTGCCGCGAACGCCGATGATGACGGAACAGCAACCAACGATCAGACAGAAGCTCGCCAGTTACCTGGCGCAGCTCCCGCAGCCGACTGTCCTGAAACTCGCTTCCGGGCTCGAACGCGAACGCCTGCGCGGCACGGCGGGCCTGCCCTACGAGATGATCCTTTCCGGCCTTCGGCCGCTCCTTGCCTCCTTCACCGGAAAACGGCCGGGCGCGCCGGATGCGGTGCGCCAGTTCTGCCGGCCATTCGAGGATTTGCTGGTCGATGTGGACGATGAGGGCGTGCGGCAGGGCCGGATTTCCCGGGCGTCCGTCATGCGTGTCTGGGCCTGGCTCGAAGACGATCTGATGCCGGACGCCTTGCCGGACCTCAAAAGGCGCATTGCGGATCATACGCTGAAGGGCGACGACATTGCTCTGCGGGCCGCTGTGGCCGTCATGCATGCATCGGCGGCCGCCGCCATTCGTGCGGCCATCGAGGAAGCGCGTCAGGACGCGGCGAAGCGCAAACAGGCGGAGAAACGGCTCGGCGGCGAAGGTGGCTTCGAGGATGCCCGCGAAATCGCCAGCGTCCTGTCGGTCGCCCCGGCCATGCTGCAACTTCAGGCCGAACTGCCGAAGCGGATCGACGACTTCGGCGACGAAATGGTCGGCATCCTGAAGGACACATACGAAGAATTGTCCGACGCATCGGCGACGGACGCGCTCTATCTTCCCTTTGCGGTGATGGCGCGCCTCAAGGAACCGTCGCAGATACTGCGCTTCGTGCGCAAGGTCGCCCATCAGCGCAACGACATGATCATCAGCCGCTGCGATCTTTCGGTGTTCGGCGAACACCTGCTCGCGGACATGGAGCAAATCGCAGGCCGCGCAGAAGCTTTGCGTCCCGGCCATGCCGATCTCGACGTCCTTCTGGGCGATGTCCGGCGCTTCGCGCATCTGTCGAAGGGATTTGCCGCGGAAATCGACCTTCGCCGCAACGGCGAATGGGGACAGCGTCTGCTGGCGGCGCGTGCACGCCTGTCCGCGGCCATTTCGCAGGAAATGTCGCGCTTCGAAACGGAACTCGTTCGCGCCTTTCCGTTTTACCAGTTCGGTCAGTATGGACGCGGCGGTCCGATGCGGCCCGACCTCGCCAAGGCGCCCGATCCCGCGCGGATCGAACGGGTGATGGCCTGCCTTCGCTTCGCGAATGGCGTTATGCCCATCTCCGAGCCGCTTGGCGCGCAGAGCCATTGCCGCAGCATACGCCAGCAGATCGACGCCTATCTCGCCTCCTACGAAGACAGGCTGCTGGAAGAGATGCGGGTTGCGCGCGGCACCGCGCGTTCCAACGCGCAGGAATTTCTGGAAGCTGCGGCAGGGCTTCATGAGACGATCGGCGAGAACGCTCAGGCGGAAATTCTGCGCCGGCGCGGACAGGTCGCTGCCCGGGGCTGAAGCTCAGCAAGGGACGAATTCCTCCTCATAAGCGAACAGACCGGGCATGCCGCCCGTGTGAAGGAAGATGGCCGCTTCCATCTCCGCATATTTTCCAGACACGATCTGTCCGATGAAACCTGCCATGCCCTTGCCGGTGTAAACGGGATCGAGCAGAACGCCTTCCATGCGCGCGACGCGTTCGACCGCCGTTCTCATTTCCGGCGTCGGCAGGCCATATCCCTCGCCCAGATAACCGCCGTCGAGATCGACCGACCCGGCCGGAGGCGCGGAGACATCGAGAAGCGCGGCCGTCTTGCAGGCGAGGGCGTGTATGCCTTCTGCCATTGCCGCATTGTCCTTGCGGTAAACATTGATGCCGGCGATGGCGGGTCCGCCGCCGCGAAGTTGCGCCCCGGCAATGAGCCCGGCCTGCGTTCCGCCGCTCGATGAGGCATGGACAAGGACCGCCTTGCCGAGGCCGCGCGCTTCCGCCTGGTCCGCAAGTTCGAGATAGGCCCGGGCATAGCCAAGCGAACCTGTCGGGTTCGATCCGCCGACGGGCACAAAGAAGGCCTTGCCGCCTTTCGCCTCGATCTCCTTGAAGAGTTCGGCGAAGACTTTCCCTGCATCGGCCCCTGCGGGTTCGACACGGACTTCCGCACCGAGAATTCGGTCGAGCAGAAGATTGCCCGACTTGCGATAGGCGTGGCCTGCATACGGCACCGTGTCGAAGAGAACGAGAATGCAGGCAAGTCCGGCCGCCGCTGCTGCCGCGGCCGTCTGCCGGGCATGGTTCGACTGCAGCGCGCCCGTCGTCACCACCGTGTCGCAGCCCTGCGCCACGGCCTCTCCCAACAGATACTCAAGCTTGCGTGTCTTGTTGCCGCCCGTCGCAAGTCCAGTGCAATCGTCTCTCTTGATGAAAAGGCGGGGAACATCGCGCCCGCTCTGCGTCCGGAGTGCCTCGCGCAGGCGGTGCATCTCGACGAGCGGCGTCGGCAGATGGGCGAGCTTCAGACGCGGGAATTCGTCGAGTGCTTCCGGCATGGCTCAGATGATCCCATCGGAACGGAAGGCGGAAATTTCGTCCGCGGTGTAACCGAGTTCGCGAAGAATGATGTCTGTATGCTCGCCGAGCAAAGGCGCGCGCTCGCGAACGGTCGCGGGCGTGCGCGAGAGCCTGAGCGGCGTCTCCATGACAGGCGCCGGACCGGGAAGACCGGGGAAGGCGAGGGGCTTCAGATAGCCCATTTCCTTGATGTGGCGGTCATCGAGTGCCTGCTGAGGCGAATAAACCGGCCCGGCGGGAATGCGCGCCGCCTCCAGTTCGGCCAGCGCTTCCTCCGTCGTGCGGGTTTCCGCCCAGGCTCGCGTGCGTTCGGAGAGGATTTCGCCGTGATCGCCGCGCGCAAGATCGTCCTTGAATCGCGGGTCGGTGAGCCACTGGTCTTCGCCCATCAGCCGTGCCCAACGCTTGAAGAGCGGCATGCCGATGACCTGCACCAATATCCAGCCATCCTTCGTGCGGACGATGTCCGCCGGCCCTGCATAGGGCGAGCGGTTGCCAATGGCGACGCGGTTCGTCTTGCGGAGGTCCTGTTCGATCAGGTGAAAATTGAAATAGGCGAGGGCCGTCGAAAGCAACGAGCCTTCGACGACTTGCCCCTTGCCGGACTTCGCCCGCTCCATCAACGCAGCCATGGTCCCGAAGGCGGAGAGCGATGCCGTGCCGAAATCCACCCAGGGCGCGTAGCTCTTCACCGGCTCGTCCGGCTGGCCCGTGAGCCAGGCAGCGCCGACCATGGATTGCGCAACGCCGTCGAAGCCCGTCCGCTCGCTATAGGGTCCACCATGGCCGAAGGCGGAAACCGTCGTGAGGACGATGTCGGACTTCACCGCCGAAAGGCTTTCGTAATCGAGCCCCATCGCTTTCAGCGTCGAGGGCGGCAGGTTTGCCACCACAACGTCCGCCGTGGCCACGAGGCGGCGCACGATGCTCCGGCCGGCTTCCGTCATGGGATCGAGGGTAAGGCCGCGTTTGTTGCGGTTCATCTGCAGGAACATCGCGCCTTCGCCACCCTCGCCCGGGCCCGCCTCCGGCACGATGGGTTGAACGAAGCGGTCTTCCGACCCCTCGCGCCGTTCGACCCGGATGACCTCGGCGCCGAGATCGCCAAGTAATGCCGCGCAATAAGGTCCGGCGATATAGCGGCCGAAATCGAGCACGCGGACACCTTCAAGAATTCCCCCGCCGCCATTTCTTTCCCCGGCCATGACATCTCCCTCCGATTTGTTTCCCTGTCTCGTTTTCGGACAGTGGACAGGTGCGCAAACGATAGGCAAGGCCTTGCTGTTGAGAAAGACCGCGCTTCCAAATTTTGCATTTTATTTAGCCTTTGTTCCCTACTCTAGGTGCGCTGGGATCGCAGGAGGAGCGCCCGGACGCGACGGAATGAAGAAGGGACGCTTGCGTGACGCGGTCGGCAGACACGATGGGAGAGGCTGTACCTGCACTTCGGCGAGAGCCGGAGAGCGAACCGGCCTATCGTTGGACGGGTGAATTTGCCGATCCCGTCCTCGAAGACAATTATATCCGTGCGAGCTGGACCGAAATTCGTTCCCGTCTCGGCGCGGTGCTGATCGCCGTCTATGTCTTCGTGAGCTGGCTGGCATTCGACTTCGTTGCGCTCGGTTTCTCCTGGCCCTTCGTCGTGCTGACCTTGGGCCGGTTCGCCGCTCTGGGGGCCATCCTGCTGGCGCTGAAAACCTTCCGCGAGCCCGAGGACCGGCGTCCTTTCATGGTCTGCGCCGTGTTGACCCAGCTTCTTGTCGCGTTGATCGCTCCGTTGTCGCTCATGTTGAGCCAGGTCGATTTCGCCGCTGCGCTGCTCAGCATCGTCGTCGTCCTTTTTGCATTCTATAACGGCGTACCGACACGCCTCACGACCAATCTCCTCCTCTCCTCGGCGCTCTGCATCGGCTTCATAGCGGTTACGCCCTCGCTCGCCGACGTCTCTTTGATCACGTTGCTGGAAATATGCCTTCTTTTCGGCGTCGTGAATGCGATCGGAGTCGAGATGGTGCGGGCGACGAACCGCTTGCGGCGGAACGGCTTCGCGACATTGATGCGTCAGCAGGAACTCTACGAAGAGCTGAAGCGGGAAGTGGGGGTTCGTCAGGAGGCGGAGCAGGCCGTTCGCGCCACCGAGGAGAGCTTCCAGAGTATCTTCTACGCGGCTCCCTTGCCGATTTCGCTTGTCGATCCCGCAACTTTCCATGTGATGCAGGCGAACATGGCCGCGTTGAAACTCTTCGGCATCGAGGAGGACGATGTGGCGGGGCTCGACGTGCGCTGCCTCTTCGAGGAAGAGGACCTGTCGGGACGCCTCGACCGGCTCATCCTCACGGGGCGCGCCGGATCGCCGTTCGAACTCAGTATGAAGCGCATGGACGGCACGATCATTCACGTTCTCGTTTCGGCGGCCACCCTGCATTTCCAGGGCCGCCGCGCCATGTTGATCGGTATCCAGGACGTGACCGCGCGCCGCAAGGAAGCGGAGGCGTTGCGCGATGCGCGCGACCAGGCGACCGCGGCGAGCCGCTCCAAGTCCGAGTTCCTTGCCAATATGAGTCATGAACTCCGAACGCCCCTCAATGCCATCATCGGCTTTTCGGAGGCACTTGAGCGCGAACTCTTCGGCCCTGTGGGCAATCCTCGTTACCGGGAATACGCGGAAGACATTCACAACAGCGGCGTGCATCTCCTCAGTCTTATCAACGACATCCTCGACCTCTCGAAGATCGAGGCGGGGCATTTCAAGCTTCATGAGGATGAGACGGAACTCGATCACGTCGTGGAAGCGGCAACACGGATCGTTCGCCACCGGGCACAGCAGGCGAGTATCGAAATCGAATGCAGGATGCCGGAGCCGCCGATCGTCGTCGTGGTCGACGAGCGGGCGCTGAAACAGATTCTCATCAATCTCGTGTCGAATGCCGTGAAGTTCAGTCCGGACGGCAGCGCAATCTCCATCTCCGGACAGATTACCGCCGGGCACTTGCGCATTTCGGTGACAGATCAGGGAAGCGGCATAGCCGAAGACGACATTCCGCGCGCGTTGACGCCGTTCACACAGCTCGACGGTTCGCTCTCGCGCCAGCATGAGGGAACGGGCCTCGGCCTGCCACTGGCAAAGCACCTCACGGAATTGCATGACGGCGCGCTCTCGATCGAAAGCGAGCTCGGCAAGGGCACCACGGTGCATGTGGACCTGCCGCTGTCGCGCGTCGTCAATCGCGGCGCACCCAAAGAGATGGCGGTCTTCTGACGCCGCTATCCCCGTTCGCCAGGCCGATAACTTTCCTCGATATGGCCATCGAGTTGTTCTCGCGTGAACAGCACAGGCTTCGTCCGCATCCCGACGAACAGCGGTGACTGGTCGGCATAATGCGGCGAGGACCGGTCAAGCGTTGCCGCGCCGAAGGGGTGGACGCTTTGCGACGAGAGTTTTCCGTTGCGGTCCCATTCAACGAACATGATGAGTGTGTCGCCGCCATGCGCGGTAAGCGTGCCGTCTTCCTCCCGCGCGGCGTAAATCGCGCGCAGGATATCGGGCGCCCCGTCGACCGGCAGATCGACAATCCCTCGCCGGAACCGGTTGACCTCGCCCCATTCGGGATCGAGCCTTCCGAAACCGGCTTTCAGACGGTCAATGGCCTGTTGCAGCTTCTCAACGGCATCCGGCGGCGTCTCGCCGCGAATGCGGGCGCTGATGACGGGCTCCGCCGTAAGAACGGCGAGGGCTGCGCCGCGATTGTGAACATCCGTCCGGCGATCCCACGCTTTCAGGATGCTCTGCGCTTCCGCCATCTCTTCATTGCCATTTGCATCGACCGCGATCAACTCGGCAATGAGTTGCGCCATGGCGGAGTCGTTGCTGTAGCTGAGATCGAATTTGTAGTCGCGGAATTCATCTCCCGCGATCGAGCGATCTTCGCCGTAGGTCTCCTCTATGCGAAGGGCGCGGTTCGTCATGTCGGTCTGAATGCCGAGCGTTTCGGGAAAGTTTTCCGGTTTCAGATTGTCGTTCGCCGCCGTTGCACGGAAGGGCGTATTGTTGGCGTTGAACACATAGCCTGCATTTGGATTGACGAGCTTCGGCACTGCGTCGAAGGGGATGTATTCCCGCCAGATAAGCGATGAATCGTCGCCCGGCAGTACGCCAGTCCAGTCCGGCCCTTTCTTTCGGTCCGGAAACTGCGCGTTATAGACGTATGCGATGTTCCCCTGTGCGTCGGCATAGATGTAGTTGATGCTGGGAAGCGCCTGAAGCTTCATCGCTTCGATCCATTCGCCGAGATTGCGCGCCTTGTCGAGGGCGTAGTACTGCTCGACCTGCGCCATTTCTCCCATGCCCGCATAACGCACGGCGAAGACGCCGCTCTGCGTCCGGAGAACGGGCCCGTGTTCCGACCGCAACACTTCGCGCTCCACGGTCCACCAGAACGGCCCCCAGAGATCGACGCGGATCGTCGCGACGGTCTTTTCCAGATCGCGCCATTCGCCGTCGAGGAGATACTGGTCTTCATTGTCGGGGTTGATCGTGAGCCGGTAGATGTCGGCGAGGTCCGGTTCGTTCACCGTGTTTGCCCAACCGAGCGTCGCATTGTGTCCATGCAGCATGAATGGCGAGCCGGGAAAGAAACCGCCTGCCACGTGCCAGCCTTCCTCGCTTTCGATCACTGCCTCGTACCATGCGACGGGCCCGGCGAATGGCTGATGCGAGTTGACGAGAAGCCGCGTCGCGCCGTCTGCCGAGCGGGCAGGGCTCACGGCGACTCCGTTCGATCCGATGGGAAAAGGTTTCTCCGAAGGAAGAAACGCATCGACGCCTTCCTTGGAAAGGCCGGCATCGCCGCCGAGTTTTCCTTCGAAGATGGCGAGCAGCACCTTGTCGAGCCCGTAGAAGAAGGGCGTCTTGAAAACGAAGCCCGCCGCAACGTCGCGCCCCGTCATGGGCAATGTGCCCGGAACGACTTTTTCGGGATGGAGTGCGGCATAGTAGTTTACGCCATCGGCATAGGCCTCGATGACCTCGCGCACTTTCGGCGAGAGATCGCTCTCGTAATGCGCTTCGACGGTCTGCCAGACCCCCATAAGATTGACGAGATAATCCGTCACGGCCGCGCGCTCGCCTTTCACGGCGGCAAGCTGCCCCCGCGTGGCGATCAGCACGTCCTGGATGGTGTCGAAGTCGTCTTCCGAATGCGCGTAGCCGATGCCGAATGCGGCGTCTGCATCCCGATTGCCGAATACATGCGGCACCCCCCATTCGTCCCGCGAGATCGTCGCATCGTAGGCGGCTGCCCTTTCGATGTAGGGCGCCGGGTCCGCCGGGGCAGGGGCCTCTATCGCGCCGCGCACGAAAATGACGGCGAGGGCCACGGCGCCGAGAGCGGCCAGTCCGAATAATCCTGTCTTTGCAATGCGCAGCACGCGGTCCCTCATTGATGTTCGTCAGGCGCGCAGCCTAACCCACCGCCCGATTCCGTCAAATTCGGCGGTTCCGGGGCCGCGCACTGCGTCCCTCCGCCGCTTTCGGGAGCGCCGCGAAACCTCTATACAGGCTCGGCAATCGGGACGGTTTCCAAAAAGGCGGTTTTCGTGCTGCTTCCGGCAAACGACATCATTCTCTTCCTCGCTTTCGCGGCGCTCACGGGCCTCACGCTCTGGCTGATGCTGCGTCCGCTATATGCCGGATCGCGGGCGGCAGAGGCGGACATCGGCAACAGCGAGGTTGCGCTCTATCGCGACCAGTTGGAGGAGATCGAGCGCGATCTCGACCGCGGCATCATCGGCGCGGCGGAGGCGGAAGCCGCACGTATCGAAGTATCGCGCCGCCTGCTCGCGGCAGACGAGGAACGAACAAGGATGCGGCGCGACGGCACCGCCGATCCGCGCTGGCGCAAGGGCACGGCGCTGTTCCTCGTACTTGCCGTCCCCGCTCTCGCGATCGCCGTCTATCTTGCCGAGGGCTCGCCAGGTATGGAGGGCAGGCCGTTCGCCGAGCGCATGAACGTGCCGCCGGAAGAACTCCCGCTCGAAGGACTGGTGTTGCGGATCGAGCGCCATCTCAAGAAGGAGCCGGACGATCTGCGTGGCTGGGAGCTGGTCGCGCCCGCCTATCTTCAGCTCGGACGTTTCGAGGAAGCCGCGAACGCCTGGAGCCGCGCCATGATGGTGGGCGGAGTAACCCCTGGCCGCCTTGCGGCGCGCGGCGAGGCCCGCGTGATGGCCGATGACGGCATCGTCGGTCCGGCGGCAAGGCGCGACTTCGAAAGGGCGGCGGAAATCGACCCGCAGGAGCCGCGCGCACAATATTTCCTCGGTGCCGCCGAACTCGAAGCCGGAAATCGCGACGCGGCGCTCGAACGCTGGAAGGGATTGCTTGCTTCCGCGCCGGACAATGCATCCTGGGCGGCCGCGCTCCGTGCGCGGATCGCCGCCGTCGAGCGTGGCCCGGCGATTTCAAACGTCGACGAACCGATGATTCGCGGCATGGTCGAAGGTCTCGCGGCCCGCCTGGCGGAAGATCCGGACGATCTCGATGGCTGGCTGCGGCTCATTCGTTCCTACAGGGTGCTGAACGAGCCCGCGATGGCGCGCGAAGCGGTCGCCGGCGCAAGAGCAGCGTTCTCGGGAGACGAGGCGGCGCTCGCCCGAATATCGCTAGCCGAAGAATCGCTCTCCGACTAATCCCCGGTCTGCCCCACCGCGCTGTAGGATTGCTGCCGACTCACACAAGGCGAGGCGGACGCGGCTCCATGTTGAACGAACGGCAGAAAGAAGCGGCAAAAGCGATCGTCAACATATTCGAGACGGGATCGGCGCGCGGCGATTACGCTCGCGTTACGCTGCTCGCGGGCGATAACGGCCATCTCACCTATGGCCGCGCCCAGACAACGCTGGGCAGCGGCAATCTTCATCTTCTCATCAAGGCCTATATCGCATCGCCGCACGCATTGCATGCGCGCGCGTTGCAGCCTTACCTGCAGCGGCTCGCCGATATCGAACTCCGCCTCGACACCGACTGGACCTTCCGCAATCTGCTGAAGGAGGCGGGCGCCGATCCCGCGATGCAGGACACGCAGGACGCCTTCTTCGACCGCGTCTACTGGACGCCCGCCGTCGCCGCAGCGGAGAAACTCGGTCTTGGCGAGGCGCTTTCCGCCGCCGTCGTCTATGACAGCGCGGTTCATGGTTCATGGAGCGCGATGCGGGACCGCACCGTGGCGAAAGTTGGCCTGCCGGGGAAGGCGGGCGCCAGGAAGTGGACGCAGACCTATGTTTCGGAACGGCGCGCCTGGCTCGCCGGCCATGCCAACGGCCTGCTCCGCAAGACGGTCTACCGGATGGACGTCTTCGCCGCCCTTGCTGCGGCGGGAAACTGGTCGCTGGCCCTGCCGATGACGGTGCGCGGTATCCGCATCGACGAGGAGGTACTGGACATGCCCGCGCCGGCGCCCGTTCCCGTTTCGGCCGACGACACCGGGACGCGCGCGCTCCGCCTCACCGAACCCAGAATGACGGGAAACGACGTTCGCGCCTTGCAGGCGGCACTGGTCAGGGAAGGTTACGCCCTCAATGGCGACGGGGTGTTCGGCGAGAACCTCGAAAAGGCATTGAAGTCCTTTCAGCGCGAATTCGGCCTTGTCGACGATGGCGTTGCGGGGACGGCCACCCGCCTGATGCTGGGGATTTGACTGCGCCGCCCGAAATCCCATCCCCCGCGACGATTTAGCGGTTTCGCCGGCCGCTGCAGAAACATGACGCGCAAGCAGCGCCGCGCCACATTCATCTTCGTCAGCCTTGGCATTCTGGGCCTTGCTGCCGGGCTCGTGCTCTTCGCACTGAGCGACAGCGTCACCTTCTTCTATAGCCCGAGCGAGGTGGCCGAACGCGGCGTGGAGCCCGGCGAGCGCATTCGCCTTGGCGGCCTCGTCGAAGAAGGCTCCTTTCAGAAGCTGACCGACGCGACCGTCCGCTTCAACGTGACCGATTTCGTGGAAACGATGTCCGTGATCTACCGCGGTGTCCTGCCGGACCTTTTCCGCGAGGGGCAAGGCGTCGTGGCCGAGGGCGCCGTGCAGGCGGATGGCAGCTTCATCGCCGACAAGGTGCTTGCGAAGCATGACGAGAATTACATGCCGCCCGAAGTCGCAGCTGCGCTGAAGAAGTCCGGCAACTGGCAAGGCGAAGGGGCAGAAGCCTCGCATTCCGAAACCTACGGGCAGGGCAGCTATCCATGATCGCCGAGCTCGGCCATTTCGCGCTGGTGCTTGCCTTCGCCGTATCGCTCGTGCAGATGACGGTGCCGATGGTCGGCGCGCATCGCCGCGATGCGCAATTGATCGGTATCGCCAATCCGGCGGCGCTCCTCCAGTTCCTGCTCGTTGCCCTGGCGTTCGGTGCGCTCGTCTGGCTCTTCGTCGTCTCCGATTTTTCGGTGAAGCTCGTTTTCGACAACTCGCATTCCGAAAAGCCGATGATCTTCAAGGTCTCCGGCGTCTGGGGCAATCACGAAGGTTCGATGGTGCTCTGGGTGCTCATCCTCGCCCTGTTCGGCGCGATGGTTGCGCTCTTCGGCAACAATCTTCCCGACACGCTGCGCGCCCGCGTGCTGGGCGTGCAGGCCTCCATTGCCGTCGCCTTCCTGCTCTTCATCCTCATCACGTCCAATCCCTTCCTGCGGCTCGATCCCGCGCCTTTCGAGGGCAGGGGGCTCAATCCGATCCTGCAGGACCGCGCGCTCGCCTTCCATCCGCCATGGCTCTATGCGGGCTATGTCGGTTTTTCCATGACCTTCTCCTTCGCCATCGCCGCGCTCATCGAGGGCAAGGTCGATGCCGCGTGGGCGCGCTGGGTGCGGCCATGGACGCTCGCCGCATGGCTGTCCCTCACCATCGGCATAGCCATGGGCTCATGGTGGGCCTACTACACGCTCGGCTGGGGCGGCTTCTGGTTCTGGGACCCGGTCGAGAACGCATCGCTCATGCCCTGGATCGCGGGCACCGCGCTCCTGCATTCCGCCATCGTCGCGGAAAAGCGCGGCGCACTCAAAAGCTGGACCATCCTGCTTGCGATCCTCGCCTTCTCGCTTTCCTTGCTTGGCACCTTCCTCGTGCGTTCGGGTGTTCTCACCTCTGTGCATGCCTTCGCCGTCGACCCCGCGCGGGGCATATTCATTCTCGGCATTCTGATCGTTTTTGTCGGCGGTTCGCTCGCGCTTTACGCCTGGCGTGCACCCTTGCTGAAGACCGGAGGCATCTTCGCGCCGGTAAGCCGCGAAGGCGCGCTCCTCATGAACAACCTGCTGCTCTCCGCGGCCGTTGCTTCCGTCTTCATCGGTACGCTCTATCCGTTGCTTCTCGACGCGATTTCCGGGGCGAAGATCACGGTCGGTCCGCCTTTTTTCAACTACACATTCGTGCCGATCTTCGTGCCGCTCCTCTGCCTCGTCCCGCTCGGGCCTTTGCTCGGCTGGAAGCGGGCGGATGTGAAGGCGGCGGCCGAGCGGCTGATGGCGGCGGCCGGTCTTGCCTTCATCGCCTGTCTTGCGACATTTGCCGTCGCCCATGACGGACCCTGGCTCGCGCCTTTCGGCATGGCGCTTGCCGTCTGGCTCGTCGCGGGCGCGGCATCCGAAATCGCCTGGCGCATCCGCCTCTTCTCGACGCCGCTTTCCCAAAGTCTCGATCGTGCTCGCCGCCTGCCGCGCGCCGCATGGGGAACGGCACTCGCGCATGGTGGCCTTGGCGTTGCCGTCGCCGGCATTGTCGGCGTCACGGCATGGCAAAGCGAACTCATAACCACGCTTGCGCCCGGCGAGAGCGCCGAAATCGCGGGCTATACGCTGACCCTCGAACGGGTGGGCATGCGCGACGGCCCGAACTACGAAGCGACGGTCGGCGTGGTTCGCGTATCGCAAGGCGGGCGCGATCTCGGCGTCCTCATGCCGGAGAAGCGCCGCTTCCCCGCCGAGCGTCAGGAGAAGACGGAACCTGCGATCCGCACCAACGGCTTTGCCGACCTTTATGTCGTTCTCGGCGAGCCTGCGGATGACGGCAAATGGGTGGTGCGTGCCTACCGCAACAATCTCGCCCCATGGATATGGATTGGCGGCATCGTTATGTCGATTGGCGGCATCATGTCGCTCGCGGATCGCCGCCTTCGCGTCGGCGCGCCGACGCGCGCCCGGCTGCGCGCGGCGCCTGCGGAGTAGCGCCATGCGACATCTTCTTGCCGCCGCGCTCCTGTTCTTTTGTCTTTCGATTCCCGCCTTCGCGCTTGTCTCGCCCTCGGAACGGCTGCCCGACCCCGAACAGGAGGCGCGCGCCCGGGAGATTTCGAAGGAACTTCGCTGCCTTGTTTGCCAGAACCAGTCGATCGACGATTCCGATGCGGAACTGGCGGGCGATCTTCGCCGTATCGTCCGTGAACGGATTTCCGCCGGCGATACCGACAAGGAAGTGTTCGATTTCGTCATCGCGCGCTATGGCGAGTTCGTGCTGATGACCCCGCGCTTCAAGCCCGCGACCTGGGTGCTCTGGCTCACGCCCGGGTTCGTTCTTCTCGGGGGTGGCATCGTGGCGGTGCTCTTCCTGCGCCGGAAGCGTCTGGAAACGGGCGTCTCAAGCCTCACCGAAGAGGAGGAGGCGCGTCTTGCCGAACTGATGGCCCGCGGGAATCCGCCGGATTCCGCGCCCTGAACGCGCCTTTATTCCGCCTTACATTTTCGTAATTTATTGGACATGATTTGGAAAGGATCAGGAAAGGATTCTGTCCTCCAGGCATGCCGCCGCCGCGTATCGGGCTGGCGATGAAGCGGCGCAACGACAGGGAGTTATCCATGCGGAACGGTCGCGACACAACACTGCGCCCCACATTACGTCTCACGGCTCTGGCGTTTGCCACCGCCGGCGCGCTCGCCCTTGCCGCGCCGGTCACGGGGGCCTTTGCCGAAACGGCTCCGCTCGACACGCGTTCCGCCGCGCCGGCGGCAAATGCGCTCGAGCGTTTGCCGAGCTTTGCGGATCTCGTCGAAAAGGTGAACCCGGCCGTGGTCAGCATTCGCGTCGACGAAGAGGTGAGCGCCACGGCGCCTGCCGGACCGGAAATGCCCTTTCCGCCCGGCAGCCCCTTCGAGAAATTCTTCCGCGATCTCCAGCCGCAAGGTCCGAACGGCAAGCCGCGCTCGCGTCATGCGACGGCGCTTGGCTCCGGGTTCCTGATTTCGGCCGATGGCTACATTGTCACCAACAACCATGTCGTCGGCGACGGCAAGGACATCACCGTCATCCGCGACGACGGCAGTGAAATGAAGGCGGAGCTGATCGGCAAGGACGCGAAGACCGATCTCGCGCTTGTGAAGGTCGAAAGCAAGAAGCCTTTGCCATATGTGGTCTTCGGCGACTCCGAAAATGTGCGTGTCGGCGATTGGGTGCTCGCGGTCGGCAACCCCTTCGGCCTTGGCGGCACCGTTACCACGGGCATTGTTTCGGCTCGTGGCCGTGAGATCGGCGCCGGGCCCTATGACGATTTCATCCAGATCGATGCGTCGATCAACAAGGGCAATTCCGGCGGCCCCACCTTCGACGTGCACGGCAATGTGGTTGGCGTGAACACGGCGATCTTCTCGCCGACCGGTGGCAGCGTCGGTATCGGTTTCGCCATCCCCTCCTCGATCGCGAAGAGCGTCGTCGCCCAGCTCAAGGACAAGGGCACGGTCACGCGCGGATGGCTCGGCGTCACCATTCAGCAGGTGGATGACGAAGTGGCTTCCTCGCTCTCCCTCGACAAGCCGCGTGGCGCACTTGTTGCCCAGGTGGGCGAGGGCAGCCCCGCCGAGAAGGCCGGCGTCAGGACCGGCGACGTGATTCTCGACGTGAACGGCAAGAAGATGGAAGACGTGCGGGCCGTGAGCCGGACAGTCGCCGACCTCGAACCCGAGAGCAACGCAAAGCTCGTCGTCTGGCGCGACGGCCGCGAAAAGGCGATCGCCGTCAGGATCGGTGTCTTCCCTGAAAACCCGCAGATGGCGTCCGCTTCCGAGCCTGGCGCCGAACCCGAAGCGGTCACCACCGAAAGCCTCGGCCTCGCTCTCGCGGATTCGCCCGACGGCGTCGTCGTGAAGACCGTCGATCCCGCGAGCGATGCAGCCGAAAAGGGCATTCAGCCGGGCGATATCGTGGTGAAGGTCTCGGGGCGCGATGTGAAGAAGCCCGCGGATGTCGTCTCCGGCGTCGAGGAAGCAAGCAAGGCGAAGAAGAGCTCGGTGCTCCTTCTCCTTCGCAGCGAAAACCGGCAGCGTTTCGTGGCGCTGTCGCTGCAGAAATCGTAACGCGACGAAGCGAAACCGGAAGCAGTCGAGCGATTGAGAAAAATCGGGGCTGCGCCGGAGGGGGGGGCAAGACCGGTCGCCATGTGGCCCGGACCCCACCGAGAATGGGCCGCAGGGCCGTGCCGTTCGATGCTTCCCCCCGCGGCATCGGCGGCGCGGCCCACCGGCCGCAAGGTGTGAAGGCACGGCCCACTGGCCGTCCGTCGGGCAAGACATCTGGAGCTTGGCACAGCAATGCGCATTCTTGTGATTGAAGACGATCTCGAAGCGGCGGCCTATGTCGTGAAGGGTCTGCGCGAAAGCGGCCACATCATCGATCACGCCGCGGATGGCGACGAAGGGCTGACGCTTGCCCTCTCAAGTTCGTTCGACGTTCTGATCGTGGATCGGATGCTGCCCAGGCGCGATGGGCTGAGTGTCGTCGAAACCCTGCGGGAGGAGGGCGTGCGCACGCCGGTTCTCTTCCTTTCCGCGCTGGGCGAGGTGGACGATCGTATCAAGGGCCTCAAGGCCGGAGGCGACGATTACCTCACGAAACCTTACGCTTTCGCCGAACTGCTCGCTCGCATCGAGGTGCTTGTCCGCCGGGCCAATCCGGATCAGGTCCGCACGCGCCTTCAGGTCGGCAACCTCGAAGTCGATCTTCTCGCCCGCAAGGTCATGCGGGAAGGGCAGGAGATCGACCTCCAGCCGCGCGAGTTCCGCCTGCTCGAATATCTGATGAAACATGCGGGCCAGGTCGTCACGCGGACCATGTTGCTGGAAAACGTCTGGGAATATCATTTCGATCCGCAAACGAACGTGATCGACGTCCATATTTCCCGTCTCCGGGCCAAGATCGACAAGAATTTCGATCAGCCGCTCTTGCACACCGTGCGCGGTGCGGGATACTCGCTGCGTGCCGCTGATTAAACTCTTACAGACCTCGACCTTTCGGCTCGCGGTCATTTACCTGGC
>PHEF01000155.1 GCA_002842875.1 Alphaproteobacteria bacterium HGW-Alphaproteobacteria-3 | reverse complement strand
GTGCTGCTGCAGATGGCCGTTGTGCTGACCTTCGCCGCCGCCTCGCCGGTCGTGAAGGTGGGCCGCATCGCCGGCCAGTTCGCCAAGCCGCGTTCGTCCGCCACCGAGACCATCGGCGGCGTCACGCTGCCGTCCTATCTCGGCGACAACATCAACGGCATCGAGTTCGACGAGAAATCGCGCGTGCCCGATCCCGAGCGGCTGTTGCGCGCCTATTCGCAGTCCGCCTCGACGCTGAACCTCATCCGCGCCTTCGCGAATGGCGGTTACGCCGATCTCGACTTCGTTCATCGCTGGAATCTCGGCTTCGTCGCCGACAGCGCCGAGGGTGCGCGCTACGAGGAGCTTGCGAACCGCATCACCGAGGCGCTCGACTTCATGCGCGCCTGCGGCATCGACGGCGAGACGCAGCCCCAGCTTCACACGACCGACTTCTACACGAGCCACGAGGCTCTGTTGCTCGGTTACGAGCAGGCGATGACGCGCGTCGATAGCACCACGGGCGACTGGTACGACACCTCCGCCCACATGCTCTGGATCGGCGACCGCACGCGCCAGCCCGATCACGGCCATGTCGAATATATGCGCGGCATCAAGAACCCCATCGGCATGAAGTGCGGCCCCTCGCTCGACCCGGAAGAGCTTGTGCGCCTCACCGACATCCTGAACCCGAAGAACGAGCCCGGCCGCCTCACGCTCATCTGCCGCTTCGGCGCGGAGAATGTCGAGAAGCACCTGCCGCAGCTCATCCGCGCCATCGAGCGCGAGGGCAAGAAGGTCGTCTGGTCCTGCGATCCGATGCACGGCAACACCATCAAGGCGTCGTCGGGCTACAAGACGCGCCCCGTCGACCGCATCCTCGCCGAAGTGCAGGCCTTCATGGCCGTGCATCGCGCCGAGGGCACGCATGCCGGCGGCGTCCATTTCGAGATGACCGGCCAGAACGTCACCGAATGCATCGGCGGCGCGCAGGCGATCACCGAGACGGAGCTTGGCGACCGTTACCACACGCATTGCGACCCGCGCCTCAACGCCAGCCAGTCGCTTGAGCTCGCCTTCCTCATCGCCGAAGGCCTGAAGAAGGAGAGGGTGGAGGCCCGCCGCGCCCAGCCCGCCCTCGCGCTCGGCGCCTGGTAAGTTCCGTTAGCTGACGAAAAAAGGCCCGGTGGAAACGCCGGGCCTTTTTAACACCAAACCGTCATGACCCGCTTTATGCGGGTCATCCACGTCTTTAGAGCCTGTCCCGAAAGGAAGACGTGGATGGCCCGGACAAGCCGGGCCATGACGCAAGAGACAAGAACTCAACTCACCTTGATCAGCCGCCGTCCCAAATTCTCGCCCTCGAACAGCCCGATGAAGGCCGCCGCCGATCCCTCGATCCCTTCGGAGACATCTTCTGTATACTGAAGTTTCCCGTCATGGATCCACCCGGCCATCTCGGCCTGCGCCTCGCGGAAGCGCTTGAAATAGTCGAACACCACCAGCCCCTCCATCCGCAGCCGGTGCGTGATGAAGCGCGTCACGTTGCGGATGCCCACAAGCTTGTCATCGGCGCGGTTATACTCGCTCACCTGGCCCGAAACGACGATCCGCCCATGCTCCTTCATGTTGAGGATCGCGGCATCGAGCATCTCGCCGCCCACATTGTCGAAATAGATATCGGCGCCCTCCGGGCAGTGCTCGCGGATCGCCGCTTTCAGGTCCGCGCCGCGATAGGAAAAGCAGGCGTCGAAGCCCAGCCCCGTCACATAGTCGCACTTCGTCGCTGAGCCCGCGATGCCGACGACCCTGCAGCCCTTCATCTTCGCGATCTGCCCGGCCGTCGCGCCCACCGGCCCTGCGGCCGACGAAATCAGCACCGTGTCGCCTTCCTTCGGTTGCCCGAGTTCCAGCAACCCGAAATAGGAGGTGAGCCCCGGAATGCCGAGCACGCCGATGGCCGCCGTCGGCCTCAAGGCCCCGCGATAGATCGCCGGGTCCAGCACCTGCACGCCGCGCCCGTTCGACACCGCATGGGTCGCCCAGCCGAAACCGCCGGTCACGCGGTCGCCCGCCTTGAACTTCTCGTTCCTGGAGGCTTCGACCACGCCCACCATCGCACTGTCGATGGTCTCGCCCAGAGGCAGCGCCGCCGTGTAGCTGTCGCCCGATAGCCGTCCGCGCATGCCGGGATCGACGGAATGGAACTCGGTGCGGATCAGGATTTCATGCTCGCCGATATCCGGCAGCTCGATTTCCTCCAGCCGGAAATTCTCCGCCCTCGGCTTCCCCTCCGGCCGCGACGCCAGCACCCATCGTTTCGCCTTTGTCGGCATGTGGTTTCCTCCTTGGCTCTCTCATCCCCAAAATGTCATGCCCGGGCTTGACCCGGGCATCCAGGAGCCATTGGCTCCGAGCTTTGTTGCTCTGGATTGTTGGGATGGACGGCCCCCGACGGCATCATGATGTGCCAGAATGAGGTCGTTGGAGATCTCAAACAAAGGAGACCGTCCGTGGAGAAGC
>PHEF01000154.1 GCA_002842875.1 Alphaproteobacteria bacterium HGW-Alphaproteobacteria-3 | reverse complement strand
TCGCAGATGATGCCCTTGTACTTCATCCGCTTGTACTTGCCGCACAGGCACTCGTAGTCCTTGATCGGACCGAAGATGCGCGCGCAGAAGAGACCGTCCCGCTCCGGCTTGAACGTGCGGTAGTTGATCGTCTCCGGCTTCTTGATCTCGCCATAGGACCAGGAAAGGATCCGTTCGGGGCTCGCGATCGAGATCTTGATCTGATCGAAAGTCTGCGTAGGCGCCGTCGGATTGAAAAGGTTCATGACCTCTTGGTTCATGGACTTCTCCTGAGCTCGGCCTCAAAGCCAACGGGGATAGTTTGTGTGCGTCCGGTGGGGCCTTCCGTCCGCGTACCCCGTATATCGAATATCGAATGCCCTCCGTCCAGGAGGGCTGCGATGCGTCCCGCAAGGAGCGCATCGCGTGTCTCTTGTCAGCTCGCGGCGGGCGTCAGCAACTCGACATTGAGGCCGAGCGACCGCATTTCCTTCACGAGCACGTTGAAGCTTTCCGGAATACCGGCTTCGAACGTGTCGTCGCCGCGAACGATGGCCTCGTAGACCTTCGTACGGCCTGCCACGTCGTCCGACTTCACCGTCAGCATTTCCTGCAACGTGTAGGCGGCGCCATAGGCTTCCAGCGCCCACACTTCCATTTCGCCGAAGCGCTGGCCGCCGAACTGCGCCTTGCCGCCCAGCGGCTGCTGGGTAACGAGCGAGTACGGCCCGATGGAGCGTGCATGGATCTTGTCATCGACAAGATGATGCAGCTTCAGCATGTAGATGTAGCCGACAGTCACCTTTCGGTCGAAGGCCTCGCCCGTCCGTCCGTCGTGGAGCGTCACCTGGCCCGACCGGTCGAGACCGGCAAGCTCCAGCATCTCGACGATTTCCGGTTCGCGGGCACCGTCGAAGACGGGCGTCGCGATCGGCACGCCGTTGGTCAGATTGCCGGCCATCTCCACAAGCTGTTCTTCGTCGAGCGAAGCAACGGTCTGATCGTCACCGTAAATCTGGTGAATGATGTCCTTCAGTTCCTTCGGCTTGTTTTCGCGGCGATAGACCTCAAGCGCCCGCTCGATCTTGCGACCGAGGCCGGCACAGGCCCACCCGAGATGGGTTTCCAGAATCTGACCGACATTCATGCGGCTCGGCACGCCGAGCGGGTTCAGCACGATATCGACCGGCTGGCCGTCGTCCAGGTAGGGCATGTCTTCCATCGGCACGATACGGCTGATGACACCCTTGTTGCCGTGACGGCCGGCCATCTTGTCGCCGGTCTGAAGCTTGCGCTTCACGGCCACGAAGACCTTGACCATCTTCATGACGCCAGGCGGAAGCTCGTCGCCGCGCTGCAGCTTGTCGACCTTGTCGGCAAAGCGCGCTTCGAGGCGCTCCTTGCTTTCGTCGTACTGCTTCTTCAACGCCTCGATTTCGGCCTGCGCCTTCTCGTTCTTGAGCGCAATCTGCCACCACTGGCCATGGCTCAATTCATCGAGATCGGACTGGCTTACCTTCGAATCCGCTGCGAGCGCCTTCGGCCCCGAAACGATTTGCTTGCCGAGGACAATTTCGGCGAGACGGCCATAGATGTTGCGGTCGAGAATGCCGACTTCGTCGTCGCGGTCCTTCGCGAGACGTTCGATTTCCTCGCGCTCGATCGCCATCGCGCGCTCGTCCTTGTCGATGCCGTGGCGATTGAACACACGCACCTCGACAACCGTACCGGTGACGCCCGGCGGCAGGCGAAGCGACGTGTCGCGCACGTCGGAAGCCTTCTCGCCGAAGATGGCACGCAGCAGCTTCTCTTCCGGCGTCATCGGGCTCTCGCCCTTCGGCGTGATCTTGCCGACAAGGATGTCGCCCGGATTCACCTCGGCACCGATATAGACGATGCCCGCTTCGTCGAGATTCTTGAGGGCTTCCTCGCCGACATTCGGGATGTCGCGCGTGATTTCCTCAGGCCCGAGCTTCGTGTCGCGCGCCATCACTTCGAATTCCTCGATGTGGATCGAAGTGAAGACGTCGTCGCGTACGATGCGTTCGGAGATGAGGATGGAGTCCTCGAAGTTGTACCCGTTCCACGGCATGAACGCGACCAGCACGTTGCGGCCGAGTGCGAGATCGCCGAGTTCGGTCGAAGGACCGTCCGCGATGATGTCACCCTTGTTCACCAGATCGCCCACACGCACCAGCGGACGCTGATTGATGCAGGTGTTCTGGTTGGAACGCTGGAACTTGCGCAAGTTGTAGATGTCGACGCCCGACTTGGAGGAATCGACCTCTTCCGTCGCGCGAATGACGATGCGCGTCGCGTCCACCTGGTCGACGACGCCCGTACGGCGTGCGCCGATAGCCGCCATGAGCGCGCGGTTCGCGTCGTCGTTCTCGAGGAACGGGATGAGCGCCGCGGCCACCGACACGATCTGCTTCGGCGACACGTCCACGAAGTCCACCTGATCCGGCGGCACCATCTCGAAGTCGCCGTCGATACGGCAGTTCACGAGTTCGCCCTGGATTTCGCCCTTGGCGCTCACTTCCACATTCGCCTGCGCGATGCGGTAGCGGCTTTCTTCCATGGCGGACAGATAGACGACATCGGCATCGAGCTTGCCGCCCTTCACACGCCGGTACGGGCTCTCGATGAAGCCGTACTTGTTGACGCGAGCGAAAGTCGCGAGCGAGTTGATGAGACCGATATTCGGTCCTTCCGGCGTTTCGATCGGGCAGATGCGGCCGTAATGCGTCGGGTGCACGTCGCGCACCTCGAAGCCGGCGCGCTCGCGCGTCAGACCACCGGGCCCAAGCGCCGAGAGGCGCCGCTTGTGCGTGATCTCGGAAAGCGGATTCGTCTGGTCCATGAACTGCGAAAGCTGCGAGGAACCGAAGAACTCGCGCACGGCGGCAGCCGCCGGCTTCGCATTGATCAGGTCATGGGGCATGACCGTATCGATATCGACAGACGACATGCGTTCCTTGATCGCCCGTTCCATGCGGAGCAGGCCGACGCGATACTGGTTCTCCATGAGCTCGCCGACCGAGCGCACGCGGCGATTGCCGAGATTGTCGATGTCGTCGATTTCGCCCTTGCCGTCGCGCAGACCGACAAGCGTCTTGATGACCGCGAGGATATCTTCCTTGCGCAGCACGCGCATCGTGTCCGGGCAGTCGAGGTCGAGACGCATGTTCATCTTCACGCGGCCGACAGCCGAGAGGTCGTAGCGTTCGGAATCGAAGAAGAGGCTCTTGAACAGTGCATCCGCCGTGTCCTGCGTCGGCGGCTCGCCGGGGCGCATCACGCGGTAGATGTCGATCAGCGCCTGCTCGCGGTTCGTGCACTTGTCGACAGCAAGCGTGTTGCGAATGAAGGCGCCGGTGTTCACGTGGTCGATATCGAGCGTCACGATCTGGTCGTGGCCCGCCTCGACGAGCTGTTCCAGCACTTCGGGCGTGATCTCGTCGCCGGCCTCGGCGAAGATTTCGCCGGTTTCCATATTGACGATTTCCTGCGCGAGATAGCGGCCATGCAGGTCCTCGTCCTGCAAAAGCAGTTCCTTGAGACCGTCTTCGGCCAGCTTCTTCGCCAGCCGCGGCGTAACCTTGCGGCCCGCCTCGACGACGGCCTTGCCGGTCTTCGCGTCGATGAGATCGCGTTCCGGCTTCGCGCCGCGATAGCGTTCCGCGTCGAACGGCACGCGCCAGCCCTGCTTCACCTTGGTGAAGGCAACGCTATTGTAGAACGTGCCGAGAATTTCTTCCGAGTCGAGCCCGAGCGCATAGAGAAGCGTCGTCACCGGCAGCTTGCGGCGGCGGTCGATACGCACAAAGACGATATCCTTCGCGTCGAACTCGAAGTCGAGCCACGAACCGCGATAGGGAATGACGCGCGCCGCGAAGAGCAGCTTGCCGGAGGAATGCGTCTTGCCCTTGTCGTGATCGAAGAAAACGCCCGGGCTGCGGTGCATCTGCGAAACGATGACGCGCTCGGTGCCGTTGATCACGAAGGTGCCGTTCTCGGTCATGAGCGGCATGTCGCCCATGTAGACGTCCTGCTCCTTGATGTCCTTGACGGACTTCGCGCCGGAATCCTCGTCCACC
>PHEF01000153.1 GCA_002842875.1 Alphaproteobacteria bacterium HGW-Alphaproteobacteria-3 | reverse complement strand
CTGCTGGTAGTTCTCCATGACCGCGACAAGCGTGCGCCCGACGGCAAGGCCGGAGCCGTTCAGCGTGTGGACGAAGCGCGTGTTCTTTTCGCCCTTCGGCCGGTAGCGCGCATTCATGCGCCGCGCCTGGAAGTCGCCGCAGACCGAGCAGGACGAAATTTCGCGATAGGCCTTCTGCCCCGGCAGCCAGACTTCGATGTCGTAGGTCTTGCGCGAGGCAAAGCCCATGTCGCCGGTCGACAGCGTCATCACCCGGTAATGGAGGTCGAGGCGCTTCAGCACCTCCTCGGCGCAGGCGAGCATCCTGTCATGCTCGGCAAGCGAGGCCTCCGGCGTCGTGACCGAGACGAGTTCGACCTTGGAGAACTGGTGCTGGCGGATCATGCCGCGCGTATCGCGGCCGGCAGCGCCTGCCTCAGCGCGGAAACAGGCTGTATAGGCGGTGAAACGCTTCGGCAGTTCTTCTTCCGAGAGGATGCTCTCGCGCACAAGGTTCGTCAGCGGCACTTCGGCGGTCGGGATCAGCCAGTACTTCTCCAGATCGTCGCGGCTCTCGCCCTTGAAGGTCGCGAACTGATCGTCGGCGAATTTCGGCAATTGCGCCGTGCCGAACATCGCATCGTCGCGCACCATGAGCGGCGGCATGACCTCGGTGTAGCCGAACTCCGACGTGTGGAGATCGACCATGAAATTGCCGATGGCGCGTTCGAGCCGGGCGAGCGGGCCCTTGAGCACCGTGAAGCGCGCACCGGACATCCTGGTCGCCGCCTCGAAATCCATGAGGCCCAGCGCCTCGCCAAGGTCGAAATGTTCCCTGGCCTCGAAGTTCATCTCGCGGGCGCTGCCATGGGTATGGTGCACCACATTGGCGCTCTCGTCGGGGCCGACCGGCACCTCGTCGAGGGGAATATTCGGGATCGAGGCGAGCGCGGCCTGAAGCTCGGCATTGACCGCCCGCTCCTCCTCCTCGCCTGCCTGAATGCGGCCCTTGAGGGACGACACCTCCTCCATCAGTTTCTGCGCGAGCGCGTCGTCCTTGTTCGCCTTGGCCTGGCCGATCTGCTTCGAGGCGTCGTTGCGGGCCTGCTGCATTTCCTGCAGCGAGGTGATGATTTTCCGCCGCCGCTCGTCGATCTCGATGAGACGCGCGGATTGAGGCGGAAGCCCGCGCTTCGCGAGACCTCTTTCAAAGGCTTCGGGGTCGTCGCGGATGATCTTGATATCGTGCATGGAATCCGTCGCGGATTGGGGAGGTCGGCGCGCCCTGTATACGCGGAAGGGCCGAAAGCGTCCAGACGAGGCCGGGGAGACGTTATGCCTCGCCTTCCGCCGTTTCGGCTTCGGCCTTCTTCTTTTCCGTCCATGCGACGGTGAAGATCGAAATCTCGTAGAGGAGCAGCGTCGGAACGCCGAGCGCGATCTGGCTGAAGAAGTCGGGGGGCGTCAGGAAAGCCGCCACGGCAAAGATGATGACGATGGCATAGCGCCGTCCGCGCCTGAGCTGGGCGGCATTCACGATCCCGGCGCGCGCGAGCAGCGTCAGGATCACCGGCAACTGGAAGCAGATACCGAAGGCCAGAATGAAGGCTGTGACGAGGTTCAGATACTCGCTGACCTTGGGCAGGAGCTCGATCGTCGCCTCACCCTCGCCGCCCGGCTGCTGCATGCTCATGAAGAAGTTGAGCGCGATGGGCAGGGCGCCGAAATAGACGAGAGCGGCGCCGGTGAGAAACAACACCGGCGTCGCGATGAGATAGGGCACGAAGGCGCCGCGCTCATGCTTGTAGAGCCCCGGCGCGACGAACATGTAGATCTGCGCCGCGATGATCGGGAAGGCGATGAAGATCGCCCCGAACATCGAGAGCTTGAGCCGGGTCAGAAAGAATTCCTGCGGCGCTGTGTAGATGAGATGCGCGCCGCCTTCGGATGTCACGATCCGGTTATAGGGCTCGACCAGCAGGTTGAAGATGTCGATGGAGAAATAGAAACAGACGCCGAAGCCGACCGCAAAGGCGAGCAGAACCTTGATGAGGCGCGTGCGAAGCTCGATCAGATGATCGAGCAGCGGCGCCCGCGAGGCTTCGATTTCATCGTCGGGATCGGGCTCGGCAGGAGACACGCTCATTCGCCGTCCCGCTTCGTTTCAGGGGTGCCGCCGATGGACGCCGGTTCGCTCGCCCCATAGGCCTCGACCGCCTCGGCCTCGCGGATCGTGCCGGCGATACCGTCGGAGACGCCGCCAGTGTCGAGCGGCTGCGAGGTCTTCACCGCTTCGGCTCCCGCGCCGCCACCCGCCTTCAGCGGCTTGTCGATTTCGCGCTGGAGTGAGCGCATGGGCTCGGTGACATGACCGCGAAGGCTCGAGACCTCCTTGCGGAGTTCCTCAAGCTCGGTTTCCCGCGCAAGGTCCTCGAAGGAGGTCTGGAACTCGCGCGCCATGGCGCGAACCTTCGCCACATACTGGCCAGCCGTGCGCATCATCCTCGGCAGGTCCTTCGGGCCTACGAAGACGATGGCAATGACCACAAGGGCCAGCAGTTCTGACCATCCGATATCGAACATATGAGGTCCTGAAACGCCTCA
>PHEF01000048.1 GCA_002842875.1 Alphaproteobacteria bacterium HGW-Alphaproteobacteria-3 | reverse complement strand
GTCATCCTTAACGCCAAACTCAGAGACGCAAACACGCCCCAAACCGCTTGACAGCCAATACAGTTGCTTCGTCGGCCTGCGGCCTCCTCGCAATGACGGCGAAGGGCGCCGCCAAAAACAAATTTGTCACCCCGGCGAAAGCCGGGGCCCATGAGCCCCTCGCCTTGCCGCCGCGTCAGATGGATTCCGGCTTTCGCCGGAATGACATTCTCTCATTCAGGCAAACCTAGGTGACGCTGAGCCTGACCGCCGCCCAAATTCCGAGACCCACCGAACAAAGTGAGATCAGTACCACCAGAAGCCCAAACCAGAGCGGCGTTGGCCTCTGGAACCACCATCTCGCTTCCGCAGCCCCCCGGTCGCTTTCTCTATGCATCGTGCCCTCCGTTCCAATCGTCGCGGATTCCAGGAACAAGCTCTCGAAAGCCGGATCGCAGTGAACCTGTCATAATAAAATCGGACTGAACCACTGAAGCAATCACATGCTCCCTCGAAAGACAGCCCGCGTCCTCCTGCTCGACCCGGCGGACCGCCTCCTCCTCATCCGGATGCACGACCCGAATGTCGGCAATGCGGAGGGCAAAGTGCTGGAGCGCGCCTATTGGGTCACCATTGGTGGCGAGATGGAGCCCGGAGAGGATGTTGCCACAGCGGCAAGACGGGAACTTCTCGAGGAGACGGGTCTGGCCGATGCCGCACTCGGTCCGGCGGTCTGGACCACCGAGCATGTGCTTTGCGTCCACGGCAAAAACCGGCTGATGCAGGAAAACTTCGTCCTGGCGCGCACCGATACAACCGCTCTCAACCGGAGCGGGTGGACCGCGCTGGAGCGCGAAGTCATCCAGGACATGAAGTGGTGGACGCTCGACGAACTCCGCTCCACACCCGAAATGATCTTCCCGACTTCGCTGGTGCAGCATCTTCCAGCGCTCATAGCCGGAGATATCCCCGCCTCGCCCCTCGAAATCGCCCCCTGACGGCTTTCATGACGTTTCGATGACGTTCGTGTGACAGCCGGGCCGAATCGGGGCGCTTTATCCCCGGTCCGGGCCGCCTTCTCGCAGGTGCAATGCGGCCGCCGAGAGGCTAGTCTCGCGCTTGCGAATCCGGCCCGGAAAGGCTGGATCGTCCGTACACTGTATTCCGGATTGCCCATGAAAGAGAGAGCCGAGGACCGCGTTGCCGATGCGCCGCCCGAGAACTGGGTGGACACGCATGCGCCCGCTCCGTTCCGTCCCTATGCGCGGCTCGCGCGGCTCGACCGGCCCATCGGCTGGTGGCTGCTGCTGCTGCCCTGCTGGTGGTCCGTCGCGCTTGCGAGCGATGGCTTCCCCTCGCTCGTGCTTCTCGCCCTCTTCTTCGCCGGCTCGGTCGCGATGCGCGGCGCGGGCTGCACATGGAACGACATCGTCGACCGCGATATCGATGCCGCCGTCGCGCGCACAAGGGCACGTCCCATTCCGTCGGGCGCGATCAGCGTCAAACAGGCATGGGGTTTCCTCGCGCTTCAATGCCTCATCGGTCTTCTGGTGCTGCTCACCTTCAACAGTTTTGCAATCGCACTCGGCTTCTCGTCGCTCCTTCTCGTCGCGATCTATCCCTTCATGAAGCGCATCACCAACTGGCCGCAGCTCGTGCTCGGCCTCGCCTTCAACTGGGGCGCGCTGATGGGATGGGCCGCCGTTCGCGGCGAGCTTTCTCTCGCACCGATCCTCCTCTATCTCGGTGCGGTTGCCTGGACCGTCGGCTACGACACGATCTACGCGCATCAGGACAAGGAAGACGACGCACTGATCGGCGTCAAGTCCTCCGCGCTGAAGCTCGGCGCATCGACGGCAAAATGGCTCTGGGTTTTCTACGGCTTGATGATCGCCGCGCTGCTCGCCGCAGGCGCGCTCGCCGGTCTCGGCTTCTTCTTCTATCCGGTCGTCGCGCTCGCCGCCGCGCTTCTCGTCTGGCAGATCGTCACGCTCGACATCGGCGATCCCGTGCGCTGCCTGCGTCTCTTCCGCTCCAACCGCGACTTCGGCCTCGTCGTCTTCGTCGCCATCGTCGCCGGACAGGTCGCATAAGTCAGATCGCGTAAAAGCCCGTCATTGCTGCGGTTTCACGTCTTCGAGCTTGTCGACCTTCCGCAGATCCGGAAAGAGCCACATCCATAATCCGACGACGCCGAGCGTGCCTATGCCGCCGATCACGACGGCAGGCACCGTGCCGAACCACGCCGCCGTCACGCCCGATTCGAATTCGCCAAGCTCGTTCGATGCGCCGATGAAAAGCATTTCCACCGCCGTCACGCGGCCGAGCATCTGTTGCGGCGTCGCGAGCGGAATGAGCGTCGAGCGGATGTTGACGCTCACCATGTCGGCGCCGCCCATCACGGCGAGCGCGCCGAGCGTCAGCCAGAAATTTTCCGACAATCCGAAGACAATCGGATGGCGGGTGCGGAGCGCATGAGGCCGAGGCCCTCCGGTCCCACATGCAATATGTCGCGCGCATAGATCGGCAGCAGCGCGACGGCGCCGCCGAGCAGTACCGCGAAGAGGTCGAGCGAGATTGCGCCGAGCACGATGGGCGTGCGCCGCATATAGGCGATGCCCGCCGTCACGCGCGTGAAGGCGGATGTCGCGGGCGCATGCGGCTGGACGGGCGGGCGCGTGCGGATCGCGAGGAAGGCGAGTGCGACCGTCATGAAGAGCGCCGCGCAAACGGCATAGACGAAGACGGGACCGAAGAGATAGAGCCCGCCGCCGATGGCCGGTCCCGTGATCACCGCGACCTGGAAGGTCGACGAGCTCACCGCGATGGCGCGCGGCAATTGCCTCGCCGTGACGAGCAGCGGCACGAAGCTTCGTGCGGCGGGCGCCATGAAGGCGCGCGCGCATCCGAAGAGCGCGAGCGCGGCGTAGAACCAGGTGACGTCGCCAGAATGCGTCAGTGTGAGGAGGATCAGCCAGCCCGCCGCCGCCGCTTCGAGAAGGCCCGCGCCCGCCACGATGATGCGCCGGTCGACGCGGTCGGCGATGTCGCCCGCGGGCAGCGTCAGCAGAACGATCGGCAGGAATTGCGCGAGCCCCACATAACCGAGCGCGAGCGGGCTCTCCGTGATGTCATAGACTTGCCAGCCCACCGCCACCGATTGAATCAGCATGCCGAGCGTGCCGAGGAAGCGTCCGGAAATGTAGAATCTGAAATCGCGCAGGCGGAACAGTCCGGCGGGCGTGTCTTCGGATTTCTGGATGTCGGTCATCGGCGGCTTTCCTTCGGCGGTTGTATGCCGCATGCCGCGCGCCAAGTCGCGTCCTTTCCATGCAAGTCGTTTTGCCGCAGCCGTGCCTGCTTGATTCCGGCTGCGGCGGCGTTACATATGTTGCATCGCAACATTCTCCGTAAGGAGGTCGAGATGAAGAAAATCTATAAACAGTGGCTCCACGATGCGGCACTCGCCGCTGAGCTTTTCACGGGTCAGGCGCATTGGTATGCCGTCGCCAACGATCGTGCCGTCCCGGCACGCCGCGCGCCGGCAAAGCCGAAGGACGGTCGCGGATTTTCGTCGGCCCTTCGCGCCGCCGACTGAGCCACGCGCACCGAACTGGCCCGGTTTCCTGCGCCTTTCTTGAGCGCGCAGGGGCCGGGCTTTTTGCTGTCCTTCATCCCGATCTCCGGCTCTGCTCTTGACGCTCGATCATGAACCATGGTTCATTCCTTGTGAGTGAACGGAGGTTCATATCTTGGCTTACCGCAAGACAGACAAGGTGACGGCCCGCCTCGCCGACACGCGCCGCAGCATCCTCGATGCCGCGCGCGGTCTCGTGGCCGAGGGCGGTTTTGCTGCGGTGCAAATGACCGAAGTCGCGAAGAAGGCAGGCGTCGCCACCGGCACTCTCTATCGCTATTTCTCATCCAAGGAAGCGCTCTGCCGTCAGGTCTTCCGCGAGGTGTCGGCCCGCGAAATGGGCATGCTCGCGGAGATTGCGTCCAGCGACGAACCGGCAAGTGAAAGGCTGGTGAAAGTGCTGCGTACCTTCGCTGGACGTGCGGTGCGCGGGCGCCGGCTCGCCTATGCGCTGCTTGCCGAGCCGCTCGATGTGAACCTTGCCGAGGAACGCGCCTTCTTCCGCCGCACGCATGCCGACATTTTCGCCCGCATCATCGAAGACGGGATCGACGACGGCGAACTCAGGCGGATCGACGTTCGGATCGCGGCGGCCTGCATCGCGGGCGCCATCCCGACGGCGCTGATCGGACCGCTGGCACCTGAATCGCATGAACTCGACAGCAATCCCGACCGAACGGTCGAGGAAATCGTGAACTTCTGCCTTGCCGGCGCGGGCGTTGCGCGGGCGAGCGGCAAGACGAGAATCAAGGAACGGAGAACAACAGCATGAGCGCACTGGCAAAGGATCTTCTGTCTCCGGAACAACTTGCGCTGGTGCGCAAGCGTTCGGACCTGCGCGGCGCCTGGCTTGTGCTTCATGCCTGGGGTGTCATCTTCGGCGCGATGGCTGTCTTCGTCGCCTTCCCCAACCCGCTCACCTACGTTCTCGCCGTCATGGTGATCGGCGCGCGTCAGCTCGGCCTCGCCATTCTCATGCATGACGGCGCACATGGCATTCTCACGCAGAACCAGAAGCTCAACATGTTCCTCAATCAGTGGCTTTGCGCCTATCCGATGATGGCGGAAACCGGCGCCTACCGCCGTTACCACCTGAAGCATCATGCCAACACCCAGCAGCTGGAAGACCCCGACCTCATCCTCTCCGCGCCCTTCCCCATCACGCGCAAGAGCTTCAGGCGCAAGATGGTTCGCGACATCACCGGCCAGACTGGATACCAGCAGCGAAAGGCGCAGATTCTCAACGCGCTCGGCAAGGCCGATTGGACGCTCGAGCAGCGTCTGAAAAATTACCGGGACAAGCTCGGCCGCGCGACGCTCGCGCAACTTGCCGTCTTCGGCGTGCTCGCGGCCAGCGGTCACTGGTATCTCTATTTCGCGCTCTGGCTCGTGCCCTTCCTTACCTGGCATCAGGCGATTACCCGTATCCGCAACATCGCCGAACACGCGATGGTGCCGGACAATAACGATCCCTTCGGCAATGCCCGCACGACGAAGGCAAACCTGCTGGAGCGTGCGCTCGTCGCGCCTTACTGGGTGAACTATCACGTCGAACACCACCTCCTGATGTGGGTGCCTTGCTACAACCTGCCCAGGACCCGCGCCTTCCTGATCGCCAACGGATATGGCGAGCGGATCGAGACGAAGTCGGGCTACAAGGAAGTGATCCGCATGGCGACGTCTCGCCCCGATACCGACGACAGACCCGGCTCCGTCATCCACAATGCGCGGCGGCGGCGGGTTTCGGGCGTGATGTCGGAAGGCTTCGAGGAAAATCAGGACGCGGCCTGACCTCCCGGCGAGGCGGCCGCTGCATCCGGTGGCGTTGTCTTTGCCGGTCCGCAAGTGCGTGCTAAGTCTCCCCTTAAAGATATTTCTTCGGGGAGAGGAAGATGGCCGAGGCCACGCAAGCCGATCTGGAAACGACGCCCATCCGCGAGGCGCACCGCTTCGATGTGAAGCGCCTTGAAAATTTCTGCCGCGAGGCGGTGGAAGGTTTCGGCGGCGACCTCGAAGTCCGTCAGTTCGAGGGCGGTCAATCGAACCCGACTTTCCTGCTCACGACGAGCGGCCCCGGCGGCCGCAAACGCTATGTGATGCGCAAGAAGCCGCCCGGGCAGCTCCTCGCGAGCGCGCATCAGGTCGACCGCGAATACCGGGTGATGAAGGCACTTGCCGGGACCGGCGTTCCCGTGCCGCACATGTATGCGCTTTGCGAAGACGACAGCATCATCGGCACGTCGTTCTATGTCATGGACTTCATGGAAGGCCGGGTGTTTCGCGAGCCGGTCATGCCGGCGTCGAGCGAGGAAGAGCGCCGCGCCGTCTACGCCAACCTCGCCGAAAACCTCGCGAAGCTCCACAAGGTCGATTACGAGAAGGCCGGTCTGGGCGATTTCGGAAAGTCCGGCAACTATTTCGAGCGTCAGATCGGACGCTGGATCAAGCAATATCGCGGCGCGCAGACCGCCGATGTTGCGGCGATGGAAGAGCTCATCAAATATCTGCCGGAACATATTCCAGACGAGCCGTCGGTGACGATCGCCCATGGCGATTATCGTCTCGGCAACACGATGTTCCATACCACCGATCCGCGCATGATCGCCGTGCTCGACTGGGAACTCTGCACCATCGGCCATCCGTTTGCCGATGTCGCCTACACCTGCATGTACGATCTTCTCGGCGTGGCCGGCGGCGCGGAACCCATCGACCGGACAAAGACGCCGGGCGTGCCGACCGAAGAGGAATTCGTCGCCGAGTATTGCCGCCATGCGGGCCGCGATGGCATTCCGCACTGGAACTTCTATCTCGCCTTCTCCATGTTCCGCCTCGCCTCCATCAGCCAGGGCGTCTACAAGCGCGGCCTCGACGGCAATGCGAGTTCGGAACGGGCGAAAACCCTCGGCGATGCCTGCCGCAATCTCGCCGAGCATGCATGGCAGATCATACAGCGCCCCTGATCGCCAGGTTCACTGCGGAAAACATGGTTAGCGTTCTCTTACCCGCGTCACGCGGTTCAAGGGAACGTTAAACAAATAGCCCTACCATTCCGGGTAATACGGGCAGCATTTTGCCGGCCGTCGGGCGGCGTCATGCCGGGAGTGGGGATTGGAAATGGGTCGTCCTTCTGACGGGACACCTTCGGGAGAGAATAACGCACCGCGTGCGAACGATCTCCTTGCGGCCTCGGGGGCGCATTTCTATCGCGCGCTCGTCGAAAATGCTGGCGGCATTCTCACCATTCTCGATCGCGACGGCATCGTCACCTATCAGAGCCCTGCCGTGCGCAAGGCTTTCGGCGGAATGGAGCAGGCGCTGACGGGACGGAAGATTACCGATCTCGTCCATCCCGACGACCGCGAAAGAATCGCCCGCAAGATCGAGGATTGCGCGCGAGTGCCCAACGCCGAGATTATCGAGGTGGTCCGGCTGCCTCATGAAAACGGAAGCTGGCTCCGCGTCGAAACGCATGCGCGCAACCTCCTCGCAGATCCCGACATCGCCGGTATTCTCTGCGTTTCCCGTGACGTCACCGATGCCTACCGGCTCGAGCACCAGCTTCGCGAGGCCGAACGGCTTGCCCGCTTCGGGCACTGGCGCTGGGTGAAGGGAGAGTCTGCGCCGCAATGGTCGCGGGGTGTCGCCCGCATCCTCGCTCTCGACGAAGACAAACTTCCCGCCGGCGGCGACTGGTACGAACACCTCGTCCACCCGGACGATCACGGGGAACTGCTGTCGAAGTTCCTCGACGCCTTCGAGACGCACGAGCCCGTTACATGCGTCACGCGATTTCGGACAGGCGACAACTGCTACCGCTACGTCAAGACCTACGTCTATGCGGAAGCCGACGCCTTCCACGAAATCGGCGCGCTGGTCGGCCTCGCCGAGGATGTGCACGAAGAGGTGGAGGCGGAGCTCGCGGTGAAAGCGAGCGAAGCGAAGTATCGGCTCCTGACGGAACAAGCCTCCGACGTGGTGGCCTACTACGATGCGCAATCCCGCATCATGTTCATTTCTCCGGCGATCGAGCGCATCCTGGGGCGCAGCCCGGAAGGGTTTCACGGCAAGCCGATCACGGAAGAGCTTGTCCATCCGGACGATTTCCCGCGCGCTCGCAAGGCTTTCCTCCGCTGCGTACAGCACGGCGAACAGGTGCAATTCGACTACCGCTTCCTGCACAGGGACGGCCATTACGTGTGGCTCGAATCGACCATGCGCCGCACCCTCGGTTCCGACGGGCGCTCCGCCGAGGTCATCGGCGTCACCCGTGACATCAGCGAGCGCAAGCATCACGAAATGGAACTTCTCGAGGCGCGCGAGCGTGCCGAGGCCGCAAGCCGGACCAAGTCCCGCTTCCTCGCCAATATGAGCCATGAACTCCGGACGCCCCTCAACGCGATCATTGGCTTCTCGGATATCCTGCGCATGGAAATGTTCGGTTCGCTCGGTCATGAGCGTTATTCGGAATACGCGCAGCTCATCAACGATAGCGGCGCGCTCCTTCTCGATCTCATCAGCGACATTCTCGACATGTCGAAAATCGAAGCCGGCAAATATGAGCTGCATCCCGAAACGCTCGATATAAAGGCGTTGATCGATTCCTGCGTCCGGCTCGTGCGCGGCAATGCGGAGGAGAACGGCGCGCAGATCGTCCACATGGTCACCTGCGGCGGTGACTGCGAGATCGTGGCGGATGAGCGCGCCCTCAAGCAGATCATGCTCAACCTGCTGTCCAATGCCGTGAAGTTCACACCCGCAGGCGGCCGCATTTCGGTCGAAGCGGCCGAATCCGGCGGCGAGGTCCGTTTGACGGTGAACGACACCGGCCGCGGCATTCCACCCGACCAGATCGCACGCCTCGGTCAACCCTTCGAGCAAGTGACAACGGATGCGGCGCTTGCCAAACAGGGAACCGGTCTTGGCCTCGCACTCGTGCGCTCGCTCGCCGAGCTTCATGGCGGACGCATGACGATCGAGAGCGAACCCGGCGCCGGCACGAGCGTCACCGTGACGCTGCCGAAAGTTCCATATTGCGAAGTGCCACGGCCGCTCGCCGAAGAAACCTCGGAAACGCCATTCCCGGGCGCGGCCGCCGGCTGAAGTCAGCCGGCCATCATGCGGCGGAGAGAAATGTCGAGTTCGGCGAGAACTTTTGCCGCGGCCGGCTCGTTCGCGATTCCCTTGTAGTACGCGCCGGCCTTCGGAAATTGTTGCAACGGATTGACGTGGCCGAACATCGGTCCGATCTGATCGAAGAAGAATAGCACGGGCACCAGCGCGCAGTCGGCCAGCGTCAGGCTGCCGCCGACGGCATAGTCGCCGCCTGTCAGATAAGCGTCAAGCCAGCCCATGGCCTTCTGGAGTTCCGCGAGTTCGCGCGCGACGAGCTTCGGGTCGCGTCCCCTCGGGTTGATCTGCCCGAAGAGCACCCCCATCGGCTCCATCACATAGAGATCGCAAATCCGGGCGAAAAGCCGCATGCGCGCGATGGAGGCCGCATCCGCTGGCCGCAGCGGCCGCCCCAGGCCCTTGTCTTCCAGATACTCGCAGATCGCCTCCGACTCCGGCACGACCACATCGCCATCGATCAAGACCGGCACCTTGCGCATCGGCGCGATGCGGTGGAACGCCTCTTCCAGGTCCGGGTCCGGCATGTCCAGAAACTCGACATCGAGTTCCTTCGCGTAGATGGCCATCCGGCAGCGTGACGCGTAGGGCGAAAGCTGCGCGTTGTACATCTTCATGCCGGTTGCGATGCCCATGAGCGTTTTCCGTCTTGTCCAGCCGTCGCAAGGAAACGGCCGGTCCCCGAGGGAACCGGCCGTTGCTTCATCGTGTCTGCCTTACTCCGCCGCCGCTCGCACCCGGTTCGAGTATTTCTTGAACTCGAGCTGAGACCGAAATCGGTCGTCACGCCGCCGCCGCCATGCGCCTGGATCGCATCGTCGATCACCTTGAGGGCGATGTTCGGCGCCGCCACCTTGATCATGGCGATCTCGGCGCGTGCAACCTTGTTGCCCACCGTATCCATCATGAAGGCGGCCTTCAACGTCAGCAGGCGCGCCATTTCAATGTCGATGCGGGCACGGGCCACACGCTCTTCCCACACGGAATGATCGGCGATCTTCTTGCCGAAAGCTTCGCGGGTCAGAAGCCGCTTCACCATGATCTCCAATGCGCGTTCGGCAACGCCGATGGTGCGCATGCAGTGATGGATGCGGCCAGGCCCGAGGCGGCCCTGGCTGATCTCGAATCCGCGGCCTTCGCCGAGAAGAAGGTTCTCAGCCGGAACGCGGACGTTCTCGAGCAGCACTTCCGCATGACCGTGCGGCGCGTCGTCATAGCCGAAAACGGGAAGCATGCGGACGACCTTGACGCCCGGCGCATCGAGCGGCACGAGAATCTGCGACTGCTGGCGATAGGTGTCGGCTTTCGGGTCGGTCTTGCCCATGACGATCGCGATCTTGCAGCGCGGGTCGCCCACACCCGACGACCACCACTTGCGGCCATTGATGACGTATTCATTGCCATCCCGCTCGATGCGGGTCGCGATGTTCGTCGCGTCGGAAGAGGCGACGTCGGGCTCGGTCATGAGGAAGGCGGAACGCATTTTGCCTTCGAGCAGCGGCTCCAGATATTCCTTCTTCTGGCGCTCATTGCCGTAGCGTTCGATCACTTCCATGTTGCCGGTGTCCGGCGCGGAGCAGTTGAAGACTTCCGATGCCCAGCCGACGCGGCCCATGATCTCGCAGAGCGATGCGTATTCGAGATTGGTGAGACCGCCGCCACGCTCGGATTCGGGCAGGAAGAGATTCCACAACCCGGCTTCCCGAGCCTTCGGCTTCAGGTCTTCCAGTATCTGCGGCACCTGCCAGGGGTCGCCCTCCTTGCGGAAGGCCTCCATCTGGTCGTTGTAGGTTTTCTCGTTCGGATAGACGTGATCGTCCATGAACCGCTCAAGACGGGCGAGCAATTCCTTGGTCTTGTCTGAATGGTCGAAATTCATCGATCTCCCCTTCGTATTTTTGTGGGTCGGGGCCGCGGCCCCTTCTCAATGTCGAATGCGGGCACTCTAACGGGTTGGGGAAAGCAAATCACGCGGAAAGCCGCAGGCTGGCCTCAACCGCGCCGCACTGCGAAGAAACGCCGCAGCAGACCGGCGGCGCGGCTTTCCGCGATGCCGCCATAGACGTCCGGCCGGTGGTGGCAGGTCGCTTGCGCGAAGATGCGGGGACCGTGGTCGACGCCACCGCCCTTCTCGTCCGCCGCCCCGTAATAGAGCCGTCTCAGGCGGGCAAAGGAAATCGCTGCCGCACACATGGGGCAGGGTTCCAGGGTGACGTAGAGATCGCAACCGGCGAGCCGTTCGGAACCGAGCGCGGCGCAGGCTTCGCGGATCGCCAGGAGTTCGGCATGGGCCGTCGGGTCCTTCAGCTCCAGCGTCCGGTTCCCCGCCTGTGCGACGATGCGCCCCGCCCCGTCCACGATGACAGCGCCCACCGGCACCTCGCCCCGCGCGCCCGCCGCCTCGGCCTCGGCGAGGGCAATGTCCATCGGACGCATCGAGGTGTCGGGATCGGTTGTCATGGGCGGGACCGTGCCTCGCGCAGGCTAGCTTTGCAAGATCGCCGCTTGCACTTTGGTAACAAATATGAGACCTTTTTCCTGCCCGTCTGCAGACGCGCGTTCCCGAAGATGGAGCATCGATGGAAATTCTCGAATATGTGGACGACAGCGACCGAAGCCCGTTCGGGATTTGGTACGCCACCCTCGATGCCCATGCAGCATCGCGAACGACCAAGGCGCTTGTTCAACTCAGCCACGGCAACACGTCGAATGTGAAGGGCGTTGGCTCAGGCGTTCTCGAACTCAAGGTCGATTTCGGACCGGGTTACAGGGTCTATTTCGGCAAGGACGGCGAACGAATTGTCATCCTTCTGGCTGGCGGAACCAAGAAGCGTCAGCAACACGATATCGAAATGGCGCAATTGCGCTGGGCAACCTACAAAGCTCGAAAGAAGGGCAGTAAATAAATGGCTCTTACTCGATCATTCAAGGAAACGGTGCAGGCGCGTGTGCAACGCGACCCCGAATTTCGCGCGGCTCTTCTCAGTGATGGAGTCGAGGCCCTGCTCAATGGAGACCTCGAAACCGGCAAAACCATTCTTCGTGACTATATCAACGCAACCGTGGGATTTGACCGTTTGGGAGAGGCGACCCATGTGCCGCCCAAAAGCCTGATGCGGATGTTCGGTCCGTCGGGAAATCCCAACGCACGAAACCTTCTTTCGGTTATCAGTTATCTGCAGCGCAGTTCCGGAATCAGTCTGCATGTCAGACCGGAACGCTGACCCTCAACGGCATAAATCCATGAACGCCAAGCCTCATCCGAGCGGTGATTCCTCCGGTCCGGAAACACCCGAAGGCGACCGTATCGCGAAAGTGATCGCGCGGGCGGGCGTCTGCTCGCGCCGCGAGGCCGAAAAACTGATCGAGGAAGGGCGCGTCACGGTGAACGGCAAGGTGCTGAAAAGCCCGGCCCTCAACGTCACGGGCCGCGAAACGATCATCGTCGACGGAAAGGCGCTGCCGGCGCGGGAACCCGCAAGGCTGTGGCGCTATCACAAGCCCGCCGGCCTCGTCACCACGGCAAAGGATCCGGAAGGCCGGACCACCGTGTTCGAGAAGCTGCCGGAAGACATTCCGCGCGTCGTCTCGGTCGGGCGCCTCGACATCAATACCGAGGGCCTGCTGCTTCTCACCAATGACGGCGAGCTGGCGCGCCTCCTCGAATTGCCCTCGACGGGCTGGACGCGGCGCTACCGCGTCCGCGCCTGGGGCCGCATCACCCAGGCCGATCTCGACAAGCTGAAGAACGGCATCACCGTCGAAGGTGTGCGCTACGGTCCGATCGAGGCGGTGATCGACAAGGTGCAGGGATCGAATGTCTGGCTCACGCTCGGCCTCAAGGAAGGCAAGAACCGCGAGGTGAAGCGCGTCCTCTCCGAACTCGGCCTGAGCGTCAACAGGCTGATCCGGCTTTCCTTCGGCCCGTTCCAGATCGGCGATCTGGAGCCCGGCGACATCAAGCAGGTGCCGAATCGCGTATTGATGGATCAGCTCGGCGCCCATGCCGAACAATTTGCACCGGCCGAAGCCCCGCCATCCGGGGGGCCGGCGCCCGGCCGGCCCGGCGGAAAATGGGCGGGCGGCAAACCTGTAGCCAGAAAAGCCGGCGACAAGCCATCCGCGAAGCCGGGTGGCGCGAAGCCGGGTGGCACGAAGCCGGGCGGCACAAAGCCGAAGCTGAAGACCTTCCGTGACAAAAAAGCCGGCACGACCGGCAAAAGAAAGGATCCCCATGCGGATCGTCGGCGGCGCACTTAGGGGCCGGCCCATCGCAGCACCGAAGAGCGACATCGTGCGGCCGACAGGTGACCGCACCCGCGAGGCGCTGTTCAACATCCTCGCCCATGCCGACTTCGGCGATTTCGCGCTTGAGGAAGCCCGCGTGCTCGATCTTTTCGCGGGAACAGGCGCGCTCGGCATCGAGGCGATCTCGCGCGGCGCTTCCTTCGCGCTCTTCGTCGAAGACCATGCCGAAAGCCGCGCGGCGATCCGCGAGAATCTCGAACATCTCGGCCTCAACGGTCATGCAAAAATCTACAAGCGCGATGCGACGCGGCTTGGGCCGCGCCCTGGCAGCGTCGGTCCCGCCTTCTCGCTTGTCTTCGCCGATCCGCCCTACGGCAAGGGTCTCGGCAGCGCTGCGCTTCTTTCCGCGCGCGAGGGAGACTGGCTTGCACCGCAGGCGCTCTGCGTCGTCGAGGAGAGCGCGATGGCGGATTTCGAAGCGCCCGAAGGCTTCGTAGAGCTCGACCGGCGGCGCTACCGCGATACCGAAATCGTTTTCATGAAAGCAGAGTAGAAGGCGCATGCTGATCCCGGGACTTTCGGTCATTGCCGGCCGATACGATGCACTTCTCTGCGATGTCTGGGGCGTGCTGCATAACGGACGCAGAGCCTATCCGGGCGTGCCGGAAGCGCTGGCGAATTTCCGCGCGAAAGGCGGCCATGTGCTGCTGCTCTCGAACGCGCCGCGGCCGTCCGATGCGCTGCCCGCGATGTTCGAGCACATGGGCATTCCACACGACGTCTATGACGGAATTCTGACCTCGGGCGATGCGACGCGCCACTGCCTCGCAAGCCATGAACACGGAACGCGCTGCTACCACATCGGGCCGGACCGCGACCTTGCGCTGTTCGATGACACCGGGGTCGAGCGTGTCGGCGAAGCCGATGCCGATTTCGTTCTCGTCACCGGCCCCTTCGATGACGAGGTCGAAGGTCCGGAAGATTACCGCGAACCGTTCGAACGGCTCACGGCGCGTGGGCTCACGCTCATCTGCGCCAATCCCGACATCGTGGTCGAGCGTGGCGACCGCCACATCTATTGCGCGGGCGCGCTTGCGAAACTCTATGGCGAACTGGGCGGCAACACGGTCTATTTCGGCAAGCCGCACGGCCCCGTCTACGGCATTGCCCGCGAGCGTCTTGCCGGGTTCGCCGGCAAACCCGTTCCCGATGCCCGCATCCTGGCCGTGGGTGACGGACCTCTGACCGACGTCAAGGGAGCGAACGACAGCGGCATCGACGCCCTCTTCATCACGGGCGGAATCGCGGCGGCCGATTGCGGTCCCGCGCCGGAAGCGCCGGAGGAGGCGCGCGTCGCCCATGTCCTCGAACGCGCGGGCGTCAGCGCCGTCGGCGCCATGCCGCGCCTCGTCTGGTAGCGGCGGAACGCAACGTCACCCTCGTTTCCCGCCCCGTACTTGACGCTGCGGAGCCGATCCGCCATGACCTTGAGCCAAATTCACCCGCCCGGAGCACCGGCCCCCTCTATGCAGATCGTCCGTCACCATGAACACATTGCGCCCGGTCTCCGGGGAGCGGTCTATGCGCTCGGCAATTTCGACGGCGTGCATCTCGGCCACCAGCAGGTGATCGGCAAGGCGGCGGCGATTGCCGCCGAGCTCGGCGTGCCGCTCGGCGTCCTCGTTTTCGAGCCGCATCCGCAACAGTTCTTCTTTCCCGATCGCCCCTTTTTCCGGCTCACCCCCTTCCGCGCCAAGGCGAGGCTTCTCGACCGCCTCGGCGTCGACGTCCTTGCCGCGCTTCCCTTCGACGAAAAGATGTCGCAGAGGCTGGCGCCGGAATTCGTGCATGACGTGCTGATCGACGGCTTCCATGCCGTTCATGTCGTCGCGGGTTACGATTTTCGTTTCGGCAAGGGCCGCGGTGGCGATGCGGCGGCGCTGTCCTATATGGGTGAGATGGAAGGCTTCGGCGTCAGCATCGTCGATGAAGTCCAGGAAGACGGTGTCACTTTTTCTTCCACGCGCATCCGCGAGTTGCTGGCCAAGGGCGATCCGGGAGGCGCGGCGCAGCTCCTCGGGCACTGGTGGACCGTCGAAACGCATATCAAGCAAGGCGACCAGCGCGGCCGGACCATCGGCTTTCCAACGGCGAACCTGCCGCTCGAAGATCATGTCGAGCCGGCGCTCGGCGTCTATGCGGTGAAAATCGAATTCGAGGACGGGCCTCACAAGGGCGTCTATGACGGCGTTGCCAATGTCGGCCGGCGCCCCACCTTCGACAAGCAGGATGTGCTCCTCGAGGTCCATATCTTCGACTTCGAGGGCGATCTCTATGGCACCCATGCCGCCGTGTCCTTCATCGAGTATCTGCGGCCCGAACGGAAATTCGACGGGCTCGACAGCCTCAAGGCGCAGATCGCAAAGGACAGCGAGAGGGCGCGCGAGGTGCTTGCGGCGCTCGGCAAAATGGCATGAGCGAGCGCCGACACCCGGCCGATTTCATCCGTGGCAACACGGCTCTCCATGAAGCCCCGCTCATCCCGGAAATTCGCCTCCATCTCGCCACGGAAATTGTGCCCATATGGCAAATGACCGAGGACGAACTTGAGAAATCCGGCCTTCCCCCGCCTTTCTGGGCCTTTGCCTGGGCCGGAGGGCAGGCGCTGGCCCGTTATATCCTGGACAATCCCGCGATCGTCGGCGGCAAAAGCGTCCTGGATTTTGGGGCCGGGTCGGGCCTGATTGGCATTGCCGCTGCAAAATCCGGCGCAAATTCTGTTCTCTCGGCCGATATCGATGCGTTTGCCGTCGAGGCAATCAAATTGAACGCATCCGTCAATGCCGTCGAAGTCGTGGCCACGGCTGAAGACCTTGCCGGCGTGGAAAACCGGGGCTGGGACGTCGTTCTCGTCGGGGACATGTGTTATGAGCGCCCGCTGGCGGAACGGGTCGAGGCATGGCTCCGCCGTCTCGCGGGCGAGGGCGTCGAGGTATTGATCGGCGATCCGGGCCGCACCTACCTGCCCAAATCCGGCCTCGAGAAACTCGTCTCCTATGCCGTGAAGACCACCCGCGAGCTTGAGGATACCGACGTCCGTAACACCAGCGTCTGGCGGGTTCTGCCGGGGTGAGCTGTTCAAAATCCGCCAACGAAGGTTCGTTCGGCGCACATCGGATTGCGCCGTTTGGCTTTGCCTCGGCAGGGTGCTAGTGCTAATTCCAAAACAGAACTAACTACAGCCGCTTCAATCTTCCCGAAGGGACCGCCCGATGACCGACCATGTACTCGTGACCGTCGAAGACGGCGTCCAGATCGTCACCATGAACCGCCCGGACAAGAAAAACGCCCTCACGGCGGAGATGTACAAGGCGCTGGCCGACGCGATCGAGATTGCGGATGCCGATCCAAAAATTCGCGTGACGCTCTATACGGGGTCCGGCGGCTCCTTCACGGCGGGCAACGATCTGGGCGATTTCGCCAAGGCGGGTACGACGCCGGTGGACGCGCAGCCGAAGGAAAAGCCGCATGTGACGCGCTTTCTGGAAAACCTGGCCAATGCGCAAAAGCCCATCGTGGCGGCGGTGAACGGGCTCGCGGTCGGCGTGGGCGTGACCATGCTTCTCCACTGCGATCTCGTCTATGCGGGCACGAGCGCGACCTTCCAGATGCCTTTCGTCAATCTCGGCCTTGTGCCGGAAGCAGGCTCGACCTTCCTGCTGCAGCGCCAGATCGGCATTCAGAAAGCGGCCGATCTTTTCCTCACCGGCAAGAAACTCGGCGCGGAAAAGGCAGAAGCCATCGGCCTTATCGCCGAGGTCTTCCCGGATAATGAGTTGCCCATTGAAGCGCTCGCCCGCGCCAAAACCCTTGCAGCGAAGGCGCCCAATGCGGTGCGCGCCACCAAGGCGCTGCTGAAGGATAATGACCGCCCCCGGGTCGGCGAGGCACGCGAAGCCGAGGCGCGCGTGTTCGGCGCCCAGCTCCGTTCCGACGAAGTGAAGGAAGCGATCAGCGCCTTCTTTGAAAAGCGCGCGCCGGATTTCTCGAAGTTCGGCTGAGCTCAGTAGGCGAGCGGGCGGCCGCCGACGACGAGGCGGCCGGCCCAGAGGCGCGGCTGGCCGGACTGACCGAAAGTGAGCGGGCGGCGGGCCGAGAGCGGGTTCGCGCCCGCGTGAGGCTGCGGGTCCGAGATCTGGAGGGCGCCGAGGCGGCGTTCCGCCGGGTGGAGTGTCCCCTCCCGGTCCTCGATCAGCAGCGGCAATTTCAGCGCCCTGCCCCATGCACGCCAGCGCGACGAGGCATCCACCCCGTCCTCGCCGGCATAGACCACAAGATTTCGGGTGGCATTGCCAGCGTGGCACAATTCCACCACGGCAACGAAGCTCGATGCCTGCCGGTCGCAGGGAAGAACACGCAGCGCTATCCCGTCATAGGCGGAGATGGGTTCGGACCACTCGAAGCGGCCCAGCAGGGGCGAACTGTCGTAGGCCGTTACTGCGTCGGTATAGATTGTGGCAAAGCGGATGAAGCCGAAGGCACGCTTGACTGGCCCCGTTGCCTTGACGGCAACGTGCTGCGGCAACAGGAAGGGATCGGCATCAAGCTCGCCGCCACGCCAGATCCGCTTCTGCCGCTTGCGCTGCTTCACACTTTCGCCGGATGTCACTCGAGGCTCCTTCACATAACCCGCACAAGCGGAACTCTAGGCTCGCAAGGGTTGGCGCCCTGTTAACGGGCCCCGCCAAATCGGCACATAAACGGGCTCTCGCCCGCTCCCACGTCCCGCTTTGGCAAATCCCCGCCTTTGCGGCATTCTCACCGCCCCGCGACGATAGAAAGCCGGCTGCGCCAATGTCCTATGCCTCCCTCCGCGACTTCCTCGACCAGCTCGATGAGACCGGCGACCTCGCGCGGGTAAAGGAACCCGTTTCGACCGTTCTGGAGATGACCGAAATCCAGACGCGCCTCCTCGCCGAGCAGGGGCCCGCCGTTCTCTTCGAGGCGGCGCAGATGGCGGATGGACGGCCCTCCTCCATGCCCGTCCTCGTCAATCTCTTCGGCACGGTCGAGCGGGTGGCGCGCGGCGTAACGGCGAATTTCGCGGGCGGTTCCCCTGTTGAACGGACACGGGCGAAGGATTTGCGCGAAGTCGGCGAGGCGCTCGCTTTCCTGCGCCAGCCCGAGCCGCCGGGGGGCTTCCGCGAGGCCGTCTCCATGCTGCCGCTGCTCCGCACCGTCATGGCAATGAAGCCGAAAACCGTTTCCTCCGCCCCCTGCCAGGAAGTGGTGCTCAAGGGGAGCGACATCGACCTCAACCAGCTCCCTATCCAGACCTGCTGGCCGGGCGAACCCGCGCCGCTCATCACCTGGCCGCTCGTCGTCACCAAGGGGCCGAAGGGCGTCAAGGAAGACGACTTCAATCTCGGCATCTACCGCATGCAGGTGCTGGGCAAGAACAAGACGATCATGCGCTGGCTCGCGCATCGCGGCGGCGCGCAGCATCATGCGCGCTGGAAGAGCGAGAAGCGCGAGCCGCTTCCCGCCGCCTGCGTCATCGGCGCCGATCCGGGCACGATCCTCGCTGCGGTCACGCCCGTGCCGGACACGCTCAGCGAATATCAGTTCGCGGGTCTCTTGCGCGGCCAGAAGGTTGAGCTCGTCGACTGCAAGACCGTGCCGCTGAAAGTGCCTGCGCAGGCCGAGATCGTCATCGAGGGGCATGTCTCGCTCGACGAGTACGAGGACGAAGGCCCCTATGGCGACCACACCGGCTATTACAACTCGGTCGAGAAGTTCCCGGTCTTCACCGTCTCCGCGATCACCATGCGGCGCGACCCGATCTATCTCTCGACCTTCACCGGCCGTCCGCCGGACGAGCCTTCGGTGCTCGGCGAGGCGTTGAACGAGGTTTTCATTCCCCTCCTCCAGCAGCAATTCCCGGAGATCGTGGATTTCTGGCTGCCGCCCGAAGGCTGCTCCTACCGCATCGCCGTCATCTCGATGAAGAAGGCTTATCCGGGCCACGCCAAGCGTGTGATGATGGGCGCGTGGTCCTATCTGCGCCAGCGCATGGACCCGGTGCGCGACGTGACGCTGATCGAGAACACGCCCATCGACTATCTCGACTTCGCCTCGCCGGAGAGCGGGCTCGGCGGCAAGATCGGCCTCGACGCCACGAACAAATGGCCGCCCGAAACGAAGCGCGAATGGGGCCGCCAGATCCGCATGGACGAAGAGGTGATTGAGGCGGTCACGAAGAAATGGTCGAAGCTCGGATTACCGGGCACGGGCAAACCGATCTGGAAGTGACCCCCCGCCTATGCCGATGCGCGCTTGTCTCGGGAGATGCGGCTTTTCTGTTTCTTCGGCGCAGGTTCCGGTTTTCCGCTCAACTCGGACACGTGCGAAATGACGACAGTGCCGCGCCCGGGAAAGCGCGCCACCAACTCCAGCTCCCCGCCGAGAGCTTCGACATAGCTTCGTGCCGTGGACAAGAGCAAATCGGCCCGTTGCTCGATCCTCGAAACGCCGTCCTGACCGATGTCCAGTTTGCGAGCAAGGCTCGATTGGGTCTGCTTCATCGCCTTGCGGAGATCGCGCAAGCTCATCTCCTCCGCAATCAGGGCAGCCGCGCGCGCTTCAACCGCTTCACGGCGATCCGCGGGCAGTTTTTTCACCATTTGCTTGAGCGACTTACCCACTATTTCTTCTCCTTCTTGCCTCTCGCCCGTTTCACGGCCTCGAGATGCCCGTCGAAACGTCTGTCGGCTTTGGCAATCAACTGCTTATAGAAGCGCTTCTCGCTCCCCGTGCCCGACTTGTCTCCCGCCACGAGAAGAACGGCCTTCCGCTCGGGGTCGAAGGCGAAGGCTACGCGCCAAACGCCGCCATCCGCATCGAAGCGCAATTCCTTCATGTTGGCGTGCTTCGACGCGTTCAGCGTGCCGACTGCAGGCCGCCCCAGAGCCGGGCCGAACTCCTGGAGGACATAAGCCCTTGCCAGAAGTTCCTCACGGACGCCTTCGGGCAACTCCTCGAATTCCGGCTCGAAATCTTCATGGAATTCAACGTGCCATTTGGCCATTAAAATATGCTTTCAAAAACATATGTTTTCAAGTGCATTTTTTGAAAAACTCAACCGGATGAACCGTTATACTCATCCCGCAAACTGAGTATAACGCTCCGAAACCCCTCCGGTGCCCCCATGATCCCCGTCACAGACCGGCTCGCCATCGAAGAGGATGAAATCTCCATCAGCTTCATCCGTTCCGGCGGGCCGGGCGGGCAGAACGTCAACAAGGTCTCGAGCGCCGCGCAGCTCCGCTTCGACGCGCGGCATTCGCCCTCGCTTCCCGAGCGTGTGCGCGAAAGGCTGGAGCGGATCGCGGGCACGAAGCTCACCAAGGAAGGCGTCATCGTCATCACGGCAAACCGCTTCCGCACGCAGGAGGCGAACCGGCGCGACGCTGTCGACCGCCTTGTCGAGATGATCGCCGCCGCCGCGCATCAGCCGAAATTCCGTGTGCCGACGAAGCCGAGCCGTGCGGCGAAAGAAAAGCGCGTGGAAACGAAAGTAAAGCGCGGCTCGGTGAAGAAGCTCAGGAGCCGCCGTCCCTCCTCGGAGGATTAGCCCTTCGGCTTTGCGAACTCCGCCTCGATGCGGAAATGCACGTCGTTGCCGACGGCGGGCCACCATTTCCCAAGGCCCCAGTCCGAGCGGTCGAGCGTACCTTCGGCGGAAAAGCCGAGCTTGTCCTCGCCGGTCAGCGGGTCGGGCGCCGCGCCGTTGAACGTGACGGCAAGCATTGCCGGGTGCGTGCGCCCCGCCATGGTGAGGTCGCCCGTCACCTCGCCCGTTCCCTTGCCTGTGCGGACGATGCTCTTCGACACGAAGGTCATATCGAGATGCCGTGCGGCGTCGAACATGTCGTCCGCCGTCAGCATCTTGTCGAGATCGGGCACATTCGTGTCGATACGCGCCGCCTTGATCGTCACTTCCAGCCGGCTTTTCTCCGGTGCGTCCGGTACGGCATCGAGCACCGCCTCGACCTCGTTGAAGCGCGCGACGAAGCGCGAGAAGCCCAGATGATCGACGTCGAAAACAACGCTCGTGTGCCGGGGGTCCGCGCGATAGGTGCCCGCCGGCGCATCGACCGGATCGCCGCTCACGCGATGCGTCGCCACATTCAACGCCGTGCAGGCGGCAAGAGACGCCGCCAGCGCGAAAGAGGCAATAACGCGCCTTGCCTTCACGGTGCCCCTCGCGATTTCGTCGCGGTGAGGTCGATCCGTACCGTCACTTCCGGCGCCGCCACTTCGGGCGATGCGAGCTGCCCCGCGCCGACGCCGAAGTCGAGCCGGTTCAGCACCGTCTCGCCCGTCACATGCGCCTTGCCGCCGTCGATATCGAGCGTGAAGGGCAGCATCACGGGTCTGGTTTCGCCGCGCAACGTCAGCGTTCCCTCGGCAAGATAGCGATTGCCGCCCTCGTGGCGAAACGTCTTCGCCTCGAAGACTGCTTTTGGATAGTCCGCGACGTTGAACCAGCCCTCGGCGGGCAGGTATTCATCCTTCTGCTTCTCGCCCGTCAGGCAGGACATCATGTCGATGGCAACCGTCACGGACGATGCCTCGAGCGCCTCTGCATCGAAGGCGATATCGGCGACGAAGGCTGTACAGCGCCCGCCGAATGCGGTGCCGTTTCCCTCCCGGCCTTCCCAGGTGATGGAATCGGGCGTCTCGTCGGCCACCCAGTTCGTGACAGCAAAGGCGGGCGCGGCGCTTGCCAGCAGCGCGGAAAAAACGACGGCAAACCGGATCAAGTTCCGTTTCCTTTCCTGAACAAGACGCGCGACGGCAGCATGCGCGTCAGCACGTCGTCGCGCCGCGCAAAATGGTGCCAGAGCGCGGCACCGATATGAAGCGCGACGAGGCCCGTCGCTGCAATCGCAATCGTCCAATGCGCCCAGGAAGCCGCTGTCCCGATCGCTGCCTTCTGCGGATGATCGGCAACGAAGCCGATATGCGGCAGCGGCACCAATCCGTAAAGCACGGTCGGAAAGCCGAGCGGCGAGGCAGACACGATCGTCCAGCCCGTCAGCGGCATCAGGACGAGGGCTGCATAGAGGCCCCAATGCGTCGCCCGCGCCAGCGCGCGCTCATAAAGCTTGAGTGCGGCGGGAAGCGGCGGCGGCACGTTCGCCGCCCGCCACGCGATGCGCGCGCAGACAAGCAGGAAGATCGTCGCGCCGATCGACTTGTGAAGCTGATAGGCCGGAAAGGTCCAGGGGTCCGTGAGCGGCAGCCGCGTCATCCAGACGCCAAGCGCCAGCATGAACAGAAAGAGCGCCGCGACCAGCCAGTGCAGCGACACGGCGGCAAGGCCGAACCGGATATCCGAATTACGCCATTGCACGCGCCCGCTCCTTTCCGCGCGAGCATGCCCCGCGCATCCCCCGCCCACAACATCAAACCCGCGCCGCTTCGTTTCGGGTTCTCAATTTGCCGTGAGTGCCTCTTTCGGCGACCGGCGTTCGTCAATGAGGCCCGCTCCGGCGGCGCTAAAATGGCTCCGCGGACGCCGCGACCCGGTGCGAGCCGTCCGTTCCCGGCGGTCGCGACGGCGTCCGCGCCGATCTTCACGATAGCGCCGAAATGGACCTCGATCGCCGGTCCGGATGCCATGTGTGAAATCCCGTGCTAGCTTGCCCCGGCGACAAATCGAATCATGCTCCGGCGCACCAGACCAGGACACGGCGGCGGGCGGATTGAACTTTCACGGGAGGACTCCATGTTCTATTCCGCCTCGCTTCCCATTCTCGGCGTCTATGCCGGCCTCAACATTCTCATCAATCTCTTCCTCGCCTATCGCGTTTCGGCAAACCGCGTGCGTTCCAAGGTCACGACCGGCACGGGCAGCGACGATGCTCTCTACAATGCCAGCCGCGCGCATATCGTGAATGCCGAGTACACGCCCATCGCGCTCATCGGCCTTGTCGTGCTGAACGTGCTCGGCGCCTCGATCTACGTGATGCATGTCGTCGGCCTTGCGCTCACTGTCGGCCGCGTCCTGCATGCGATCGGTGTCTCGCGCACCGGCGAGTCGACGCCGCCGCGTCTTGTCGGCACACTTCTCACCTGGATCGCGCTGCTGGTCGCCGGTATCGGTTGCCTGTGGTATGCGCTCGTCTGACACCATCTCCACAGCCGGAACTTCCGCATGAGCATCCCCGCCGCCACCGAAACCGTGCTCGACATAGCGGCCATGCTGGTCGATCGCGCCCGCAAGGCAGGCGCGGAGGCGGCGGAAGCGGTCGTCCTTGAGGGAACCTCGCTCGGCGTTTCGTGGCGCCTTGGCAAACTCGAGGATGTCGAGCGTTCCGAGGGCCGCGATATCGGGCTCCGCGTCTTCATCGGCAAGAAGCAGGCAAGCGTCTCCTCCACCGATCTTTCGGAGGCCGCTCTCGGCCCCATGATCGAGCGCGCGGTCGCCATGGCCCGCGTCGCGCCGGACGATCCATGGTGCGGCCTCGCCGATCCCGGTTTTCTGGCGCGGGACTGGCCGGACCTCGACATCGAGGACAAGACGCCGCAACCTTCCGCCGAGGCGCTTGCCGCCATTGCGGCGGAAGCGGAGGCGGCGGCGCTCGCCGTTCCGGGCGTCACCAATTCGAGCGGCGCGGGCGCAAGCTGGGGCCGCTCCGGTATCGCGCTTGTCACGAGCGGCGGCTTTGCGGGCGCCTATGCGGGCACCTCTTCCTCCTTCTCCTGCTCCGTCCTCGCGGGCGAGGGCACGACGATGGAGCGCGATTACGCGTTTTCCTCCAAACGCCATGCAGCAGATCTCGAAAACGCGAAAGGTGTCGGCCGCCGCGCGGGCGAGAAGGCGGTGCGCCGCCTCAACCCGCGCAAGGTGAAGTCGCAGGCCGTTCCCATCGTCTACGATCCGCGCGTCTCCGGCGGCCTTGTCGGCCATTTTGCGAGCGCGATTTCGGGAAGCGCCATCGCGCGCGGCACGAGCTTTCTCAAGAAGGACATGGGCAAGCCCGTCTTCGCAAAAGGCATCTCCATCGTCGACGACCCGCACATGAAACGGGGCTTGCGCTCCAAACCCTTCGACGGCGAAGGCGTGAAGAACCGCCGCATGCCGCTCATCGAGGACGGCGTGCTGACGACCTGGCTCCTCGACACGGCGACAGCGCGCCAGCTCGGCCTCGAAACCACCGGCCATGCCGCGCGCGGCACGGGCGGGCCGCCCTCGCCCTCGACGACCAACCTCTACATGGAGGCAGGCTGCCTCTCCGTGAAGGAACTCATTGCCGGCATCAAACAGGGCCTCTATGTCACCGAGCTGATCGGCATGGGCGTCAACGGCGTTACCGGCGATTACAGCCGCGGCGCTTCCGGCTTCTGGATCGAGAATGGCGAGATCGCCTATCCGGTGAGCGAGATCACCGTCGCGGGCAATCTCCGGGACATGTTCCTTAACCTCACGCCGGCCGGCGATCTCGAATTCCGCTATGGCACGAATGCCCCCACCATCCGAGTCGAGGGCATGACCGTTGCCGGAAGCTGAGGCACGGGCCGCCGATTTCGCGTTGATGAAGGAAGCGGTGCGCGAGGCGGGCGCCATTGCCATGCGCTTCTACCGGACCGACCACAAGCAATGGTCGAAGGCGCACGACAATACCCCCGTCACCGAAGCCGACATCGAAGTGAACGACCTCCTGCACGCCCGTCTTGCGGTGGCGCGGCCGGATTACGGCTGGCTCTCGGAGGAGACGGAGGACGACAGCTCGCGGCTCACTCAACGGCTCGTCTGGGTCGTCGATCCGATCGACGGCACCCGCGCCTTCGCCAAGGGCCACCCGCATTTCGTGATTTCGGTGGCGCTTGTCGAAAACGGGCGGCCGGTACTCGCCGTCCTTTTCAATCCTGCAACCGATGAATTCTTCGAAGCCGAGGCGGGCAAGGGGGCGCGGCTCAATGGCCGCCCGATCCGTACCGGCGATCGCGGCGGGATCGCGGGCTGCCGGATGATTGCCTTTGCGCCCATGTTCAAGCATCCGGCCTGGCCCGAACCATGGCCCGAAATGGAAATATCCGACCGCAATTCCGTTGCCTACCGGATCGCCCTCGTCGCCAGCGGCGAGGCGGACGCGACGCTCGCCCTCAACGGCAAGAGCGACTGGGATCTCGCCGCCGCCGACCTCATCCTGCACGAGGCGGGCGGACGCATGACCGCGCATGACGGGACGCCCTTCTTCTACAATCGCGCCTCCACCCGCCATCCGAGCCTTCTCGCCGCCGGGCCGGCGCTCTACGAGGCGCTGTTCGAGAAAGTGGGCCGGCTCAAGCTCCCGCCGCGCGCCTGACCGTCGCCCCCGGCAAAAGCCCGTGCTAAACTTTGCTGCAGCGCAGCACATTTCCACCGGGAGAATTTCATGTCGAAACAGCTTCTTCATCTCGTCTTCGGGGGCGAACTCACGCATCTCGAAACGCGGGAATTCAAAGACATGTCGAAGCTCGACATCGTCGGCATCTTCCCCAACTATGCAGACGCTCACAAGGCATGGAAGGCGGCGGCGCAGCGCACCGTCGACAATGCACATATGCGGTATTTCATCGTCCATCTGCACCGGCTCATGGACCCTGAACAAGAAGAACAAGATGGACAGCATGAGCACTGAGGATACCAGCGGCAGCGAACCGTCGGGCGGCCCGAGCGCCCTTGTTTCCCTTCTCTATCTCTTCGCCTTTCTGGGCGTCGTCTTCCTCGTCTCGGCGGCAGGTGGCGCCGTCACGGCAACGAGCGTCGGCGACTGGTACCAGACGCTGTCCAAGCCGCCGCTCACGCCCGCGCCCTGGGTCTTTCCCGTCGTCTGGAATTTCCTCTACTTCCTGATGGCGATTTCGGCCTGGCTCGTCTGGCGGACGACCGGCAGCTTCGACCGTTCCGGCCTGCCGCTTGCGATCTTCGGCGCCCAGCTTTCGCTCAACCTGGCCTGGAGCATCGTTTTTTTCGGCCTCCAGAACCCGCCACTCGCCGCCGCCGAGATCGTTTTCCTCGATCTGGCCATACTCGGCACCGTGGTGGCATTCGCGAAGTACAGCCGCCTTGCGGCCCTGCTCCTCCTGCCCTATCTGGCATGGGCGCTCTTTGCCGCCTATCTCACCGTCGGCATCGCCGTGCTGAACCGCTAACGCCCGAAAAATACCAACGGGATGAAGCGTTTACCATTTCGGCGCTTTATGGCGGCGTGGCGCTGCCCGTGATATTGTCCGCGCAATCCCGCTGAACTTGAGCCCGCCAGACCGGGCGGCGCGCCCCGGGCGCGCCCCACAGAGACAGGCCAGAATGCCGAGCAAGACGACCGACGCCATACCCCGTCAGGACAGAGCGGGGACGACGCCCCGCCCCGATTCCGCGGCCCCGCCGCCGGCGGCGGAAATCGGCATGTCGGCCGTCATCTCCCGCATGGCACGGGACTATTTGAAGCCGCACTGGCGCACAGCCGCCATCGCGCTTCTCGCAAGCATCGTGGTCGCGGGCGCGACCGGCGCCGTCCCCGTGCTCATCAAGTTCGCGCTCGACAATATCGTCGGCACGGACGTCTGGATGCTGCTCCTCGTCTCGGCCGGCGCCATTGCCGCCACCGCCGTTCAGGCCATCGCGACCTATATTTCGCGCATCAACATGGCGACGATCGGCCAGCATATCGTCGCCTCCGTCCAGAAGCGCATGTTCACCCGGATCATGCATGCCGACCTCGCCTGGGTTTCGAACACCCATTCCGGCCGCTTCATTTCCGGATTTCTCTACGACGCGAGCCGCGTGCGGGACACCGTCACCACTTCGGTCATCGACTTCGGACAGAACCTTCTCACCGTTATTGCCCTTGTCGGCGCCATGTTCTGGCTCAACTGGAAGCTTGCGCTGATGGGCGCCGCGATCATTCCCGTTGTCGGCCTCGTCGTCCGTCAGCTCGGACGGCGCACGCGCAAGGCGGCGAAACTCAACATGGAGGGCTCGGGCGATCTCACCGCCGTTATCTCCGAGGCGCTCAAGGGCATCCGCGTCGTCAAGGCCTACGACCAGGAAACGGCCGAGAGCGTGCGCGCGGCGCGCACCATCGAGCGTGTGCGCCACAACGCGATGAAAGCCGTCAAGGCGCGCAGCATGGCGAGCCCGATCACGGGCATGCTGTCCGGCTTCGGCGTCGCCGCGGTCATCTATTTCGGCGGCCGCAGCGTGCAGACGGGCTTCCTCACGATCGGCGATCTCGGTGGCTTTCTCTCCGCCATGCTGCTCGCCTATGAGCCGCTCAAGAAGCTCGCCAACACGCAGACGCTGATGCATGAAGGCGTTGCGGCGGCGGCGCGCATCTTCCCCATTCTCGACATCGAGCCGACGATTGCGGCACCCGAAGACGCGAAGCCGCTCGCCATCGAGGCCGGCGCGGTCCGCTTCGAGAACGTCCACTTCCACTATGGCGACGGCACGCCCGCGCTCAACGGAATCGACATCGACATACCCAGGGGTCACACGGTCGCGCTGGTCGGTCCCTCCGGCGCGGGCAAGAGCACGATCCTCAATCTCGTGCCGCGTTTCTACGATCCGACCTCCGGCCGCGTTCTCATCGACGGGCAGGACGTGCGCGACGTCACGCTGAGTTCGCTGCGCGCCGCAAGTTCGCTCGTCACGCAGGAGCCGTTCCTCTTCGACGACACGATCCGCGCCAACATCGCCTATGGTTCGCCCGGTGCCACCGATGCCGAAATCGAGAAGGCCGCGCGCAATGCGGCCGCGCACGAATTCATCGAGGCTCTGCCCAAAGGCTATGCCACGCAGGTCGGCGAAGCCGGCTTCAAGCTCTCCGGCGGGCAACGCCAGCGCATCGCCATTGCACGTGCCATGCTGAAGAACGCCGCCATCCTGCTGCTCGACGAGGCGACCTCCTCGCTCGACACCGCATCCGAAATCCAGGTGCAGAATGCGCTGTCGCGTCTCATGGAAGGCCGCACCACGCTCGTCATCGCGCACCGTCTTTCGACCATCAAGCATGCCGACACGATCTGCGTGATCGACGATGGCCGGGTGGTCGAGCGCGGCAGTCATGCGGAACTCGTCGCGCGCGGCGGCCTCTATGCCGAGCTGTCGCGTTCGCAGTTCATCGAAGAGCCGGACGCAGCGCCAGCAGGCGCGTCCCAGGCGGCCGTCGCAGGAGAGTAAGCGTTCATGGGCAGCGGCAAGACGAAAAAAAGCGAAACACTCACAACGCTGGTTGCCTGGACGATCGCACTTTTCATCCGGCTCGTGCGGCGCACGGGCCGCTTCGAGATTCGCCGCGGCGACATTGCCGCGCGCTTCTGGGCGGAAGACAAGCCCTTCGTCGCCGCCACCTGGCACGGCCAGAACATGATCCTGCCGACTTTCTGGCACAACTGGCGCGAGATGCGCATTCTCGTGTCGAAACATGGCGACGGCGAGATCGTCGCGGGCGTCATGCATTTCCTCGGCGTCGGCACCATTCGCGGCGCGGGCGTGCCGAAAGGCGAGGAGCGCGTCCACAAGCAAAAGGGCAAGGGCGGCGCCGGTGCGCTGCGCGCGATGGTGCGTGCGCTTGGCGAAAATATTTCGATCGGCCTCACCGCCGACCTGCCGCCCGGCCCGGCCCGGCGCGCGGGCGAAGGCATCGTCATGCTGGCGCGGCTTTCCGGTCATCCCATCGTGCCCGTCGCGGCAACGACCCGGGCGCGCATTCAGCTCGACAACTGGGATCGCTTCACCATCAACCTGCCCTTCTCGCGCGGCGCCCTTGTCTGGGGCGAACCGATCTACGTGCCGCGCGACGCGACGCCGGAGGAGATCGAAGCCGCGCGCCTTCGCGTCGAGGACGGGCTCAATGCCGTCGCGCGCGAAGCCGAGGAGATCGTCGGCCGCACGCCGCACCAGCGCGACGAGGGAGCGGTGGCGCATTGAGCGGGTGTTTTCCGACATGACGGCAAAAGCGCCCTCCGCAGGCCTCTTCCTCTACCGGACGATGACGCGCGCCGTCGCGCCGCTCGTGCCGCTTCTTCTGCGCCGCCGCGAGGCGCGCGGCAAGGAAGACCCGGCGCGTCTTGCCGAGCGTTTCGGAACGCCCACGCGCCCGCGCCCGCAGGGCCCGCTCGTCTGGCTGCATGGCGCGAGCGTCGGCGAATCCCTTTCCGTGCTGCCGCTTGTGGAACGTCTCCTCGCCGCCACGCCGGGGCTTCACATCCTCGTCACCACCGGCACCGTCACCTCCGCGACACTCATGGCGGAGCGGCTGCCCAACAGGGCCTTCCATCAATATGTGCCGCTCGACCATCCCGATTATTGCGCGCGCTTTCTCGATTTCTGGCGTCCCGATCTGGCGGTATGGATCGAATCCGAATTCTGGCCGAACCTCATCATGGCCGCGCATCGGCGCCACATTCCGCTCGCCCTCGTCAATGCGCGCATCACGGCACGCTCCGCGCATAGCTGGCGGCATGCACCGGCCTTTATCGCAAACCTCCTGTCGCGCTTCAGCCTCATCATGGCACAGGACCGCGCCTCCGCCGCGCGTCTGCGCGAGCTCGGCGCGGAACAGGTTCTCGAGCCCGGCAATCTGAAACACGATGCGCCGATGCTTGCGCGCGACGAGGCGGAACTCGCGCGCCTCGAAGCGGCAATCGGCGAACGTCCCGTCTGGGTGGCGACAAACACGCATGAGGGCGAGGAAGGCGCGGCCGCCGAGGTTCATGCCCTGCTCGCCAGCGCGCATCCCGGCCTTCTCACCATCGTCGTGCCGCGCCATCCCGCGCGCGGCGCCGCCATCGCGGCGGACCTTGCCGCGATGGGCCTTGCCGTCGCGCGCCGGTCGGCGGGAGAGACGATCGGTACCGCCACCCAGATCTATCTGGCCGACACGCTCGGCGAACTCGGCCTCTTCTACTCCCTCGCTGGCGTCGTTTTCGTCGGTGGCACCTTCGACGAGACGGGCGGTCACAATCCGTTCGAGGCGGCGCGTTTCGGCTGTGCGCTTCTCGCCGGGCCTTCCGATTTCAATTTCGCGGAAGCCTTTGCCGGCTTCGAAGGCGCGGGCGGCATGTTGCGCGTCGCGAACGTCGCGGACCTTGCCGCCGCGATCCGTCGTCTCCTTGGCGACGAAATGGAACGCAAGCGCATGGGCGCCGCGGCGCTGCGGTTCGCAAGCGAGGACAGCGGCGCGACGGATCGCACGCTCGCCGCGCTCGCCGCTCTCCTTCGCGCGGGCGGCGGCAGGAGAGCCGGTCATGCGTGAGCCGTCATTCTGGTATCCCGCCCGCCGCGGTGCGACGCCTCTTGCCGCGCGACTTCTTTCGCCTGCCGGTTTTTTCTATGGGCTTGCGGGCCGTCTGCGCCGCGCCGGCGCAACGCCCGAACACGCCGCCGTCCCCGTCATCTGCATCGGCAACATCACGGCGGGCGGCACCGGCAAGACGCCACTCGCGCTCACCATTGCGTCGCGGCTCATGGCACGCGGCGAGAAAGTTCATTTCCTGACGCGCGGCTATGGCGGCCGCGAGACGGGGCCGATCCGCGTCGATCCCGCGCATCACGGCGCGGAGGATGTCGGCGACGAGCCGCTCCTTCTCGCGGCGGCGGCGCCCACCTGGGTTGCCGCAAACCGGCCCGAAGGCGCGGCGGCGGCGGTGCGCGGCGGCGCCGGTCTCATCGTCATGGATGACGGCTTCCAGAACCCCTCTCTTGCCAAGGATTTCTCGATTCTCGTTGTCGATGCGGCGACCGGGCTCGGCAATGGACGTCTCATTCCCGCCGGGCCGCTGCGGGAGAACGTGGCGGATGCGCTTTCGCGCGCCAATGTGCTCGTCCTTACAGGAAGAGGCCATGCGGGCGACGGCATCGCGGCGCGTGCGCGCGCGCGTGGCACGCCCGTTTTCAATGCGATCGTGCGCCCCGCCGCGGCACCCGATTTCGGCGAAGGCCCCCATCTCGCATTCGCGGGCATCGGGCGGCCCGAAAAATTCTTCACGACGTTGCGCGAGATGAGCGTCGAACTGGCCGATACCGTTTCGTTCCCGGATCATCACGTCTTCCGGGAGAGCGATGCGCTCAACCTCCTCGTCCGCGCCCGCGAACTCGGCGCACGTCTCGTCACCACGGAGAAGGATGCGGCCCGGCTGACGCATGCGCCTGCCGCGAGCGCCCGCGCGCGGCTTGCGGCGGCCGCGACGGTCCTGCCCGTCCGCGCGCTTGTCGGCGATATCGACGGGCTCATGGCCCAGATATCGGATGCCGTCACACGCGCCAGATGGCGTTGAAGCTGCTATAAGCCTGACGCTGTTTGTCACAACGATAAGAGCCGATTCAAGGGAATGGCCCGCAAAGGCACCTTCATACATCTCCTCGAATATGCCGTGCTGAAGGCGACCCTTGCCTTCTTCGGCGCGATGAATGTCGACCGCGCCTCCGATGCAGGCGGCTGGATCGGACGTAACATCGGCATGCGCCTGCCCTTCACAAACCGGGCGCGCGACAACATTGCCCTTGTCCTGCCGGACCTGACGCGCGAGGAGCGCGAACGCGTCGTCACCGGCATGTGGGACAATCTCGGCCGCACCATCGCCGAATACGCGCATCTCGAGGTCTTCGCGAAACCGGAGGAACGCCACCGCATCGAAGTCGTGCATGCGGAGACGCTGCGGGCGCTCGCCGCGTCGGGTAATGGCGGTATCGTCGTCTCGGGCCACTTCGCGAACTGGGAAATCCTTCCCGTTGCGATGCAGTTCGAGGACCTCGATGGAGGTGAAGTCTATCGGCATGCCAACAATCCATACGTCAACGAATGGATGATCGGCCTGCGCGAGCGCGTCACGCGGGCCGTGCAGGTGCCGAAGGGCGGACCCGGCGCACGCACGCTCGTGAAACTGCTCCGCGAAGACAAGTTCATCGCCATGCTCGTCGACCAGAAGATGAACGACGGCATCGAGGCGAAACTCTTCGGCCACCGCGCCATGACGACCGGCGCGCCCGCAGGCCTCTCCGTGCGCTACAATGTGCCGATCTTTCCCGCCTGCATCGAACGCGTGAAGGGGGCGCATTTCCGCGTCACCGTCTACAATCCGATCGCGGCGCGGCCCGGCGCCGATGCCTTTGAGGATGTCATGCGCATCACGCAGGAACTCAACGATTTTCTCGAAGAGCGCATCCGCGAACGTCCGCATGAATGGCTCTGGCTCCACAATCGCTGGACGAAGCAGAAGCCGGCGCGGCGGCGCGTGCGCTAGTTTCCGCCGGTGGCGTCCGTCTTCTTCGGCATCGGTCCCACGAGCAGTTGCGGGTCGAGCCAGGCGCCGCGCCAGTACATGCCCCAATGGAGATGCGGCCCCGTCGCGCGGCCCGTGCCGCCCACGGCGCCGATGACGTCGCCCTGCTCGACGCGGTCGCCCTTTTTCACGTCGACGCGGCTCATATGCATGGTCAGCGTCGTCACGCCCTGGCCGTGATCGAGAAAGACGAGCCCGCCCTCGAAATACATGTCCGGTTCGGCGAGCGTCACCACGCCGCCCGCGGGCGCGCGGATCGGCGTGCCGGTCGGCGCCGCGACATCGACGCCGTAATGGGGGCGGCGCGGTTCGCCATTGTAATAGCGTTGTGAACCGAAGACGCCGGAGATCGGACCCGTCGCCGGCCAGATGAAGCCTTCTGCGAACCGGCTTCCCCCGGCGCGGGTCTTGCGCGCTTCCTCCTTCAACTTCGTGGCCCGCGCGATCGCCGCCATCGCTTCGGGCGGCGGCGAGACATATTTCTGCGGCACGCCCTCGACGCGCTGTATCTGCCATTCGCGCGGCGCGATGACGAGTTCGTGTTCCGCCGCCGTGCCGTCCGGATAGGAGATGCGCAGTTTCGCGGCCGGCTTCTGGTCGCGGTCGAAGCCGACGGCAAAGATGCCGTCCGCGTCCACGTCGAGCATCATGCCGTCGAGCGAGACTTCCGCGCCCGGTGCGGTGCGGCCAATCGCGAGCCCGCCCTGCACCATGTTGCCGGAAATTTCGAGCGTGCCGGCCGCCGCCGGAAAGGAAAGAAGAAAGAAGCTTGCGAGGAAGCCGAAGAGGCGCTTGCGGGCGCGCATCAGCCGGCCATCCCCTTTTCGCGCATACGCTTCAGCGAGGCTTCCGGCGTCGCGTAAGGCTCCTGCAGGTCGGCATTCCAGTAGCGCAGTTCGTCGAGCGGAATATGCGCACCCGTCACCGCGCATGTCACATAGGCGCCCGGCCGCACGATATGGAATTCCCCGTCGCCATAGACGAGTTCCGCTTCGCCGCTGCCGGGCCTGTCGATCCTGTTCATGTTACTACCTTTCGGACACCTTTCGGACGCACCTTACAGCGCTCGCGGCACGGGCGCAAAATTCCCCAACCTCGTCATTGCGAGCCGCGAAGCGGCGTGGCAATCCATACAGCGGCAGACGCCGTCGTCATCGCTCAATGGATTGCTTCGTCGGCTTTCGCCTCTTCGCAATGACGGGCTAGAGCAAATTCCCCTGCTTGCCGCCGTCTTTTCTCGCCGCCTTCTTCGGCTGCGGCTTCGGCGCGCCACCTTGCGCGACCACGGCGCCGAGGCGTCCATCCGCGAATTCGATGTCGAGCACGTCGCCCGCGTTCTGCCCTGCCGCCGTGCGGACCGGCTTGCCCTCCGCATCGCGCACCACGGCGTAACCGCGCTTCAGCACACCATGATAGGAGTAGCTCTCCAGCAGCTTTCCCGTGCCGTCGAGGCGGCGCGCGAGGTCGCCGAGATGGCGCGTCTCCGCCCGCGAGAGCCGTTCCAGAAGCTGCGGCAGCGCCTTGCGCCCGGTTTCGATCTTCTGCTGGATCGGCCGGTCGGAGAGCCTGCCCTCGATACGGTGGAAGGCGGCGCCTTTCACCTCCGTCGCGCGGACGAGTGCGCGGCCAAGCTTGTCCGCTGCATTGTCGAAGCGCTGGCGCGGCAGCGCGACGAGATCGGCGAGCCTCGGCAGGCCGCGCGAAAGCCCCGAGAGCCGCGTGCGGCAATCCTCGACGAGCCGCCTCTCGCCGCGCATGAGCCGCGTTCCCTTGTCGCTCACATCGGCGATGAGGTCGCTTCGCACCGGCACGGCCATTTCGGCGGCCGCCGTCGGCGTCGGCGCGCGGCGGTCGGCGGCGAAGTCGATCAGCGTCGTGTCCGTCTCGTGGCCCACCGCCGAAATGAGCGGGATTTCGCTTGCGGCGGCGGCGCGCACCACGATCTCCTCGTTGAACGGCCACAGATCCTCGATGGAGCCGCCGCCCCGCGCGACGATCAGCACATCGGGCCGGGGCAGCGCGCCACCCTTCTCCATCGCGTTGAAGCCCCGGATGGCGGCGGCGACCTCGGCGGCGCTCGTCTCGCCCTGCACGCGCACCGGCCAGACGATCACGCGGCGCGGAAAACGGTCCTGCAGGCGGTGGAGAATGTCGCGAATCACGGCGCCGGTCGGGCTCGTCACCACGCCGATCACGTCCGGAAGGAAGGGCAGCGGCCTCTTCCGCTCCGGCGCAAACAAGCCTTCGGCGCCGAGCTTCCTGCGCCGCTCTTCCAGCAGCGCCATCAAGGCGCCGACGCCCGCCGGCTCCAGATGCTCGATCACGATCTGGTATTTGGAGCTTCCGGGATAGGTCGTGAGCTTTCCCGTCGCGATCACCTCCATGCCCTCTTCGGGCTTGAAGCGGAGCTTGCCGAAGGCGCCGCGCCAGACCACGGCGTCGATCCGCGCCTTGTCGTCCTTCAGCCCGAAATAGCAATGGCCGGAGGAATGCGGCCCGCGATAGCCGGTAATCTCGCCGCGCACGCGGACATGGCCGAACGTCTCCTCCACTGTCCGTTTCAGCGCGAAGGAAATCTCGCTGACAGAGAATTCGTGAGCGTTGCCGTCGGCGCTTTCCGGAGGGGTCATAAGCTTTTTTCCGGCTCTTCTGGAGCCATTGCGAGGGCTTGCGGGGGTCAGGCCGCGCCGGTTTGCCGGAGCGAAACCCCATGTTACAAGGGACGCCTTCGCGCCCCAACCCCCCGGTGGCCGAAGGCCAGACCACCAGGAAACGGCAACCCGAATGAATATTCTCGTCATCGGCTCCGGCGGCCGGGAAAACGCTCTGTGCTGGGCCATCGCCAAAAGCCCGGAATGCGGCACCCTCTATTGCGCGCCCGGCAATGGCGGCATCGCGCAGGTCGCCGAATGCGTCCCCCTCTCCGCGCTCGATTTCGACGCGATCGTCCGCTTCGTCCGCGAGAAGGACATCGGCTTCGTCGTGGTCGGGCCTGAGGATCCGCTGGTGCGGCCTTCATCGCCGCCAGGGGCGTTCCCATCGTCGTCAAGGCGGACGGGCTCGCCGCCGGCAAGGGCGTCATCATCGCGATGACGCTCGCCGAGGCCGAGACCGCCATCGACAGCATTCTCGGCGGCCGCTTCGGCCATGCGGGCGCCGAAGTCGTGATCGAGGAATTCCTCGAAGGCGAGGAGGCGAGCTTCTTCGCGCTGTGCGACGGCACGCATGTGCGCGCCCTCGTCGCCGCGCAGGATCACAAGCGCGTCTTCGACAATGACGAAGGCCCGAACACGGGCGGCATGGGCGCCTATTCGCCCGCCCCCGTCATGACGCCCGAACTCACCGCGCGCGTGATGAAGGAGATCGTCGAGCCCACGGTGCGCGCCATGCGCGACAAGGGCATGCCCTACAAGGGTGTCCTTTATGCGGGCCTGATGATCGCGAAGTCAGGGCCGCAGCTCATCGAATACAATGCGCGCTTCGGCGATCCCGAAACCCAGGTGCTGATGATGCGGCTCGCGTCCGATGTCGTGCCGATGCTCATGGCCTGCCACGACGGCACGCTCGACAGGGCCGACATACGCTGGAAGGACGAGGTTGCGCTCACCGTGGTCATGGCCGCCGCCGGCTATCCGGGCGACTATCGCAAGAACACCGAAATCAAGGGTCTCGCCGGCGCGGCCGCGCTCGACCATGTACAGATTTTCCATGCCGGCACGAAGGCCGAGGGCGGCCACATCTATGCGACGGGCGGGCGCGTGTTGAACGTCACCGCCACCGGCGCGACGACGGCCGAGGCGCAGGCGCGCGCCTATGAGGCCGTCGCGAAGATCGACTGGCCGGAAGGCTTCTGCCGCCGCGACATCGGCTACCGCGCCATCGAGCGCGAAAAGCAGGGCGCGTGAGGAGCGGACATTCGGAATACGTACACGGAATAAACAATACGGGGAGTGAAACGAAGATGAGCGACGCAGAAGCAAGCCGCCAGGAGCAGTTCTCCGGCACGAAAGACGTGGCCGACAGCCACAAGTTCGACGAGAAGCGCCTCGAGGACTACATGGCCGCCCATGTCGACGGCTTCGAAGGCCCTCTCACCGTCCGCCAGTTCAAGGGCGGGCAATCGAACCCCACCTATCAGCTCGTCACGCCGAAGCGGAAATATGTGCTGCGCCGCAAGCCGCCGGGAAAGCTCCTCCCCTCCGCCCACGCGGTCGACCGCGAATACACGGTCATCACCGCGCTCGGCACCACGGGCTTTCCCGTGCCGCGCACCTATTGTCTGTGTGAGGACGACAGCGTCATCGGTACCATGTTCTACATCATGGACATGGTGGAAGGCCGTGTGCTCTGGGAACCGCTGATGCCCGCCCAGGACAAGGAGACGCGCTGGAAAATCTACGCCTCGCTCAACGAGACGATGGCCCGCCTCCACACGGTCGATTACGAGAAGATCGGCCTCGGCGATTTCGGCAAGCCCGGAAATTACTTCGCGCGCCAGATTTCGCGCTGGTCGAAGCAATATACCGCCTCCGAAACGGAAACCATTCCGGCGATGAACCGTCTCATGGAATGGCTGCCGGAGAATGTGCCGCAGGACGCATCCACCTCGATCGTCCATGGCGACTACCGCCTCGACAACACGGTGCTCCATCCCGCCGAGCCGAAGGTCATCGCCGTGCTCGACTGGGAGCTGTCGACGCTCGGCCATCCGCTCGGCGACTTCACCTACAGCCTGATGCAATGGGTCATGCCCGGCCAGGGCACGGGCGGCGGCACCGGCTCGATCAGGACGGCGGACCTCAAGTCGCTCGGCATCCCGACCCTCGATGAGTATATCGCCATGTATTGCGAGCGGACGAACCGTCCCGGCATCGAAAATCTCGATTTTTATTTTTCGTATAATTTCTTTCGTCTTGCCGGTATTCTTCAGGGAATCGCGGGGCGGGTGAGAGACGGTACAGCATCCAGTGAACATGCAAAGCAGATGGCGGCAAATGTCCGTCCGCTTGCGGAGGAAGCGTGGATCTATGCTCAGCGCGCGGGGGCCAAATAATAAAGGGACCTCCGGACCAGTAAACAACAAGAAGAAAGTCGACGAGTAAGCGTATGAGTGTTACCGAAATCTCTTCCTGGACACGCCACGGATTTGAAATCAATACCGACAAGTCCCGTCTGGACATGGATTCCATTCTCAAGATGCTCGGCGCAACCTATTGGGCGCGCGACGTCTCGCCCGATGCGTTGTCGACGAGTATCCTGAATTCCCGTGCCTACGGGCTCTACTCGCCGGATGGCGAACAGGCCGGCTTCGGCCGCATGGTGACGGATATCACGCGCTTCGCCTGGATGAGCGACATCTATATCCTGCCGATCCATCGCGGCAACGCGCTCGGCAAATGGCTCGTGGAGACGATGGTGAACGATCCGGCGCTCGCCTCGGTCACGCGCATCATGCTGTCCACCAACGATGCGCACTCTCTCTATCAGCACTTCGGCTTCAAGATCATCGGCAGCGACGACGAACAAGGCCGCCAGACCATGCAGTTGAAGCGGTAGGGGGAGTTTCCATTCCGTTTCTCTAATTCGTCATGACCCGGCTTGTCCGGGTCATCCACGTCTTTCTGGTATCCGTGGCAAAGACGTGGATGGCCCGCATGAAGCGGGCCATGACGCATTTGGCAGGGCCAGAGACAGCCACCCCTCAATACAAATACATCGGCGTGCCCAGCACGCGGGCGATGCGCGGACGGTAAGCTTGCGCGTCGTAGAAGGCATCGACATCGACGCGCTTGCGGCCGCTCGCGCAGACATCCGCCGGCACGGTCGCGTAGTTGCCGTCGCGCAGCGCCGTCATGAAGCCTGTGCGCCCTTCCGCGATCTCCTGCACGGCAAGCGTGCCGAAACCTTTCGCGACCATCTGGTCGAGCGCGTCGGGAGCGCCCGCGCGCATCAGATAGGCGAGCGACTGCGTGATCGTGTCGATGCCTGTCGCCTTCGTCAGTTCCTCGCCCAGCAGATGACCGATGCCGCCGAGCCGCTTGCGTCCGTATTCGTCGGCCTGGCCGTAGGTCATTTCCTTGCCGCCTTCCACCTTCGCGCCTTCCGATACCACCACCATGGCGTAGCGCGCCGGGTTTTCCATACGGTCGGCAGCGAGGAGTTCGGCGAGCCGCGCCGGGTCGAAGGGCACTTCGGCAATGATCGCCCGGTCGGCATCGGCGAGGTAGCTCGCCAGCAGCGCCGTCTCGCCCGAATGGCGGCCGAAGAGTTCCACCACGGCAATGCGCTCGTGGCTTCCCGTCGAGGTGCGCAGCGCGTTGATATATTCGACCGAGCGCGAAACCGCGGTCGAGAAACCGATGCAGTAATCCGTGCCGAAAACGTCGTTGTCCATCGTCTTGGGGATCGACACCACCTTCATGCCTTCGCGGTGAAGCTGCGCGGCGTAGTTCAGCGTACCGTCGCCGCCGATCGTCACCATCACGTCGATGCCGAGATGCTCGAACACGCGCAGGATATGCGGCGTCGTGTCGACCGTGCCCTTGTCCGACAGCTTGAATTTCCCCTTCAGGAAATCCGGCAGCTTTTCCTCGACCATCCATTGCGGGTCGGTCCGCGTCGTATGCAGCACCGTGCCGCCCATGCGGTCGATGGTCCGCACGGCTTCGCCGTCGAGCCGCATCAGGTGCTGCTCGCTGCCTTCCGGATCGTCGGGATTGTAGCTCATCGGCCCCGCCCAGCCGCGGCGAAAGCCGATCACCTCCCAGCCGAGTTCATTGGCGCGCCGCGTCACCGCCTTGATGCAGGAATTGAGACCCGGCACGTCGCCGCCGCCGGTGAGGATTCCGATACGCATTGCCTGCATTTCCTTTCGCCGGGTGTTTGCCCGAATCTCACACTTCAACGATTGCCGGAAATTCTAACCGGCACTGCTTCAGGGAATAACTCTCTCGTTCGTCATTGCGAGGAGCGAAGCGACGAAGCAATCCATAGGGCGCTTTCGACAATGTTGACGGCTCTATGAATCGCCACGGCCGCTTTCAGCGGCCTCGCGATGACGAAGGAGGCAGTTAGATTGCAGGTCCATCGTTCCCGGCCTCCCCTGTGAGAGGGTTGAGGGGTATGCTGCCGCCTTCCTGTAATACAACATCCTCGCAACAACACATCCTAACAGCTAGAAATCGCAATCATGAAGACAAGCGGCACTTTCTCCATCGCCGTCGCGGGGCTCGGGCGGCGCATTGCGACCGTCATCCGCCATCTTGCCGCCGCAGCCCCCCATATCCGCATCGTCGCCCATGCCGATCCCGCACCCATCGGCCGCTCCATGCTCGAGAAGCGCGGGCTCGATGCGGGCACCGCTTACGGCGATGTCGAGACGATGCTCGCCGCCGAGAAGCCCGATCTCCTCATGGTCGGTTCGCCCAACCACCTGCATCTCGATCACATAAGCGCAGGGCTCGCGGCGGGCGCGCGCGTCTTCAGCGAGAAGCCGGTCGTGCGCACGGAAGAAGAGACATGGGCGCTGGCGCGGCTCTTGCGCGAACATGGACAGTCCTCGGTTCTTGTCGGCCTGGTGCTCCGTTCCTCGCCGCTCGTCGCCGCCGTCGCGCGCCGCCTCGGACCCGACGGCATCGGCCGCCTCGTCAGCTTCGAAGGCAATGAGCATCTTCATCCCGAGCATGGCGCCTTCCTCATGCGCGACTGGCGCCGCCACGAGGCTCATGCCGGGTCCTTCCTGCTCGACAAATGCTGCCACGATTTCGACCTCTACCGGCTTTTTGCCGGCGCGCTTCCCGCGCGGGTCGCAAGTTTCGGCGGCCGTTCCATCTTCACGCCGGAGAATGAAGCGCTGGCCGAACGCCGCTATGCCGGCGGCGAGGTGCCTTACGAACTCTGGCGCGCGGGCTGGAACGCCGGTGAAAGCGTCTTTCGTTCCGATGCCGATGTCGCGGACAATCAGACCGCCCTCATCGAATACGAGAACGGCGTGCGCCTGTCCTTCCACGCCAACACCCATGCGGGCATCCTTCAGCGCCGCTGGTATTTCGCAGGGACCGATGGCGCGATGGAAGCCGACCTCGTGACCAACCGCCTCACCTTCCGCGACGCGCTCGGCACGAGCGATCCGCAGACGGAGGAATTTCCCGCCAGCATCGAGGGCCATTACGGTTCGGATGAGCAGATGGGCCGCCACCTCGCCGCCCATCTCCTCGACGGCGCGCCCTTCCCAGTCCAGGTCTACGACGCGATGGTCGCCGGCCTCACCGTCATGGCCGCCGACCGCGCCATGCGCGAAGGCAGCGTCGTCGATTGCCGCCCGATGTGGGAACGACTGGAGAAGGAGCTGAGAGGCCGATAAGCACTTCCCACCCTCCCCTTGAGGGAAGGAAGGAACCATGGCCAGGGAACGACACGGAAAAGGCTCGGACGTTTCCGACCGGGCCTTGCGCAGTCTCTTCGCCTGTTTCCGTCAGAGCGCGACTTGTTTCTCCACGATGCCCTCTTCCGTCACTTCCAGCACAGCTTGCGCCATGCCGTAGGTCGTGAGGAAGCGAACAATCGAGTCGAAGGTCGAGATCTTTAGCGGGCCGCCCCTGTGATCGGCGGTGGCAAAGCCATCCACGAAGATCGAACCCACGGCCCGGGTGATGCCCGAGAGCTTCACCGTCTGCGGCTCGTAATGGGCGCGCAGATGCCGCGTGATTTCCGCCCGGTCATCCGTGCCATAGATCGCCGCGACCAGCACGCTCATCACGAAGTTGGTGCAGTTCTGATATTGCCAGTCATAAGGATTGGCGACGACGGAGTAAGCCGGCACATGGAGATCCGCGTAAGTCTTCGAATTCAGTACCCGGAGGATTTCCGCCTGCACTTCCGGCGTCGGGATCACGATGCCCGTCTTCAGGTCGAAGACCGAGGGAAGAACTCGGCGGGAAAATCCTGCTTGAGCTCGCTGCGGCCTTCGTCGCCCGCCACCTGGTAGAGATTGTAGACGGCATAGCCATTCACCTTGCGCCCGTCGGCGGCGGTCATTTCCGAATAGACCCAGATGCCGACATGCGTGTAGTCGCCGATGCCGTCGGGCATCTGCTTCGGGTCGCGGCCCATGCGCGAGACGATGGCGACGAGGGCGCCGCGCTGGCCGAGTTCGCGCTCCACCTTCTTTGCGAAGGGGATGACGCGTTCGGGGGTTTCGATCGCGCTCGCGGCAGAGCTCATCTGCGCGTTGGCGGGGCGGCGGCGATCGCCGTGCCCTTCGCCACCGAGTCGCCTACCGCGCCTGAAAAATCGGCCGAGACCTGCGCGCCCGAAGCGCTATCGGCATGCGCACCCATCGTGGTGGCGAGAAGAAAAGCTGCTGCAACAAAAAGCGTTCTCATGGTCAGTCTCCTGCGTCAAGTTGATGTGAACACTCACTCACTACCTTGCCGGCCGGAACGCCCTGTTCTCTCACCGGCAATTCGAATTCGGGTCAGGGAAGCAGGGCCTTGCGGATCGCCTGCATCACCTCGCCTGCGCGGGGTGCGAGCGGTCCATCGAGTTCGTCGTAAACGATGCCCATGGCGGGCTGCGTGATCATGCCCAGCACGATCTGGGTGTGAAGGTCCGGATCGGCCTCGGCGAGCTCGCCGCTCGCCGTCCCCTCCTTCATCATCTTCAGCATCAGCGTATAGGGCGTCGGCGTGTTCGGCGGTAGTTTCGATTGCCGCCCCGTCTGATAGGTCATTACATAGACCCAGCGCGTCGGGTTCTCGTCGAAGAGCCGGTAGAAATGTTCGACCGTCCGTTCGATCCTGTCGAGAATCGGGCCGCTGTCACCCTCCAGGAGAACCAGCGCCCGCGAAAGCGGCATGAAGGTCTCCATGAAGATTTCCGCTGCCAGCGCTTCCTTGCTTTCGAAGTGCCGGTAGATCGTCCCCTCGGCGATCCCCGCCTCCTTCGCGATGTCGCGCGTCGTCGTTTCGGCGATGCCCTGCGACACGAAAAGACGGAGCGACGCATCGGCGATGCGGTCGCGGGTTTTGGAGCCAGGCTTCTCGTTGCGAGTGATCATTCACTCACAATACTGATGAGGACGAGACCGGTCAAGCCCCTTCTTCGTCTCTATCGTGCTTTTTCGGGAAATCGCAGAAATACGGGGATACGCCTCCTCCGGGCAGCATCTCAGCTACCCGAAAGGGGCTCTTTCGGCTTATGTGACGTTTCGATGACATTTCGATGACAGCCGGCCGTTTTCGGGGCCTTTTATCCCCGGTCGGCCCACCCGTCAGGCGCTTCTTCCACGCGCCTCGATCGGCCAGATGTCGACCAGCCGGTCGCCCCTCACGACATGGTAGAAATCGTAGAGGTTCACCGTCGGATCGCAATGCGGCGTCATGGCCGTCAGTACACTGCCTAATGGAAGATGCGCGCCGTCGGGCAGCAGGATGCCGCCCTGCTCGTCGCCGAAGAAGAAATAGCCTGCCCCTTCCGGCGCGCCGGAAAGAAGCTTCGGCGGTTCGGCGTCGGTCGAGAAGGATTTGAAGCCGGCATCCGTCGTCGCGAGGTTCTTCGTGTTGTTCGAGACAACCGACATCTGCACGAAGAGCGAGGTCTCGAAGGGAAAGCTCGCGCCGTTGCCGAGCGCGACGTCATTATACTGCTTGTCCATGAAGATGTAGGAGCCGCCCTGCAACTCGGTCAGCACCGTTGCTTCCGGATCGATGTTGTAGGTTCCCGTGCCGCCGCCGGAAACGATGTCGCAGCAAAGACCCTTTGTCTTCAATGCATCTCGCTGTTCGCCGAGCACCTTCATCGCGGCCAGCGATTTCTCGCGCCGTTCCGCGAAATCGTGAATGTGCATCAGGTGACCTGCGTAAGCCTGAAGCCCGCGCAGTTCCAGAAACTCCGCGGCGTCGATCAGTTCGGCAAGGTCCGTTGCCTCGTCGCCTGGGCGGATGCCCGTGCGGTGAAGGCCAACATCGAGGTCCACCAGAACCTTCAATGTACGTTTCACCTCCGATGCGGCGGCCGCAAGCGCGCGCGCATTGTCGGGGTGATCGGCGACAACCATGAGGTCCGGGATTTTCGCGTTCAGCGCCATCAGCCGGTCGAGGCCCTGCGCCGTTACGACGGGCGATGTGATGAAGATGCTCTCAATCCCGCCCGCTGCCATCGCTTCCGCTTCGCCAAGCTTTGCGCAGCAGACGCCGAGCGCGCCCGCCGCCACTTGCGCTTTCGCGATCGCGACGGATTTATGCGTCTTCGCGTGGGGCCGGATGGAAAGGCCGTTTACCTTGCAGTGTTCGGCCATGCGCGCCACGTTGCGTTCGAAGGCGTCGAGATCCAGCACCAGTGCCGGGGTCGGGATCAGCGCTCTCGATCCGGGCGCGCCGATCGTCGCCTTCGCTGCTGCAACCGCTTCGATTGTCATGGGGTCCCTCGGTCAAATTGTGCGGCCGCATCCTACAACCCCGCGCGCAATGCACAAATGCCGCAGCACGCGACGGCTTGAAATTCCATCGCTCAGGGACAAGGCTGTTTTCCGGCAAAGATGCTACAGTGGCCGAGGGAAGCTCCGGCCCTTGTCCGGACATTCCCTTCCAGGTCCGGACGACGGAAGATAGAGACGATAGAAATAATGTCGAAGGCCCAAAGCAGCGCTGCCGCGCAAAAGACGGCAGGAACGGACAAGCGGGAAGTGATCCTCACCGCTGCGCTCGATCTTTTTCGTCACTACGGTTACCGGCGCACCTCGATGGAAGACATCGCGCGCGCGGCCGCCGTCGCCAAGGGCACGCTCTATCTCTATTTCAAGAGCAAGGATGAACTCTTCGAGGCCATCTGCCGCTCGCTCGCCGAACAGGTTGGAGAAGGCGTCGCCAGAGCGGAGGCGCTCGACCTGCCGCTCGAACCGAAGCTCACGGCCCTCATGGAAGCGAAGCTCGGTTTCGTCTACCGCTGGATTCTATCGAGCCCGCACGCGGCGGAGCTTGTCGACAGCGGCTCGCGTCTTTCCGAGGACGTCTTCGGGGAGGTGTATGACCGGTTCTACAATGCGGTGCGGCACCTCGTGCGGGGCGGCGTCGCGTCTGGCGAACTCGATCTGAACGCCGTGGGCCTCACCGAGGAAGCTACGGTCGATGCCCTCATCGCCGCGGCGTACGGCGCGGAAAAGGCGCCCGATGAAAAGATGTTTCACGCCCGGCTCACCGCCATCATCAAACTGACATTGCGCGGCCTCAGAGCTTAGCCGGCGCGTTCGGGCTTCCATCCCGCCACGTCGGGGTTCGGACCGAATTTCCAGGATCGCGAACGGGCCTCCGCCAGGTCCCCAAGCCCGTGCCAGCAGGAGAAGCCAGAGATGAAGTTCCGTCCTCTGCATGACCGCGTCGTAGTGCGCCGGGTCGAGGAAGAATCCAAGACCGCCGGCGGCATCATCATTCCGGACACGGCTCAGGAAAAGCCCTCGCAGGGCGAAGTCGTCGCGGTGGGCCCGGGTGCTCGCGGCGATGACGGCAAGGTTATCGCGCCGGACGTCAAGGCAGGCGACCGCGTGATCTTCGGCAAATGGTCGGGCACCGAGGTCAAGATCGACGGCCAGGACCTGCTGATCATGAAAGAGAGCGACATCATGGGTGTGCTCGAGGGTGGTGCCAAGAAGAAGGCCGCCGCCGAATAAGGCTCGCAACCGGATAACGGCCGCGGGCTTTTTTGTTGAGCCCCTGCGGCCTTCGTTCCGCTTCAAGATTTCAGAAGGATCAAGAGAACATGGCTAAGGAAGTCAAATTCGGCCGCAGTGCCCGCGAGAAGATGCTGCGCGGCGTCGACATTCTCGCCGATGCGGTAAAGGTGACGCTCGGTCCGAAGGGCCGCAATGTCGTCATCGAAAAGTCGTTCGGTTCGCCGCGCACCACGAAGGACGGCGTGACGGTCGCAAAGGAAATCGAACTCGAAGACAAGTTCGAGAACATGGGCGCCCAGATGGTCAAGGAAGTCGCTTCCAAGACCAACGACACGGCGGGCGACGGCACGACGACGGCGACGGTTCTGACGCAGGCGATCGTGCGTGAAGGCGCAAAGTCGGTTGCTGCCGGCATGAACCCGATGGACCTGAAGCGTGGCATCGAAATCGCCGTCCGCACGGCGATCGAAGACATCACGAAGCGTTCCAAGAAGGTGAAGTCGAACGACGAAGTCGCGCAGGTCGGCACGATTTCGGCCAATGGCGAAAGCGAAATCGGCGCCATGATCGCCCAGGCGATGGCGAAGGTCGGCAATGAAGGCGTGATCACGGTCGAGGAAGCGAAGTCGCTCGAGACCGAACTTGATGTCGTCGAAGGCATGCAGTTCGACCGCGGTTATCTCTCGCCTTACTTCATCACCAATGCCGACAAGATGGTGGCGGAACTCGAAGAGCCGCTCATCCTCCTCCACGAGAAGAAGCTGACGAGCCTGCAGCCGATGCTCCCCGTCCTCGAGGCGGTCGTGCAGTCGGGCCGTCCGCTCCTCATCATCGCGGAAGACATCGAGGGTGAGGCGCTTGCGACGCTCGTCGTCAACAAGCTCCGTGGCGGCCTCAAGGTCGCGGCCGTGAAGGCGCCCGGCTTCGGCGACCGCCGCAAGGCCATGCTCGAGGATCTCGCGATCCTGACGGGTGGTCAGGTCATCTCCGAAGACCTCGGCATCAAGCTCGAAACGGTTACGCTCGACATGCTCGGCAAGGCCAAGCGCGTCACGATCACGAAGGACGACACCACGATCGTCGACGGCTCGGGCAAGAAGAAGGACATCGAAGCCCGCGTCGGCCAGATCAAGCGGCAGATCGAGGAAACGACCTCCGACTACGACAAGGAGAAGCTGCAGGAACGTCTCGCGAAACTCGCGGGCGGCGTTGCGGTGATCAAGGTCGGCGGCGCCACCGAAGCCGAGGTGAAGGAGCGCAAGGACCGCGTCGACGACGCGCTCAATGCCACCCGCGCCGCGGTTGAAGAAGGCATCGTCCCCGGCGGCGGTACGGCACTTCTCATGGCGAGCAAGGCCGTCGGCAAGCTTGTCGACGACAACCGCGACATCCAGGCGGGTATCAACATCATCCGCAAGGCCCTCGAAGCGCCGATCCGTCAGATCGTCGAGAATGCCGGCGTCGAAGGTTCGATCGTCGTGCAGAAGGTGCTCGAGTCGAAGCAGGCCAATTTCGGCTTCGACGCGCAGAAGGAAGAATATTGCGACCTCGTTGCCGCTGGCATCATCGACCCGACCAAGGTCGTGCGCACGGCACTTCAGGACGCGGCCTCGATTGCCGGCCTCCTGATCACCACCGAAGCGATGATCGCCGAAGCCCCCAAGAAGGACAATGGCGCCGGCGGCGGCATGCCCGGCGGTATGGGCGGCATGGGCGGCATGGGCGGCATGGACTTCTAAGTCCGCTTCCCTACTCCGAAATGCGAAGGGCCGGTGGAAACACCGGCCCTTTTGCGTTGGGGTGGCGCATGCCGCTAGACTGCCGCCAACAGAAAATTCAAACCGGGCGGCAGACAGATGGACTTCTCATTTTCCGGCAAGGACGAAGAGTTCCGCATGATGGTGCGGTACTTCTTCGAGAGCGAATATCCGCGCGACATCGTGGAGAAGATTGCGAGCGGCGCCTCGCCCTCCAAGGAGGACTACCAGCGCTCCGAACGGGCCATGGCCGCGAAGGGCTGGCTTGCCGTCAACTGGCCGAAGTCGGCAGGCGGCACCGGCTGGACCGCCAACGAGAAATATATTTTCGACGAGGAACTTGAGCGCGCGGGCGCGCTCAACGTCGTGCCGATGGGGCTCCTCTATGTCGGACCCGTCATCTATACGTTTGGCACGGAAGAACAGAAGCAGCGCTTCCTGCCCGGCATTCTCGACAGCACGACCTTCTGGGCGCAAGGCTATTCGGAACCGGGCTCCGGTTCCGACCTCGCCTCGCTGCAATGTTCGGCCGTTTCCAAGGGCGACGATTACATCGTCAATGGCACCAAGATTTGGACAAGCCTCGGTCAGCATGCCGACTGGATCTTCTGCCTGTTGCGGACTTCCCAAGAAGAGAAGAAGCAGGAAGGCATCACCTTCCTGCTGATCGACATGAAGACGCCAGGCATCACCGTCCATCCGATCATCACTATCGACGGCAAACACGCACTCAACAGCGTTACCTTCGAGGATGTGCGCGTACCGAAGGAAAACCGCATCGGCGAGGAAGGCAAGGGCTGGACATATGCCAACTACCTGCTCGGCCATGAGCGCACGTCTTACGCGCATGTCGCGGGCAAGCGGAAGCAGCTCGCAAATACGCGCGCCGGTGCAAAAGAACGCGGCCTGCTCGACGATCCGGCTTTCGTGGAAAAACTCGTATCGCTCGAGGCGCGGCTCGATGCGCTGGAGATTACCGTGCTGCGCACGCTTTCCTCGGTCGCGGAAGGCGGCGCGCCCGGCAACGAATCCTCGATCCTGAAGATCATCGCGACAGAACTCGCGCAGGACATTACCGAACTTGGCATGGAGGCCTACGGGTCTTACGCGCAACCGGCTTTCCCGGATTCTGTCGCTCCGGCGTGGACAGGCAACACCGCCCTTCCCTCGGGCGGCGCGCCCGCCGTCGCCGCCTATCTCGGTGCCAGAGCGCAGTCAATCTATGGCGGGTCCAACGAAATCCAGAAGAACATCATCGCAAAGCGGATACTGGGACTTTGAGAAGAAATTGACTCCCACCGCTCGCGGCGCTTTACTCCCTTCACTTCCGGTCGCACATATCCTCCGCGCGACTGGCGATATCAGATGGGTAACCATCGGGGAGCGCGGAGACTGGTCTTTCGAGCCGATCGCCTGGGCAGCACTTCTACATGCTGGCCGGGCGTTTTTTGTTTTCAGGCATCGAAGGAGACCGCCCCATGACGACCTCACAAGAACGGACAAGGCTCGCCCAGACGGACAACGAAATTTTCCTGGCGCTCAAGGGCGAGGAAGCACGCCAGCGGACGGGCCTCGAACTGATCCCGTCGGAAAACTACGCCTTTCCGGAAGTGCTGACGCTGCTCGGCTCCGCCTTTACCAACAAATATTCCGAAGGCTATCCGGGCCGGCGGTATTACGGCGGACAGGAATATACCGACCGCATCGAAACGCTCGCCCGCGACCGCGCCAAGGCGCTCTTTCGCGCGGAACACGCAAATGTGCAGCCGCTTTCGGGTTCGCCGATGAACCAGGCGGTCTATCTCGGTCTGCTTGAACCGGGCGATACGATCCTCGCGATGGACCTTTCTCACGGCGGACATCTGACGCATGGCGCGCCGGTGTCCCATATGGGCCGGCTCTTCAACTTCGTGCGCTACAAAACCGATCCTTCGACCGGCGCGATCAACTTCGATCATCTGCGCATCGTCGCGCGAGAAACGAAACCGAAGCTCGTCGTCTGCGGCTATTCCTCCTATCCGCGCGACTACGATTATGCGGATTTCAAGCGCGTGGCGGACGAGGCCGGCGCACTGACCATGGCCGATGTCTCACATATCGGCGGGCTCATCGCAGCGGATGTCATGCGCAATCCGCTCGACGCCGGTTTCGATGTGATGACGACGACAACGCACAAGTCGCTTCGCGGGCCGCGCGGCGGCCTCATCCTCTGCAAGGAAAAGTTCGCGAAAAAGATCGACGCGTCGGTCTTCCCCGGGCTTCAGGGCGGACCGCACATGAACCAGGTCGCGGCGGCCGCCACTACATTCCGCCTCGCCGCACTCCCTGCCTTCCGCGGCTATGCGGAACAGGTACTCGCCAATGCCAAGGCCCTTGCGGCCGCACTCAGCGAGCGGCAGGTAAGGCTCGTCACCGGCGGCACGGACAACCACCTCCTCGTGATCGACACCGTCCAAAGCTTCGGCGTCGACGGTGCGCAGGCACAGGAGACGCTCGACCGCGTCGGCCTCACCACCAACAAACAGGTGATCCCCGACGATCCGAACCCGCCGATGCGGCCTTCCGGGCTTCGCCTCGGCACACCGGCGCCAACCGCGCGCGGCATGAGCGAGAAAGAAATGACGGAGATCGGCGATATCATCGCCGACGCATTGGCGGCGAAGGGGGACCGTGCAGTCGAGGAAAGGCTCGCGAGGCAAACGCGCGCCCTCACGTCGCGCTTTCCTGTGCCGGGACTTTAAGGTCCGAAGTCGCATAGAGGAAGACGTCGCTGACAGGCTGCACACGGTCGGGGCAGCGGCGTCGATCCCCTTCGACCGTCTGGCCCCGCGCTACGATCCGGCCCCGCTCGGAAGAGTTCTCAGCCCACAAGCAGCGAAAGCCCGCGCCAGATGAGAAACGCACCAAGCACGAAGAGGATATAGCGGCTCCAGCTCTTGAACTGGCCGTCATTCATGCGGTCGAGGAGCATCTTGCCGAGCGTCGTGCCGAGCATGGCGAGCGGCGCCACCATCGCATAAATCCACCAGTCCAGCCCCGCCGCAGGCAGGAGATGGGCCGCGAGCACGCCGAAATAAAGCAACTTCGTCAGATGCTGCAGCGTCTGCGTCACGGCTTTGGTCGCGACGATCTGATGGCGCGTGAGCGGACTCTGTACGAAGAAGACGTCGAGGATCGGCCCGGCCACACCGGCCGTCAACGTCAGCGCCGTCACGACGAAGCCGCTGGCGGGAGCAACGAAGGGCTTCGTGATGTCGAGGCCCCAGCTCTTCGGTATGGCGAAGGCGACAAAGGGGATGGCGCCCAGAACCAGATAGACGGTCGCCTTGTCCGGCACGAAACTCACCAGCATGAACAGCGCAAGGGCGGCGAGCGAGCCGACCGTGTTCGTTGCCACCAGCCGCCAGACGATGTCGTTCCTGTTGATGATGGCGCGATATCCATTCGACACGGCCTGGGTGACGCCATGCAGCATCATCGCCGCACCCACCGAATAGGTGAAGGTCAGGAAGGCCATGAGGATCATGCCGCCCGCCATCCCGAAAATGCCGGAAAGTGTCGCCGTCACAAGAACCACGATGGCGGTAACGGCGGCAAGGATCGCTGTCATGATCGTTTAGTCTTTGCCGTGGAGACGCGCGGTCAGCCTCTCGCGCAACGGATTTTTCGCCTCGAATACGTAATCCGTCCGGGCGGCCGTCACTGTCTCGCGACCCTGCGCATAGAGGAAGGATACGAGATCGTAGAGCTTCGCCTCAGGGCAATGCGCAACGCGCACCGCACCGGCCGCGTTTGCGCCGAAAGGCAGCGTCACGTCAAAACGGTTCGCGATTTCGCCGATCAGCGCCGCGTCGTCCGCGCCGCTTGCAAAGCGCACTTCCACGGTCTTCGCGGCACGTGCCTGCGCCGAAACGCGGTCGAGAATCTCACCTGCTGCGGCACGCGCCTTGTCGCTCCACGCCGCGCCGAGACTCGCCACAAGGTTTGCCTGGCTGCGCAGCATGGTGCCGTCGTCCAGCACTTTCAGATTGTTCGCCGCCAGCGTCGCGCCTGTGGAGGTGATGTCGACGATCACTTCCGCCGTTCCGGCCGCAGGTGCGCCTTCCGTTGCGCCCAGGCTTTCGACGATGCGGTAGTCGGTCAGACCATGGGCGGCAAAGTAGTTCCGCGTCAGGTTGAAATATTTGGTCGCGACGCGGAGCCGGCGCCCGCGCTTCCTGTGGAAGGCGAGCGCGACGTCATCGAGGTCTTCCATGGTGGCGACATCGATCCAGCTTTGCGGTACGGCGACGACGACGTCCGCGTGACCGAAGCCGAGCGGCAACAGCAGTTCCACGTCGCGCTCGGGAGCGGACAGCTTCTCCCGGATGAGATCCTCTCCCGTCACACCCAGGTGGATCAGCCCTTGTTCGAGCTGGCCGGCTATTTCCGACGCCGACAGAAAGGCGATCTCGACATTCGCTATGCCGTCGAGGCGGCCGGTATAGCCGCGCCCGCCGTCCTGACGCACCTTGAGGCCCGCCCGCGCAAAGAAGGCGCTCGCATTTTCCTGAAGCCTGCCCTTGGACGGAAGGCCAATCACAAGTTTTCCGCTCATTGGCCCTTCTCCTTCGCGACGGCCGCGAGCAACCGCTCGATGCCGACAGCGCAGCCGACGGCCGGCACCGGCGTCCCGGCGCCAAGCGCCGATAGCAGGCCGTCATAGCGGCCACCGCCACAGATCATTGCGTCGGGCCCGAGCGAATCCACACGGAATTCGAAAACGAAGCCTGTGTAATAGGCCATGTTGCGGCCGAAGCCAGTCGCGAAATGCGCACGCGAAAGATCGAGCCCCTTCTTCGCAACAAGCTCCATGCGCCGTTCGAAGCGTGCAATGGCAGGCTCGATTGAAACGCCGGCGCCTTTCGCCAAGGTACGCACACGGGCGATCGCTTCCTGCGGCGCGCCCGACACAGCGAGGAAATCGGCAATGAGGGTGGCCGCCGCTTTCGGCACGCTCGAGGAGGCAAGCTCGGCCTGCTCGATGAGCCGCTCGGCTACTTCCTCCAGCGTGCGGCCGCCGACAGGCGCAATGCCCGCAAGCTTCAACACGTCCTCGATCACGTCCTTCGCCTGCGCCTCGTCGAGCCCCGCGATGGCCGAGACAAGCGCCTGCCGGTCGCCCGTTTCCTCGCTCGCATCGCCCGCCGCAAGCCGGTCCAGCAATTTCCGGAAATAGTCGGGACGCCAGAAATGCCGCTTGAGGCGCGAGCGCCAGCCGGGCGGCAGATCCAACGCGTCGATCAATGCGTCGAAAAGCGCGAGATCGCCCATCTCAATCCGGTAATTCGCGAGCCCCGCATCGGCCAACGCGCGGGCCGCAAGCGAAAACACTTCCGCATCCGCCGCTTCCGCATCCGCCGTGCCCAGACATTCGAGGCCGGCTTGCGTGAATTCCCGAAGTTTCGCCGAACCGCGCTGCTGATAACGGTAGACCGGACCCAGCGAGCAGAGCTTCTGCGCCCCGCCCGCGCTTTCGAGATAGAGGCGGCAGACAGGGATCGTCAGTTCGGGCCGGAGGCAGAGTTCGTCGCCAGCCGGATCCGCGAAGACATACATGCGCCTGCGGATGTCCTCTCCGGACATGTCGAGGAAGATACTGGCAGGTTGCAACGCGGGCGCCGAAACGGGCGCATAACCGGCCTTCTCGAAGCCGCCGCGCACAGACGCGCCGAGCGCTTCCCGCGCGCGCAGGCTCTCTCCATCCAGTGCTGCCATAGGTTCAGCTGACATATCGAGTACTTCCCGGCCCCGCCGGACTTTCCGGACCGAGCCTTATCTAGCATGGAAATGGTAAATATCGAGACAGGAGTGATTGTGGCGGTCAGCCGTGGTGGCGGCTGACGGGGCGATGCCGGGCGAGCATCGAGACGACCTCTTCGACGAGCCGCGCGCGAGGCACGGAAACCTGCGCCGGCTGGCCCTCGCGCCAGGCCGCGTTGTCTTCGATCTCTTTCGACATCTGGGCGCCGAGGACCAGGTCCTTCAGCGTGATTTCGCCTTTCGCGCGCTCGTCTTCGCCCTCGATGACGGCGATCGGCGCGCCTCGCTTGTCGGCATATTTGAGCTGCGCTTTCATGCCGGAGCCGCCGAGATAAAGCTCGGCACGGATGCCTGCATTGCGGAGTTCCGAGACCATCGTCTGGTAGCCCGCCATGTTGGCCGCATCGAGCGTCAGGACGACGACGGGTGCGGTTACGTCTTCCACATCGAGCTTGCCGAGCAGCTCGAGCGCCGATTGAAGACGGCTCACGCCGATCGAAAATCCCGTTGCTGGTACCTTCACGCCCTTGAAGCGCTCGACGAGCCCGTCATAACGCCCACCCGAGCCTACGGAGCCGAAGCGCACCGGATTGCCCTTCTCATCCTTCACCTCGAAGAGGAGATCGGATTCGAAGACGGGGCCCGTGTAATAGCCGAGGCCGCGCACGATCCACGAATTGAACTCGATCCGGTCCGTGCCGTAGCCCGCTGCCGTGAAGAGCGCATCCATTTCGGCGAGCTCGTCGATGCCTTCGCGGCCAATGACGCTTTCGCCAACGACCTTGCGCCAGCCGTCGAGCACGATGGTGCGGTCGGTCGAACCCTCGCCCACGCCCGACTCCACATAGTCGAGCACCGCCGTTGTCTGAGACGGCGAGAGCCCGGCGCCTTTCGTGAAGTCGCCGGATTCGTCCTTGCGGCCGGGCCCGAGCAGAAGCTCGACGCCCTTGCGGCCGAGGCGGTCGTATTTGTCGATAGCGCGCAGCACCGTCATGTAGGTGGCGCTGCCCGGCTCGCCGTCGAGTCCGATCGTCTCCAGCAGACCGTCGAGTACTTTCCGATTGTTCGCACGAATGCGATAGCTGCCACGCGGAATGCCAAGCGCCTCGAGGCAATCGGCCCCCATCATGCACATCTCGGCATCGGCGGCGACGCCCGGCGCTGCCACAGTGTCGGCATCGAACTGTGTGAACTGACGGTAGCGGCCCGGTCCCGGCTTTTCGTTCCGCCAGACAGGCCCGGTCTGATAACGGCGGAAGGGTTTGGGCAGCGCGTCGTAGTTCTCGGCGACATAGCGCGCGAGCGGCGCCGTCAGGTCATAGCGCAGCGAGAGCCACTGCTCGTCATCGTCCTGAAAGGAAAAGACACCCTCGTTCGGCCGGTCTTCATCGGGCAGGAATTTGCCAAGCGCATCTGCATATTCGATGGCGGAGGTCTCCAGTGGGTCGAAACCATAGCGCTCATAGACCTCGCGAATGCGCGCAAGCATCCTCTGCTCCGCACGCACGAGCGCCGCGGGCATGTCGCGAAGCCCCTTCGGCACGCGCGCCTTGGGACGGAAGGTCTTCTCTTTCTTGCTCATTGGTCTGCCTTTTAGGGCGGGCCTTCAGGTGCGTCTTCGGCCATTTGCGACGCGGGCGCATACCTAGCCCATAGGCCTGCCGGTCACAAGCATTCGCTCCGGACCGAATCACGCCTCCCGAGCGCTGCCCAATTTCCGCCGCGAAGAGGGAAAGAACGATGATTTTCCAGCCATTTTCGGACCCATGATTGCAGAAAAATGAAAGTTAACGGCCGCCCCCGCAACCTGTGGAAAACTCCCAAAAAACGGCGCTTTTATCGTTAATCCAGTCACCCGGTCTTGTAGGAAGCTCACCAGCCACCCACAAAATAGGTGCCTCCTTTACCTTCTGTTTACCAAAGAATCGGATCGTTAACTCACGCGGCTAAAAGCCGCCTCAGTCGGCCTATATGAGTTTGGTTGTGGGCCCAGGGGGGCTTGGAAATGGGTTTGACCTTGGCACATCCGGGCATCGCAATGAGCAGCAGGTCTTCACCAGCCGGAACGAGCGGTCCGCATGCTCCGCGCGCGCTCTTCACTCATGTCGTCAGCCCATCGCCTATGCTGCGCAGCAGCTTCGTAACGCTCTCCAGTTCCGGCGAAGCCGGCCCCATCTCTTTCGGATTCTCGATCGCCGAAGAAGGCATCGCGCCGCTGCTCGACCCCGGTATCGACGCCCTCGTCATCGACATCGGCGACGGCAATGCCGAAGCACTCGACTTTCTCGGCCGCGTCGTCTCACTCGGCCCGAACGCCCCCGTTATCGCCATCGGTTCGGGCAACTCAGCGCTTCAGACCCTGGCGATCGAAGCGGGAGCCGAGGACTGCCTCTCCGCCGAAATCGACACCCTGCTTTCTCTCGGCCTTGCGATCAGGCGAGCCGTCACCCGCCGCCAACTGCGCGACGAACGCCCGGTAGACGCCACCCAGCCGGCAGATGCCGAGAAGCCGCACGTGACTCTGGTGCAGGAAACGCCGGAAGCCATCGTCATTCTCGACAGCCAGGGCACTATCCGTTTCGCGAACGGAGCGGCGCAGGACATTCTTGGCCGCACCAGCGAAGATCTCGTCGGCAAACCCTTCGGTCTGCCGAGCGATCCGGGCGAACACGACGTCACCATCATGCGGCCCGACGGCGACAATCGCCTCGCCGAAATGCGTATTGTGGACACGCGCTGGGGCGGTGTGCCCGCGCGCGTCGCAGCGCTCAACGACGTTACAGTGCGCCGCAAGCTCGAGCAAACCATGCACGATGCGGAGGCGCGCAGCCAGGAAACCTACAAGCGCAGCCAGAGCTTCTTCTCGAACGTCAATCACGACCTGCGCACGCCGCTAACGCACATCATCGGCTTTTCCGAGATGATGAAGAACGAGCGCCTCGGACCGATGGGTACCGACCGCTACAAGGAGTATGCGAGCGACATCTATTCAAGCGGCACCATGTTGCTCGACATGATCGAAGACCTGCTCGGCATTGCCGAAGCGGAAATGCACGAGATCGATATCACCGACGAGATATGCAATCTGGGCCAGCTCGCCGACATTGCGGTTGCCAGCCAGCGCCAGCATGCCGCTGAGGAAGGCGTCTCCATCGTGATCGACTGTCCGGACCGCCTGCCGGGCTTTCGTGGCGATGCACGCCGGCTCCGGCAAGGCCTTTTCCGGCTCATCGCGGAGGCGATTCATTGCGCCCATCGTGGCTCAACCATCCGCCTCACCGTGCGCGAGGAAGGCGGCGGTATCCGCGTGGCGCTTGACGAGATGCGCGACCCGAAGATCGTGCAGATGGAACTCGACACGCTTCCCGATTTCGAAATGGCCGACGATCCCTTCGTCAGCGCCGAGGATAGCAGCGCGCCTCGCGAGGAAAGCCTCGCACTCTCCCTCACCCGCAAGGTGATGGAGCTTCACGGCGGCACGCTCGATATCGTCCGGGCGAAGCGGCGCGATCCAGAAACGGGCATGCGCATCGGGCTCCGCTTCCCGTCGACCCGGGTGATCCGCTGACGCGTGTGTGATCCAAATCCATTTGAGAATTGTGGGCGCTTCCGTCGCGTGACGTTTCGTGGCACCCTCCAGGGCTGCGGGCGGCGGGAAGCAAGGTGTAAGCTCAATCACATACCTTCGACGATGGAAGAGATATGCCATGCCACCATTCGATGCAGAGATTCTTGCCCGGCTTCAGTTCGCCTTCACCGTCTCCTTTCACATTCTGTTCCCGACACTGACGATCGGCCTTGCGGGTTTCCTTGTCTTCTTCGAGGCAAAATATCTCCGCACGCACAACGAAACGTGGCTCGTTCTCTACCGCTTCTGGGTGAAGATTTTTGCGCTCACCTTCGGCATGGGTGTCGTCTCGGGCCTCGTCCTCTCCTACCAGTTCGGCACCAACTGGTCTGAGTGGTCGCGCGTCACGGGCCCTGCGCTCGGACCATTAATCGGCTTTGAAGTACTCACCGCCTTCTTCCTCGAGGCCGGATTTCTGGGGATCATGCTTTTCGGCTGGCAGAAGGTGGGACCTCGCCTCCACTTCCTCGCCACCTGCCTCGTTGCGACCGGCACGGCGATCTCAGCCTTCTGGATTCTCGCCGCCAATAGCTGGATGCAGACACCAGCGGGCGCGTCTCTCGTCAACGGGCAATATGTCGTCGATGACTGGCTCGCCGTCATCTTCAACCCGTCCTTTCCCTGGCGTCTCCTGCACATGACGACGGCGTCCTATCTGACGACGGCGCTCGTCGTTTCCGGCATTTCAGCCTTCTATCTCTTGACCGGCAGCCACCGCGACGTCGCACGGCAGGCCTTTTCCGCCGGCATGTGGGGTGTACTCATGCTCGCGCCGCTGCAGATTTTTCTGGGCGACCAGCACGGCCTCAACACGCTCGAGCATCAACCGATCAAGGTTGCGGCGATGGAAGGAAACTGGGAGACGCGAGGCGGCGTTCCCTTTCATATCTTCGCCATGCCCGACCAGAAAGAGCAGCGCAACCGGCTCGAAATCTCAATCCCGTATGGATCAAGCCTTATCCTGCGCCACGATCCGGCCGGCATCGTGCCGGGCCTCAAAGACGTAGCGGTGGAAGATCAACCGCCGGTCGGAATCGTCTTCTGGTCGTTCCGCGTCATGGTTGGACTCGGGTTTCTTTTCCTCGCGCTCGGTCTCTGGGGCGGATGGGCGCGCTGGCGCGGCACACTTTACGACGTTATCTGGCTCAAGCGTTTTGCCGTGTCGCTGACGCCGGCGGGCTTCGTTGCAACGCTCGCGGGATGGTTCGTCACCGAAGTCGGACGCCAGCCCTACACCGTTTACGGCGCCATGCGCACGGAAGACAGCTTCTCGCCATCCGTCACAGGCGCGTCCGTCGCAACGACGCTTGTCCTCTTTCTCATCGTTTATGGCGGGCTCTTCGGCGCCTATCTCTACTATCTGACGAAGCTCGTACGTCGCGGTCCCGATCCGCTCGCCACGCGCGAGACCGAAGAGAAGCCCGAAGCCATCCGGGGCGCGCGCCCCGGTCTTGTCGTGCCCGCGGAATAGGAGGAGAGGTAAAATGGAAACGCTCGCCATCATTTCCGGCGCGGTTATCGGCGTCGCGATCCTCATGTATGTGGTGCTTGACGGCTTCGATCTCGGTGTCGGCATCCTCTTTCCCTTCGCGCCGGACGAGGGAGCGCGTAACACCATGATCAACTCGGTTGCCCCTGTCTGGGACGGCAACGAAACCTGGCTCATCCTCGGCGGCGGCGGCCTCCTCGTCTTCTTCCCTATCGCCTATTCCATCGCGCTTCCCGCCTTCTACATTCCCGTCATGGCGATGCTCTTTGCGCTGATCTTTCGCGGCGTCACCTTCGAGTTCCGGCACCAGGCACATACGAGCACCCACCTGTGGAACCGGTCTTTTTTCTGGGGCTCGCTCATCGCCGCCTTCATGCAAGGTACGTTGCTCGGCGCCCTCGTGCAGGGCGTGGAAGTCGAGGGCGTGCGCTATGCAGGCGGCATGTTCGACTGGCTGACACCTTTCTCGGTCCTGACGGGCATCGGCGTCGTCGTTGGCTACGGTCTCCTCGGTGCGACCTGGCTGATCTACAAGACGGAAGGCCATGTCCAGGATTGGGCGCGGAGTTCAGCCGTCGTACTCGGCGGCGGCACACTGATCGCGATGGTGGCGGTGAGCGTGATGACGCCGCTCTTGCGCCCCGCGATCGCGGATCGGTGGTTTGGTGGCGTCAATATTCTCTATCTCTCGCCGATCCCGCTGCTTACGCTGGCCTTCGCCGTCTCGCTTTTCTGGTCGATCTTCTCGAAGCGCGAGCTTCTGCCCTTTCTCTCATCCATCGGGCTTTTCGTGCTGGGCTTCGCGGGCATAGCGATCAGCCTCTATCCAAACATCATCCCGCCTTCGGTCGCGGTGTGGGATGCGGTCGCCACGCGGTCCAGCATCGTCTTCGCGCTCGCCGGCGTTGCGGTCGTGTTGCCGATGGTGCTGCTTTACACGGTTTACGCCTACAGCGTCTTCCACGGCAAGGCGAGCGAGCATGGCGGCTACGCACATCACGAGCATGAATGACAAGCATGAGGAGGGACGCGGCAAGAGGCTTGCATGGTTCGCGGGCATCTGGCTTGCCAGCGTCGCGGCGCTCGCCATCTTCGCATATGGAGTGAGGTCGCTGCTCGGATTATGAGGCCTCGGCGTTGCGCACCGGTATGCCGAAGGGCGAGATGCCACGCACATGGTCCTCGACCGTGAGGCGATGCTTCAGCGGCGGGAAGGCGCGCTGCGAGCAATCGAGCCTTTCGCAGAGCCTGCAATTGACGCCGATGGGCATGGCGCCGCGCTCGTCGTCGAGATCGTATCCCTGACTGTAAACAACCTTCCGGGCATGACCGATTTCACAGCCGAGACCGACCACGTACTGGTCGCCCGGCACGCCGATGCCTGAGCCTGCGCGGCTCACCGTGCGCGCGATGGAGAAATAACGCGTGCCGTCTTCCATCTGCACAACCTGCGTGTAGATCTCGCCGGGCACGCGGAACGCGTCATGCACATTCCATCGCGGGCAGGTTCCGCCGAAGCGCGCGAAGTGGAAGCCTGCCGCCGAGAAGCGCTTCGAGACGTTGCCCGCATTGTCGACGCGGATCAGGAAGAAGGGAATGCCGCGCGCACCCGGACGCTGCAGCGTCGTCAGGCGATGGCAGACCTGCTCGAAGCTTGTGCCGAAGCGGCGTCCCAGCAGGCGAATGTCGTAACGCGTCGCTTCCGCCGTCTTGTGAAAAGCGGCATAGGGCATCAGCAGTGCGGCGGCGAAATAGTTGGCGAGCGCCACCCGGCAAAGCCGTTGCGCTTCCTCGCTTTCGAGCCCGGAACTTTCGACGATGTCCTCGATCACGCGCGACTGCTCGAAATAGCCGAGCTGATAGGCGAGTTGGAAGGAACGCCCAGGCTGGTCCAGGAGTTCGGAGAGGAAAATTGTCTGGCGGTGACGGTCGTAGCGGCGGAGTTCGTGCGGCATGAGATCGGCGGGCGCGACGCGCGTCGAGACGCCGTGAAGATCGCGCAGCGCGGTGCGGAGCGCCACATAAGGCTCCTCGGAACCGATCCCTGCGCTCGCGTAAAGCCGCTCCGCCGCGTCGTCGAGTTCGGGAAAGTGGTTGTTGCGGCTGTTGATGAAGTCTCGCACCTCTTCGAGCGGCAGGCCCGGCGCCTCCGCGCCGTCCAGCATGTCGCGGTCGGCCAGCCGCTCCGCGAGCATCGAACCATTGGTGACACTCTCCTGATAGGCGCGGTAGAGGCTCGAGATCGCATCCGCCGCCGCGGGGCTCGCTGAAGCGATTTCGCGCAGATCCTGGATATTGAGGCCGACGTCCCGGAACAAGGGGTCGGAAAAGATCTCGCGAAGCACCGTCAGCGCCTGCGCTTCATTGTCGCCCCCGATCGTCCGGAGCTCGACATCGTAGACTTCGGCAAGCTTCAGCAGCACCTGAACGGACACAGGACGCTGGTCTCGCTCGATCAGATTAAGGTAACTGGCGGAGATGCCGAGATCGGCTGCCATCCGCGCCTGGGTGAGGCCGCGCTCGCGCCGAAGCCGCCTAACGCGCGGACCGGCAAAGACTTTTTTCTCCGACGCCATGGCTCAAACCCGATGCAAATGCCCTCGATCCGGGCAGTCGTGGGCACTTTAATTTACAAGATTTACATAATCAACAGAATCGCACGGGAATCTTGTGAAGTTTTTTACTTCAATATTTTCAACAACTTAGGAAACATTGGACATTCAGGTGTCGAGATTGTATGACCGCGCGCAAACGAACCCCGACAAGCAGTTCCGAGGAGGCGAGCGAGCATGAGCAAGGCAGCAGCCACGACCATTGCCGACG
>PHEF01000047.1 GCA_002842875.1 Alphaproteobacteria bacterium HGW-Alphaproteobacteria-3 | reverse complement strand
GAACTACCAGCAGGAGGACGGCTCCATCGCCATTCCCGAGGCGCTCAAGCCTTACATGGGCGGGCTGGAGGTCATTGCGCCTCATGGCTAAAGCAAAAAACAAATCCGGCTCCTTGCGCATCCTCGTCACCAATGACGACGGCATTCACGCGCCGGGCCTGAAAGTGCTGGAAAAGATCGCCCGCAAGCTCTCCCGCGACGTCTGGGTCGTCGCGCCGGAGGAAGAGCAGAGCGGGTCGGCCCATTCGCTGTCGCTCGCCAATCCGCTTCGCGTGCGCAAGCTGGCGCCGAAGCGCCATGCCGTGCGCGGCACGCCGTCGGACTGCGTGCTGATGGCGGTGCGCCACATCATGAAAGACGCCGAGCCGGACCTCGTCCTCTCCGGCATCAATCGGGGCCAGAACATCGCCGACGACGTGACCTATTCGGGCACCATCGCGGCCGCGATGGAAGGCACGCAGCTCGGCATTCCGTCCATCGCGCTCAGCCAGGCCTTCGGCTTCTCCGGTCAGTCGAATGTGAAGTGGAAGACGGCGGAGGAGTTTGCGCCCGATATTCTGAAGAAGCTTGTCGCCGCCGGGTGGCCGGAAGAAATTCTCATCAACATCAATTTTCCCGATGTCGTTCCCGGTTCCGTTACCGGCATCGAAGTGACGCGGCAAGGAAAGCGCGATCAGTCGCTGGTGCGCGTCGAGGAGCGCATCGACGCGCGCAACAATCCCTATTACTGGCTCGGCTTCGAGCGTATCCTCAGCAATCCGCCGCAAGGGACAGACCTTCGCGCGATCTATGAAGGCCGTATTTCCATCACGCCGCTGCACATGGACCTTACCCATCAACGGACCTCGAAAGCGCTCAACGAAGCGCTCGGTTCGCTTGCTGGTCCCGTGCGCAAGCGGCGCAAGACCTCCTGACCGGCTGCCGTGAGCGAAGACACGTCCATGGACGAAATCGGGCACGAAAAGATCGAACTCATCATGGGGTTGCGGCGGCAGGGCATTCGCGACAATCGCGTCCTGTCCGCCATCGAGCGCGTGCCCCGCGAGAAGTTCATTTCCGGCAGCTTCCGCAAGCAGGCCTATGAGGACCACGCGCTGCCCATCGAGTGCGGCCAGACCATCAGCCAGCCCTATATCGTCGCCTACATGACGGAGCAGCTTCGCGTCGGCGAACGTATGAAGGTGCTCGAAGTAGGGACGGGATCGGGCTATCAGGCGGCGGTTCTCGCCCGGCTCTGCCGGCGCGTCTACACGATCGAGCGCTATCGCACGCTCCTCAACGATGCGCTCAAGCGCTTCGAGGACCTGCGCATTCACAATATCACGGCCAAGGTGGGCGATGGGGCGAAGGGCTGGCCCGAGCAGGCGCCTTTCGACCGAATCATCGTCACCGCTGCGGCTCCCGCCGTTCCGCAGGCGCTCGTCGATCAGTTGAAGGAAGGCGGGTTGATGATTGTTCCCGTTGCCACTTCCGGTGCCCGGGGAGAGCAGAAGCTTGTACGGATCGAGCGGACGGGGGATGGTGTGAAACGTGAGGAACTTCTGCCGGTGCGTTTCGTGCCGCTTGTAGAAGGCGTGGCAAAGGAGTCCTGAAGGCGGTTTCGGGACGCGGAGGCAGCGAGGCCAGATGGCGCGGCGCGAATGGATGCGGAGAGGGACGAGGCTGGCGGTGACGCTGGCGCTTCTCGGCCTTGCCGGTGCCTGCGGCGGCGGCGAACGGCCCTGGTGGGACCAGCAGCAGGGCGCGCGCCGGGGCGCGACCCCCATTTCACGGCCGGTCGACAGCGTGGCGCCGGGCGGCACCTATGTCGTGCGGCGCGGCGATACCGTCTACAGCATTGCCCGCGCACACGATCTTCCGATCCGTTCGCTCATCGACACGAACGGCCTTCGTCCGCCCTATGAAATCAAGGTCGGCCAGCGATTGAAAATTCCCGCCGGACGCTTCCATGTCGTGCAGCGCGGCGAGACGGCCTACAGCATTTCCCGCATGTACAATGTGGACGTGACCTCGCTCACGAACCTCAACCGCATTCCCGCGCCCTACACCATCAAGGTCGGCCAGAAATTGCAGGTGCCGTCGCGCGAACCGGCGCCCGCCGCCTCCGCGCCCGTTGCCGTCGCCGGCGGTCCGGTGCCGCTTGCGCGGCCTTCCGGCACGGCCGCCACCGCGCCCGCCCAAACCGCCTCGAACACGACCGTGAAAAAAGACCCGTTGCCGTCGCCGCCTGCGGTCACGGGGAGCTTCGTCTGGCCGGTCGAAGGCAAAATCCTATCGACCTATGGGCCGAAGGCGAACGGCCTCCACAATGACGGCGTCAACATTGCCGCCGAAATGGGTGCGCCCGTGCGCGCATCGCAAAGCGGCGTCGTTGCCTATTCCGGCAATGAACTCAAAGGCTATGGGAACCTGCTGCTGGTCCGCCACGACAACGGATGGATGACGGCTTATGCGCATAACAGCAAGTTGCTGGTGAACCGTGGCGACACGGTGACGCGCGGCCAGACGATTTCTCTGGCCGGCAATTCGGGCAGCGTGGTGACGCCGCAGGTCCATTTCGAGGTTCGGCAGGGTGCCAAGGCGATCGACCCGCAATCGGTGATCGGACGCTAGCTTTCGTCAGCCAAGCGTCTGTCCGAGGCGGCCCGCAAGGTCCTGGATGAACTGCCAGGCCACGCGGCCGGAGCGTGAGCCGCGCGTTGCCGACCATTCGATCGCCTCGGCATTCAGCGCATCGGCTTCTATCTTCAGTCCATAATGCGCCGCGTAGCCCGCCACCATGTCGAGATAGTCGGCCTGGCTGCAATTATGGAAGCCGAGCCAGAGCCCGAAGCGGTCCGAGAGGGAGACTTTCTCCTCCACCGCTTCCGAAGGATTGATCGCCGTCGACCGCTCGTTTTCCATCATGTCGCGCGGCATCAGGTGGCGCCGGTTCGAGGTCGCGTAGAAGATCACGTTTTTCGGGCGGCCCTCGATGCCACCTTCGAGGACAGCCTTCAGCGACTTGTAGCTGGTGTCGTCATGGTCGAAGGAGAGATCGTCGCAGAAGATGACGACGCGGCGCTCATGCACGCGAAGCTGCGTCATCAGGCGGGGGAGGGTCTCTATATCCTCGCGGTGGATTTCGATGAGGATGAGGCTGCCGGGCGTTTCCGCGTTCACGGCCGCATGGGCAGCCTTCACCATGGAGCTCTTGCCCATGCCGCGCGCACCCCAGAGGAGGGCGTTGTTCGCCGGCAGGCCCCCGGCGAAACGGCGGGTGTTGTCGAGCAGGATGTCGCGGACGCGGTCGATACCCTTGATGAGCGAGAGGTCGACGCGGGCAACCTCGGCGACCGGGTCGAGCCGTCCTTCTTCCGCGTTCCATACAAACGCGTCTGCCTCGTCGAGCCCGGTCGTGGGGGCGGGCGGCGGGGCGAGCCTTTCGAGCGCTTCGGCGATGCGCTTCAGGAAGCCGGCGGAATCGGTTGTGTCGGTCATGGACGGTGCTCGCAAGGGATGGCGTGAACCGGGAAATTGGGCCCGGGGCGGACCCCGGAAATCCCTGTATATCCCAAAACTTAGCTGCGTCCACGCCGGGTGGCCGGGTGTGTTTGCAATTGCCCGGCTGGCCGGTATAGTCCCGCGCAAATCAGTGCGAGGCGGCCCTTGGTTCAAGCGGTTCCGCCGTGCGAACGGCCAGAACAGGAGACTTCGATGGGTGGAGCCGGCGGCGCTTCGGACTTTCTGATCCAGCTTTTTCCGTTTATTGCGCTTTTCGCGATCATGTACTTCCTGGTGCTGCGTCCTCAGCAGCGTCGCGTGAAGGAGCATCGCGAGATGGTCTCCAATGTGCGCCGCGGCGATGTGGTGGTGACGGCTGGCGGCCTCGTCGGCAAGGTTACCAAGGTGGACGACGCTGAAATCACGGTGGAAATCGCCGAAAATGTTCGCGTCCGCGTCGTCAAGGGCACGTTGAGCGAGGTTCGTTCCAAATCGGAGCCGGTACCCGCCAATACGAATTCCCCGTCCTAAGCCGCTCGCTCACAGCCACCCGGGAGGGGGCAAGCCGTCATGCTGCATTTCGACCGCTGGAAGATCGTTCTGATCTACATTCTCTGCGTTGCGGGGCTCGTTTACACAGCGCCCAACTTCGTGCCGAAGTCGAAGCTCCAGGATGTGCCTGCCTGGCTTCCGCATCAGCAGATCAATCTCGGCCTCGACCTGCGTGGCGGCTCCTACATGCTGCTTGGTCTCGAGACCGACGCGCTGGTGCGCGAACGCCTGCAGGGGCTCGTGAACGAAGTGCGCGGTGCGCTGCGCGATGTGAGCGTTCCCTATACCGGCCTCGGCATCAAGGATGGCAGCGTTGTCGTCCGCATTACCGCTCCGGCCGATGCTGAAAAGGCGCGCGACGCGATCGACGGACTTTCGTCAATCGTCGCGGGCAACCAGTTTTCGACATTGCCGGAGCGCGATCTGCTGATCACGGCCGATGGCCCGCAGATTTCGATCGTGCTCAGCGATGCGGCGAAGCGCGCCCGCGTCCAGTCCGCGGTGCAGCAGTCAATCGAGATCGTGCGCCGCCGTATCGACGAACTCGGCACGACCGAACCTGTCATCCAGCAACAAGGCATCGACCGCATTCTCGTTCAGGTGCCGGGCCTCGACGATCCGAGCCAGTTGAAGGCGTTGCTCGGCAAGACGGCAAAGATGAACTTCCGCCTCGTCAGCAATGCCATGTCCGGTCAGCAGGCGCTTGCTTCGCGCACGGTGCCCGCGGGCACGGAACTGCTCTACACCTCAGATCAGCTCAAGACGCCGGTGCTGGTCGAGCGCCGGATCATGGTGGGTGGCGACCGCCTCGTCGATGCGCAACCGGGCTTCGATCAGCGCAACGGGCTGCCGGTCGTCAACTTCCGGTTCGATGCGACCGGGGCGCGCCAGTTCGGCGAAGTGACGCGCGACAGCGTCGGCAGGCCGTTTGCCATCGTGCTCGACAACGAAGTCATCAGCGCACCGGTCATTCGCGAGCCGATCATGGGCGGTCAGGGCCAGATCAGCGGCAACTTCACGGTGCAGGAAGCGAACAATCTCGCGATCCTTCTGCGTTCCGGTGCGCTGCCGGTGGCGATCACCGTCCTTGAGGAGCGGACCGTCGGTCCGGGCCTCGGTGCGGACTCCATCCGTGCCGGCGAGATCGCGGCGATTATCGGTTCCGTCGCCGTCGTTGCCTTCATGATCGCGAGCTACGGCTTCTTCGGTATCCTTGCGAATATCGCGCTCATCCTGAACATCGCGATGGTCTTCGCCGTGCTCTCGGTGCTGCAGGCGACGCTCACGCTGCCGGGTATCGCGGGTATCGTCCTCACCATCGGCATGGCGGTCGATGCGAACGTGCTGATCTACGAGCGCATAAGAGAAGAAGTCGCGGCGGGCAAAGGCCCGATCCCTGCGATCGAGTCCGGTTACAACCGTGCGCTCTCCTCCATTCTCGATGCGAACATCACCACGCTCATCTCGGCTGCGATCCTCTTTCAGATGGGGTCGGGCCCGGTGCGCGGTTTTGCGGTCACGCTCGGCATCGGCATCGTCACGTCGGTCTTCACGGCCTTCACCGTCAATCGCTACATGGTCTCGGTCTGGTTGCGCCGCCGCCGGCCCAAGGCTCTGGTCCTGTGAGCGCCGGGAGAACATGACATCATGAGACATCTCAAGCTCATTCCCGACGACACGAAGATACCGTTTTCGCGCTGGCGTTATGTGGCGGTGGGGCTGTCGCTCGTTGTCATGGTTGCCGCCGTGGTGCTGCTCGTCACGCGAGGCCTCAATTTCGGCATCGACTTCAAGGGCGGCATCCTTGTCGAAATCGCGACCGATGGTCCTGCCGATATAGGCCGCATCCGCAGCGATCTCGGGGGGCTCGGTCTTGGCGAGGTTCAAATCCAGGAATTCGGTCAGGCAGATGACGTTCTGATCCGCGTGGCATCGCCGCAGGGCGACGACGCAGAAAAAGCGTCGCAGGCCGTGGTCGAGAAAATCAAGGGCGCGCTCGGCGACGGGGTCGAGTATCGCCGCGTCGAGGTCGTCGGACCGCAAGTGAGCGGCGAACTCGTCGAGGACGGCGTTCTCGCCGTTCTGGTGTCGGTTGCGCTGATGCTCCTTTACATCTGGTTTCGCTTCGAGTGGCAGTTCAGCCTCGGTGCCGTCGTCGCGCTGGTCCACGACGTGCTCGCGACCATCGCACTCTTCTGCCTGTTGCAGATCGAATTCAATCTGCAATCAATCGCGGCGCTTCTCACCATCGTCGGTTATTCGATGAACGACACCGTGATCGTGTTCGACCGTGTGCGCGAGAACCTGCGCAAGTACAAGAAGATGGACCTGGCGGAGCTGATCGATCTCTCGGTCAACCAGACATTGTCGCGCACCGTCATGACGTCGGGCACGACGCTTCTGGCGCTCCTCGCGCTCTTCGTCTTCGGCGGTGAAGTCATCCGCGGCTTCGTCTTTGCGATGATCTTCGGCATTTTCATCGGCACCTATTCCTCGATCTTCATCGCCGGGCCGGTGCTTCTCGCCGTCGGCGTCTCGCGCGATGCGACGAATGGCGGGCTCGGCGGCGTTTCGAAGGAAAAGGCGCCCGGCAAGGCCTGATCGCTCCGGAGCCGGTCACTATGGGCACGAAACCGCGTTTCAAGGGGCAGCCGCCCGTCGACACTTATGGCGACGGCGGCTTCCGGCTTGCGGACCAGCGCTTCGACGGCTCGATCGTCGTGACGCCGCTCGGTCTCTATCCGTGGATGCCGAAATCGGTCGAGGAAATAACGCCCGCATCGCTTGCGCCCGTCATCGAGGCAGCCGGGCGGTTCGATTTTCTCGTCATCGGTTCGGGGGAGGACACACTTCGCCTTTCCGCCGATGCAATGCGGTTTCTTGAGTCGCACGCAATCTTCCCCGACGTCATGGCGACGGGATCCGCCTGCCGCACCTACAACATGATGCTCTCCGAAAATCGGCGAATCGCGGCGGCATTCATTGCCGTAGCCTGAGTAGGGTTTTGCCGGGCTTGGCTTTTTTCCCGGAAGCTCCTAGCTTTTCCGCAGATGGCGACATTGAGTCGCACGATGATGAGGCATGCCATCCCGGGGTCAGGGAGCGCGTCTTGCCGTCTCCGCCGGCCGCGTCTGCGGCGGGTGGCAATCAGAGGGGAACTCTCCATGGCAACAATACTGACATCACTGCGGAACACGGTCATTGCCGGTTTCGTGCTCGCAGCGGTCCTACTGCTGCTCTATCTCAATTTCAATGGCTGGGAAGGCTATGCGCTCGGCCACAACTTCTGGGCGTTCATCTTCCGCTGGCTTCACGTCATCAGCGGCGTGATGTGGATCGGCCTGCTCTGGTATTTCAACTTCGTGCAGATCCCGAACATGCCGAAGATTCCGGACGATCAGAAGCCTGCCATCGGCAAGGTGATCGCGCCGGCCGCCTTGTTCTGGTTCCGCTGGGGCGCCATGGCGACCATCGTTACGGGCCTCATCCTCGCGGCCATGAACTTCTATCTCATCGAGGCGCTGACACTCGGCGCGAGCGAGGGTTTCGTAAACCCGAAGAACATCGCCATCGGTATCGGCATGTGGCTCGGCACGATCATGTGGTTCAACGTCTGGTTCGTGATCTGGCCGAACCAGAAGATCGCGCTTGGGCTGGTCGATGCGCCGGCGGAGCAGAAGCCCGCAGCGGCCCGCACCGCGATGCTCTTCTCGCGGACCAACACGATGCTCTCGATTCCGATGCTCTTCGCCATGGTGTCGGCGCAGAACATCTACTGATCGCGACCGGGAAGAATGGATGTAGCGGGGCCACCTTGAAGGTGGCCCCGTTCGCTTTAGGTAACGGCGTATGGCAACGAAAAGCGGCACGAGCGGGTTGAGCGAGAACATGCGCATATGCCTCGACGAGGTGCGCGCGCATGATCACGACCGTTTTCTGACGCTCCTTTTCGCGCCTCCGCTCAAGCGGCCAGCGCTTGTTGCGCTCTACGCCTTCAATCTCGAAATCGCCCGTGTCGCCGAGACGGTCAGTGAGCCGATGATGGGTCATATCCGGCTGCAATGGTGGCGGGAGACGCTGGAGGGCTTGCCGCGCGGCGAGACGCGAGGTCATGCCGCTGCCGTCGCGCTCCACGAAGCGGGTGCATATTCACCCGCAGCCCTCGCTGCGCTTGCCGATGCGCGCGAGCGCGATCTCTCCGAAGACGTGTTCGAGGATATGGGCGCGCTTGAGGCCTATGCCGAGGCGACCTCTTCCTCGGTGATGCGGCTTGCGGCACAGGCGCTCGATGCGGAAAAGGGGGAGGCGGCAAGAGAGGCGATCCGTCATGCGGGCATCGCTTATGCGCTGACAGGGCTTCTGCGCGCGCTTCCCCTTCATGCCTCGCAGGGACGGTTGATGCTGCCGGCCGACATTCTGCTCGCGCGCAATGTCGATCCGCATGATGTGCTTGCCGGACGGATGAACGGGGAACTGCGCGGCGCGATCATGGATGTGGCCGCCCGCGCGCGCGCGCATCTCGCTTCCGCGCGTGCCGCATCATACGACGCGGCGCTTCTCCCGGCGCTGCTGCCGGCCTCGCTTTGCGACCGCTATCTGGACGTCATGTCCGCGCCCGGCTTCGACCCGTTCAAGACGCCGGTGGAGGTGCCCGCCTTCCGGCGTCAGCTCCGGCTGATCGGACGGAGCTTTGCGAAACGGATCTGATTACTCCGCCGCCTCCGCGCGAGGGCTCAGCCAGCCTTCGAGGTCGCGCAGCGCACGCGAAGTATAGGCGCGTTTGCGGGCAGGGGCCTTGGCCTTGCCGCGAGGCCGTTTGCCGTTTTCGTCGCGGGGCACTTCGGGTTCGGGGAAGAGACCGAAATTCACGTTCATCGGCTGGAACGTCGCGGCGTTCGCATCGCCGGTGATATGCGCGAGCAGCGCGCCGAGCGCCGTCGTGCGCGGCGGCGGCGTGACAGCGCGGCCATGGCGTTCGGCGGCGGCGAAGCGGCCCGCGAGCAGGCCCATCGCGCCACTCTCCACATAGCCTTCGACGCCGGTGATCTGTCCCGCGAAACGCAATCGCGGATCGTTCTTCAGCCGCATGATGCCGTCGAGCAGGTTCGGACTGTTGATGAAAGTGTTGCGGTGGAGCCCGCCGAGCCGTGCGAATTCCGCATTCTCGAGTCCGGGAATGGTGCGGAAGACGCGCGCCTGCTCGCCATGTTTCAACTTCGTCTGGAAGCCGACCATGTTGTAGAGCGTGCCCAGCGCATTGTCCTGGCGAAGCTGCACCACCGCATAGGCCTTTACGTCGGGATTGTGCGGATTGGTGAGGCCGACGGGCTTCATCGGTCCGAAGCGCAGCGTCTCCGCCCCGCGTTCCGCCATCACCTCGATCGGCAGGCAGCCGTCGAAATAGGGCGTCGAGGTTTCCCATTCCTTGAATTCGGTCTTGCCGCCGCTCAGCAGCGCCTCGACGAAGCCTTCATATTGCTCGCGCGTCATCGGGCAGTTGATGTAGTCCTTGCCCGCGCCTGCCGGGCCCGTGGCGCCCGCGCTCTCCTTGTCGTAGCGCGACTGGAACCAGCACACCGACATGTCGATGCTGTCGCGATAGACGATGGGCGCGATGGCGTCGAAGAAGGCGAGTTCGTCCGCGCCGGTGATTTCACTGATCGCCTTGCCCAATGCGTCGGAGGTGAGCGGTCCCGTCGCCACGATCACCTTGTCCCAGTCGGCGGGAGGAAGTCCGGTTATCTCGCCGCGTTCCACCGTCACCAGCGGATGCGCGCTGAGCTTCTCCGTCACGTAAGCCGAGAAGATGTCGCGGTCGACGGCGAGCGCGCCGCCGGCCGGCACGCGCGCGACTTCCGCCGCTTCCATCATGATCGAGCCCGCGCGGCGCATTTCCTCGTGCAGCAGACCGACGGCATTGAGGTCCGGGTCGTCCGAGCGGAAGGAATTGGAGCAGACGAGTTCGGCAAAGCCCTCCGTATGGTGGGCGTCCGTCTTCACGATGGGCCGCATCTCGTGCAGCACCACGGGGCAGCCGGCCTGCGCGAGCTGCCATGTGGCCTCGGAGCCCGCCATGCCGGCGCCGATGATGTGTACGGGTGCGATGTCCTTCGTCATGACGCGCTTTGTAGCGTGGAAATGAGGAAGGCCCAAGAGGGGCCGAGTTTCTCTACGATGATTGATGTTGCGCCGAGCATGGTTAGTGCTATCGGAAGCAGGATTGGCCAAAGGCGTCCAACACCTTCGGCGGATTGCTTGAAGACGCGACTTCTAATTTCCCAAATCTCCGCCGACTTCCGGCGGCAATCCAGACAGCGACAATCGCGCCTATGGCGGCGCGGCATCTGCTGCATTTGTCTGTTCGAGAATTGGTGCTTGCTCGTCATGCGAGCAAGTTTGAGCAGTAGGTTCCCTAAAGGGTCCGGTTGTCAATCCTTATGGCGATAAAACCTGTGGAGGTAGCCTGTGGACAATAAAAAAGTCCTGACGTTTCAAGGGGTTAATAAACGCCTAATTCCACACCTGCGGCCGCCGGTCCTTCCAGGGCAGCTCCTTCTCAAGCTGCGCCGCCAGCCGGAAGAGCGTCGCCTCGTCGGCATAACGCGCGGTGAACATCATGCCGATGGGAAGCCCGCTTTCCGACTGCCAGAGCGGCAAGGAAAGCGAGGGCTGGCCGGTGAAGTTGAAGGGCGGGGTGAAGGGGAAAACCTGCCCCTGCCGCTTGTTCAGTTCGCGCGCCTCCTGGTCCGGCCCGAGGAAGCCGATCTCGGGCTGCAACTGGCCGAGCACCGGGCAGAGATAGACATCCACCTCCTCGAAAGTCGCCAGCACCTGCCGGTTCATCAGGCGAAGCTGCTGCCAGCCCCACATGGCCTGCGCGCCGGTGAGCTTGCTGCCGTTCTTGAAGCCTGCCCAGGTGAGCGGCTCCAGTTCGTCCTGTTCGGGCTCGCGGCCCATCGCCTCGATCCGGCGCACCATGCCCGCCGCGAAGTTCGAGCCGGAAACGGCGCCTTGCGCGCGGTAGAGGGCGCGATAGTCGATGCCGAGACCGCGCGGCATGACTGTGTGGCCGAGCTTGCCCAGGACGTCCGCCGTCTTTTCGAGCGCGGCCTGAATTTCCGGCAGGATCGGCTTGCCGCCCGGCGTCTCGCTCGACCAGGCGATCTTGAGCTTGCCCGGACTTTTCGTGATCTCCTCCATATAGGGCCGCTCCTTCGGGGGCGGCGCATAGGGGGAGGCGGGTTCGGGGTAGCCGGTCGCGTCCAGCATGGCCGCGCTGTCGCGCACGGTGCGGCTCACCACATGATCGACGCTGAAGCCGATGGCGCGGTCGAAATCGTCCGGTCCCTGCGGGTTGCGGTCGCGCGTCACTTTCATGCCGACGAGGCCGCAACAGGCAGCGGGAATGCGGATCGAACCAAGCCCGTCCGATGCGTGCGCTAGCGGCAGGATACCTGCGCCGACCGCCGAGGCCGCGCCGCCGGATGAGCCACCCGAAATGCGGTTCGGGTCCCAGGGGTTCCGGCAGGGGCCGAGCAGGCGCGATTCCGTCGTGCCGGTGATGCCGTATTCAGGTGTGTTCGTCTTGCCGAAGAGCACCGTGCCCGCCGCGCGGAAGCGGCTCACCAGCGTGCTGTCGTGATCGTCCACGACATTGGCGACGAACTTGCTGCCGCTCGTGCGCGGCCAGCCTTTCACTTCCGTGCCGAGATCCTTGATCAGGAAAGGCACGCCCTTGAAGGGACCGTCCGGGAGCTTGCCTTTCGCGGCCTCGCGCGCCTCGTCATAGGCCTTGTAGACGATGGCGTTGAGCGTTCCGTTGTGGCGCTCGGCGCGTTCGATGGCGGCGTCCGCGAGTTCGAGCGGCGTCACGTCGCCTTTCTTCACGAGTTCGGCGAGGCCGAGGCCGTCGTGATCCGCATATTCTGCAAAGCTCATTACCGTTCCTCCCGGTTTTCTAGTTCCAGACTTTCGGATGCTTGTTCTTCCACGGCCGCGCTTCCTCGAGTTGCGCGGCGAGGCGGATGAGGCCTGCCTCGTCACCGAAACGGCCGGCAAACATGATCCCGACCGGCAATCCGTCGTCCGTCCAATGCAGCGGCAGCGAAATCGCGGGCTGACCCGTCGCATTTTCGATGGCGGTGAACGGTACATAATCGATGACCGGTGCAAAGGCCTTCACAGGGTCGCGCTCGTGAATGTCGATCGTGCCGATTTTCAGCGGCGGCGCGCCAAGCGTTGGTGTCATCCAGGCATCGTATCGTTCCATGAAATGTGCGACCGCGCGGGACATGCCCTGCAGCTGCGCAATCGCCATCTGGTACTGAACGGCGGTCACCTGCCTGCCCGCCTGGTAGAGGCCCCAGGTCAGACCCTCGATCTCGTTGTCGTTCGGCTGCTTGCCCGTGATCATTGCGAAAGCGTCGATCTGCAGTGCGAGGCCGGACGCCCATAGCGCCATGAAAGCCCCGGACAGTATCTCGTTGGCGAGCGGTGGCGCCGCTTCCTCGACCTCATGGCCGAGCTCGCGCAGGAGCTTCGCCGTTTCGAGCGTGCCTTCGATGCAGTCGGGATGAACCTTCTTGCCGGCGGTGTTCGTGACCGAAAAGGCGATGCGCAGCTTGCCCGCCTTGCGGCCTGCCTCTTCGGCGAAGGGCCGTGCGTTCGGCGGCGCGAAATAGGGATCGCCAAGTTCCGGTCCCGAGGTGCAGTCGAGCATGGCCGCCGTGTCCCGTACACTTCGCGAAACGATATGCTCCTGGATGAGGCCGCCCATGATGTCGCCGAGATCGGGGCCGAGCGGATTGCGTGCCCTGGTCGGCTTGAGACCGACAAGTCCGCAACAGGCTGCCGGAATTCGGATCGAGCCGCCGCCATCATTGGCGTGGGCAATGGGAACGATGCCGGCCGCAACCGCCGCCGCCGAGCCGCCCGAGGAGCCGCCCGTCGAATAATCCGTATTCCAGGGGTTTCGCGCGGGGCCATACAGCGCCGACTCCGTGGTCGGCAGCAATCCGCATTCGGGCACATTCGTCTTGCCGAGAATAACGACGCCCGACTGCTTGAAGCGCGCGGTCAGCGTCGCATCATGCGCTGCCGGAATGCCGCTCAGGAAGCGCGATCCGCCTTGGGTGGGGATACCTTCGAGGTCGCCGAGAATATCCTTGAGCAGGAAAGGGACCCCCTGGAAGGGCCCTGCGGCGGGCTTCTTCGCCGCATCGCGGGCGCGGTCGTAGATTTTGGTCACGACCGCATTGAGCGCGGGGTTGTGCTTTTCGATCCGCGCGATCGCCTCTTCCGCGAGTTCGCTTGGCGAAACCTCGCCCTTGCGGACCAGTTCGGCCAGGCCGAGCCCGTCATATGCCGCGTATTCCGGAAAGCTCATCTTCTGTTCCTCGCCCCTGTTCTGATGGCGAGAAGCTTAGCGGGTGAGCCCCATCCGTCAAACGGGCTGTGGATCGGACTTCGCCTCGGCTGTCCAGGGATAGGGCGGCACGCCTTCGAATTCGGGGCCTTCGAGCACTGCCTCGCCGCCGCCCGCCCAGCCCTTCACGGTGAAGCGGGCCCGGCGCAGTACGGGCGCACCTTCCGGGCCGGCGTCTGTCAGCACCTCCCCGACATTCACCTGAACGGCTTCCGCGCGGCCTTCGTCGAGCGTGACGAGCGTGTATCCGTGACCCTCGGAGTCGATATAGTCGAGGCCGGGGCTCGCGCGCTCATTGCGGACGAGGTTCAGCAGGTAGTCCGAACTGGAGTAATTGACGAGGATGCCGGCACGAAACCCGTTCACCAGCGTGTTGTTCCAGTTCGGATGAACGCCGTTCTCGTCCTCGACGGTTGCAGCGCGGCGGAAGAAGCCGTTATCGCGTGTGCCGCGCTCCACACCCTCGAACATCGAACCGGAGCTTATTGCCGCCGTCATGAATTCGACTGCCGGGAAGGTGAGTGTCTCCGCATCCGGATCGGCCGGCAACCGTCCGGCCGCGAAAGCGTGATAGTCGCCGGAAAGCGAGATCACATTGCCGATCCTTTCGTCTCTCAGGAAGGTCAGCAGTTCCGAAAGTTCGCCCGGATATCCCTGCCATGCATCGGTACCGACATAGCCGTCCTCCAGTCCGGCAAACGGGATTTTCGAGAAGTCGAGCCGCATCTGAAGCGCGGGGCAACTGTTCGTCCAGATACGCCACTCGGCCTTCGAGGCTTTCATGACGTCCTTGAACCAGGCTTTTTGCGGCCCGCCCATATGCGTGCCGGGCGGCGCATCGGCGCGCGGATTCGGAATTTCGCGGTCGCCATAGGCGATGGTCGCGGGCGGGTTGCCGTCATTCGCGGTCCGTCCCGCATCGAGCACTTTCACCACCCGCACGGGCGGTATAGGCGCGCCCTCGATCAGCGCTTTCGTTTCCTCGTTCATCACCGGCGGGCTGCGATAGCTGCGCAGATCCGTCACGACGAGATCGAGCATCGCCCCCCAGCGAAGCGTGCGATAGATGGTCAGACTCGACAGCGCCTTCGCGTTCTGGCCGTCGAACAGGAAATCGCCGTCATGCACGTCCATCGGTGCATCCTCGACCTGCGCATTCCGGAAATCGTGCGCGGGCGCGGCGATGCCGTTGAAGCCCGGCGCCTGCGAGAGCAGGGCGGGAATGAACTCGAACCAGGCGCGGTTCGCCACCACCTTGCGTTTCTGCGCGGGCTCGCCATCGCCGAAATAGCTGCCATAGCTCTGCCAGGCGTTGTTCGTGAATTCGTGGTCGTCCCAGGTGCACACGAAGGGAAAACGGGCGCGCGCCGCCTGCAGGTCCGGATCGCTCAAATAGGTCTTGTAGAGATGCCGGTAGTCGGCAAGCGTCATCGCCGCCCGTCCGCCCTTGCGCCACCAGTCGCGCGTGCCGTCGGGTTCCCAGGGCTCGCTGCCGTCGGGCAGGGGGGCGGCGAGCCGCGCGAGGGGGCGGCCCTCCGGCACATCGCCGGTACGTTCATAAATGAAGTCGCCAAGATGCAGCACGAAGTCGATCTGCTCGTCCGGCGCGGCGGCAATGTCGTCGTTGACCATGCGGCGCAGGGCACCGTAGTAACCCGCTTCGTAGCTCTGGCAGGAAACGCTTGCGAAACGCACCTTGCGCTTCTCGCCGGGCAGCGGCGCGGTTCGCGTGCGGCCCGGATAGGGCGAGCGGTCGCCGCCGGCATAGAAGCTGTAATAATAGACCGTGTCCGGCTTGAGGCCCTGCACGAAGACGCGAACCGTATGGTCCGACGCCTTGCTCGCGCGCACCGACTGCTCGACGACCACCTTCTCGAAATTCATATCGGTGGCGACCTGTACATAGAGATCGGCATCGCCGTTCGGCAGCGCCACGCCGTTGCCGAACGCTTCCACGCGCGTCCAGAGCATCACGGCGTCGGGCTGCGGGTCGGCGGAGGCGAGGCCTTGCGGAAAGTGGAAAGCGCCGGGCGCCGCATGGGCGGCACCGATCCGCGGCAGGAATGGCACCGCGGCGGCTGTCGCCACGAAGCAGCCCGTTGTCGCGCCGAACAGCTTCAGAAAGTCGCGACGACTGAAAGATACCCCCGGCATCGGCCCCGTTCCCTCACTCACCAGCCCAAAATCCCGAGGCTGTTTATAGACAGTTTGAGCCGGGCCGGAAACGCCGGTATGCGCCTCAGCCTGTCTTTTTCCGTTTGGGGCCGGCGGAGGGCGCCTTCGGTTCGGCTTTGCTCGCCTTCACATTGCTCTTCGCGGCGGCGCTTGCCTTGCGGGGCTTCGTGGGGCCTTCGCTGCCGGGAGCGTTCTTGCCGGGACGGCGCTTGAAGAGCTCCCTCAGGTAATGGCCGGTGTGGGAGCGGGGCTCGGCGGCCACATCTTCCGGCGTGCCGGCTGCCACAATCTCGCCGCCGCCGTCGCCGCCTTCGGGGCCGAGATCGACGATCCAGTCGGCCGTCTTGATGACTTCGAGATTGTGCTCGATCACCACCACCGTGTTGCCGCTCTCGACCAGCTCGTGCAGCACTTCGAGGAGTTTCGCAACGTCGTGGAAATGCAGGCCGGTCGTCGGCTCGTCCAGAATGTAGATCGTGCGGCCCGTCGCGCGCTTCGACAATTCCTTGGCGAGCTTCACGCGTTGCGCCTCGCCGCCCGAAAGCGTCGTCGCCTGCTGGCCGACCTTGATGTAGCCGAGGCCGACGCGTTGCAGCACTTCCATCTTGTCGCGCACCGCGGGCACGGCCTTGAAGAACGAGGCCGCCTCGTCGACCGTCATCTCGAGGACATCGGCGATCGACTTGTCCTTGAACTTCACCTCAAGCGTTTCGCGGTTGTAGCGATGTCCGTGGCAGGCATCGCATTCCACATAGACGTCCGGCAGGAAGTGCATCTCGATCTTGATGACACCGTCGCCCTGACCACGTTGAAGGAGAAGCGGCCGGGCTTGTAGCCGCGCGCGCGGCTCTCCGGCAGTTCGGCGAACCAGTCGCGAATGAAGGTGAAGGAGCCGGTATAGGTTGCCGGGTTCGAGCGCGGCGTGCGGCCGATGGGCGACTGATCGATATCGATGATCTTGTCGAGATGTTCGAGGCCGAAAATCTCGTCGAAGGCGCCCGGATGTTCGCGGCTGTTGTTGAGCCGTCGCGCCACGGCCTTGTAGATCGTCTCGATAAGGAGCGTCGACTTGCCGCCACCGGAAACGCCCGTGACGCAGGTGAAGGTGCCGAGCGGAATTTCCGCCGTCACGTTCTTGAGGTTGTTCTCGCGCGCACCGGTGATCTTGACGCGTTTGCCGTTGCCCGTCCGCCGCGTCGCGGGCACCGGCACCTGCAGGAAGCCGGTGAGATATTGTCCGGTCAGGCTCTCGGGATTGGCCATGATGTCTTCGGGCGTACCCTCGGCGACGACGCGCCCGCCATGGATGCCGGCGCCCGGCCCCATGTCCACCACATGATCGGCGGTGCGGATCGCATCCTCGTCATGCTCGACCACGATCACCGTGTTGCCGAGATCGCGCAGGCGCTTCAGCGTTTCGAGCAGGCGGTCGTTGTCGCGCTGATGAAGCCCGATCGAGGGCTCGTCCAGCACGTAGAGCACGCCGGTGAGGCCGGAGCCTATCTGCGAGGCAAGCCGGATGCGCTGGCTCTCGCCGCCCGACAGCGTGCCCGAGTTGCGCGACAGCGTCAGATAGTCGAGCCCGACATTGTTGAGGAAATGCAGCCGCTCGCGGATTTCCTTCAGCACGCGGCCGGCGATCTCGTTGTGCTTCGCGCTCAGTTGCTCGCCGAGGTCGCGGTACCACGCATCCGCTTCCCGGATCGACATCTGCGTGATTTCACCGATATGGCGCTTGGCGATCTTCACCGCGAGCGCTTCCGGTTTCAGGCGATAGCCGCCGCAATCCTCGCAATTGGTGATGCCTTGATAGCGCTCGATTTCCTCGCGCGCCCAGGCGCTGTCCGTTTCGCGCCAGCGCCGCTCGAGGTTCGGGATCACGCCCTCGAATGGCTTCTTCGTCTTGTAGGAACGCATGCCGTCGTCATAGGCGAAGGTCACGACCTCCTCGCCCGAGCCGTAAAGGATGACGTTCTGCGCTTCCGCGGGAAGCTGCGACCAGGGCGCCGTCATCGAGAACTTGTATTGCTTCGCCAGGGCCTGCAGCGTCTGCGTGTAATAGGGCGAGGTCGAGCGCGACCAGGGCGCGATGGCTCCCTTCTTCAGCGACAGGCCGGCATCCGGCACCACGAGCTCGGGGTCCATGTAGAACTGCGTGCCGAGACCGTCGCAGGCGGGGCAGGCGCCGAAGGGATTGTTGAACGAGAAGAGACGCGGTTCGATTTCGTCGATGGTAAAGCCCGAAACCGGGCAGGCGAAGCGCGACGAGAAGACGATGCGTTCGGCCTCTTCGCCTTTCTTCGCATCCGCCATTTCGACCACGGCAATGCCGTCGGCGAGGTCGAGCGCGATTTCGAAACTGTCCGCAAGCCGGTTACCGAGATCGCCGCGCACGACGATGCGGTCCACCACCACGTCGATGTCGTGCTTCAGCTTCTTGTTGAGCGCGGGCACATCGGCAATCTCGTAGAAGGTGCCGTCCACCTTCACGCGCTGGAAGCCCTTCTTCTGAAGTTCGGCGAATTCCTTGCGATACTCGCCCTTGCGGCCGCGGATGATCGGCGCCATCAAAAAGAGCCGGGTGCCTTCCGGCAGCGCCATCACGCGGTCGACCATCTGGCTGACCGTCTGGCTTTCGATCGGAAGCCCCGTTGCGGGCGAATAGGGAATGCCGATGCGCGCCCAGAGAAGACGCATGTAGTCGTAGATTTCGGTGACCGTGCCGACCGTCGAGCGCGGGTTGCGCGAGGTCGTCTTCTGCTCGATCGAAATGGCGGGCGAGAGGCCGTCGATCTGGTCGACATCCGGCTTCTGCATCATTTCGAGGAACTGGCGCGCATAGGCCGAAAGACTTTCGACATAGCGCCGCTGTCCCTCGGCATAGATCGTGTCGAAGGCGAGCGACGACTTGCCCGAGCCGGACAGACCCGTAATCACGATCAGCTCGTCGCGGGGCAGCTCCACGCTGACATCGCGCAGATTGTGCTCGCGCGCGCCGATGACCCGGATGAAACGGTTCTGGGTGTCGGATGCGGGTTTCTTCGAGGCAGTGCTCATCGGGCCGGAACTCTCACAGGCGCGGGCAGCCCGTCGGGCGGCGCGACGTTCGGATTGGGGATGGCGGCTTGGTCTCAGGCTTCATGTATGTAGGGCGGCGCGGGTGGCTTCAAGGGCTGCGAGCCCTGTGGGACAAAGAATCATGTGGCGGCGATTTCATCTTGCCGCAGATTTGCGTTTATGAGAACATAATAAGAACATAAAGCAGGGTAGCCATGCAGCAAGGGAACGCAGGAAATCAGCCGGCAATGCGAGAAATGGTCGAGCGCGCATTCCGGCGACAGACGGTGATCGTGGGCTGCATGATCGCTTTCTGGACGGCTCTGCTTCTCGTCGGGATTTCCCTTATTGTTTGATCCACAGCTTTTTTATCGAGAGCGCTGGTTCCGGGCCGTCCCTGCGGCTAGGGTCCGCGCAACGGGCAGCTAATCCACGAGGACAAAAACATGGCAGGCAGCGTCAACAAGGTCATCCTGATCGGTAATCTGGGCGCCGACCCGGAAATCCGCCGCACGCAGGACGGCCGCCCCATTGCCAATCTTCGCATCGCGACCTCGGAAAGCTGGCGCGACAAGAACACCGGCGAGCGCAAGGAAAAGACCGAGTGGCACCGCGTCGTCGTCTTCAACGAAGGCCTCTGCAAGGTCATCGAGCAATACGTCAAGAAGGGCGCGAAGGTCTATATCGAGGGCGCGCTGCAGACCCGCAAATGGACCGACCAGTCCGGTGTTGAAAAATATTCCACGGAAATCGTGCTGCAGGGCTTCAACTCGACGCTGACCATGCTGGATGGCCGTTCCGGCGGCGGTTCCTCGGGCGGGGGCAGCGGTGGCGATTACGGCGGCTCGGACGATTTCGGCGGCGGCTCGTCGGGCAGCGGCGGCGGCCGGGGCAATTTCTCGCAAGACCTCGACGACGAAATTCCTTTCTGACCGTCATTTTTCGGAGCGGATGCGTCGTGTAGCTTCTTGCCATGCTCCGTATCCTCGAAACGCTCACCGATCCCGGCAATCCGGACAAGGCCAATGAAGATGCTTTCGGTCATGCAGGCGCCCATGCCTGGGTGATCGACGGGGCGACGGATGTCGCGGACGGGCCGCTGATCGGGGCCGAGACGGGCGCGCACTGGCTCGCGCATCGGGCGAGCGCGCTCTTTGCCGCCAATGCCGCGCGCTACGGCGCCGATCTTCACGGCCTTGTCCGCTTCACCATCGAGACGCTGGCGCTCGGCTTTGCGCGGGAGCGTCTTCGTCCGCCGAACGGCCGCCACGAATGGCCAAGCGCGGCCATGGCAATGATCTGTGCAGGCGAAGACAAGCTCGCCTGCGCGAATTTCGCCGATTGCGGCCTTATCCTTCTCGACGACGAGAGCGACGAGGCGCGCGTCTTCGGGGTGAAGCACACCTCGCGCGAGGCGCGCGCCATGAGCCGCACGGCAGAGTTGATCGCCGCGCTCGCACCCGGCGAGAAACCCTTCGACAATGCGACGGTCATGGAATATCTGCGCGGCCATCGCCGCCGTCAGAACACGGATGAAGGCTACTGGATTCTCGGTATCGACCCCGAGGCTGCTGCCCATATGCGCTACTGGGAAATTCCGCTCGCGCGCCCTGCAACCGGGCTTCTCTTCAGCGACGGTTTCGGCTCCCTCGTCTTCGACTATCACCGTTTCGATCCGGCAACGCTCGTGCGCCGGGCCGATCATGATCTGCTCTAGGGCTTTCGACCGGCGGATTTTTCTCTTTTATTTCAGCGGGTTACAACCCGCCTGCCCAAGCGTTTGAAGTTGCCGTGACGGGGCGGAACTGATAGTCTCGCAAACAGTAAACGAGAGGGATTCGGCGGAAGCCGGATGGCCTCTTTTTCGTTCCTTCAGGGTGTCGCGCGGGCGGGGTTTCGGGCCGTTGCGGCGATGCTCCCAAAAGTCAGAAAAACACTTGTCCGATACGCCAGACAGCGACATTCCGGGTGATGAGCCGGCCCCGGGCGACGATACCGGTATGGGTGACGGCCTGAACGGCTCGGGCGATCTGCCGCCCGGCGGGCCGGGAGGCTCTTCCGCCGGCGGTCCGCCGCCGGAACGCGACGTCGCGCCCATTACCATCGAAGAAGAGATGCGCTCGTCCTATCTCGATTACGCGATGAGCGTGATCGTGAGCCGCGCGCTGCCCGATGCGCGGGACGGTCTCAAGCCCGTTCACCGCCGCATTCTCTTCTCGATGAACGAGAACGGCTACGACTGGAACAAGCCCTATCGCAAGTCTGCCCGCGTGGTCGGCGACGTCATCGGTAAATATCACCCGCATGGCGACCAGTCGATCTACGACGCGCTGGTCCGCATGGCGCAGGATTTCTCCATGCGCCTGCCGCTGCTCGACGGTCAGGGCAATTTCGGCTCCGTCGACGGCGATCCGCCCGCCGCGATGCGTTACACCGAAGTGCGCATGGCCAAGACCGCGCATTCGCTGCTGAACGACATCGACAAGAACACGATCGACTTCAAGGACAATTACGACGGCACCGAAAGGGAGCCCGTCGTTCTTCCGGCCGAACTGCCGAACCTTCTCGTCAATGGCGCGAACGGCATTGCCGTCGGCATGGCGACCAACATCCCGCCGCATAATCTCGGTGAGGTGATCGACGCCTGTATCGCGCTCATCGACAATCCGTCCATCACCATCGACGAGTTGATCGAGCACATTCCCGCGCCCGATTTCCCGACCGGCGGCATCATGCTCGGGCGGCAGGGCGCGCGCTCGGCCTATCACACCGGCAAGGGTTCCGTCGTCGTGCGCGGGCGTGTCGATATCGAGGAGGTCCGCAAGGATCGCCAGGCGCTCATCATCACCGAGATTCCCTATCAGGTGAACAAGGCGTCGATGGTCGAAAAGATCGCCGATCTCGTGCGCGAGAAGCGCATCGAGGGCATTGCCGATCTGCGCGACGAGTCCGACCGCAACGGCATGCGCGTCGTCGTGGAGCTTCGCCGCGATGCCGTGCCGGATGTCGTGCTGAACCAGCTCTATCGCTACTCGCCGCTGCAACAGAGCTTTGGTTGCAACATGCTCGCGCTCGATCACGGGCGGCCGGAGTTGATGAACCTCAAGCAGTTCCTCGAAATCTTCGTCGCTTTCCGCGAGGAAGTGATTTCGCGGCGGACGAAGTTCGAGCTCAACAAGGCGCGCGACCGGGCCCATGTGCTCGTCGGCCTCGCCATCGCGGTCGCGAATATCGACGAGGTGATCAAGCTCATTCGCACCGCGCCCGATCCGGCCTCGGCCCGCGAAAGCCTGATGGCGCGGGACTGGCCGGCGCGCGATATCGCGCCGCTGATCGCGTTGATCGACGATCCGCGCCACCTCCTTGCCGAGGACGGCACGATCCGCATGTCGGAGGAGCAGGCGAGGGCGATCCTCGAACTCCGCCTGCAGCGCCTCACCGCGCTTGGCCGCGACGAGATCGGCGACGAGCTGAAGGGCCTCGGCGAGAGGATCGAGGATTATCTCGCCATTCTGCGCTCGCGCGCGCGCGTGCTCGACATCATGCGCACCGAACTCACCGCCGTCCGGAGCGAGTTCGCGACGCCGCGCCGCACCGAGATCGCGGAAGCCGAAGGCGAGTTCGAGGACGAAGACCTCATCCAGCGCGAGGACATGGTCGTCACGGTCAGCCATCAGGGCTACATCAAGCGCGTGCCGCTCTCGACCTATCGGGCGCAGCGCCGTGGCGGCAAGGGCCGTTCCGGCATGTCCACGAAGGAAGAGGATTTCGTCACCCGCCTCTTCGTCGCGAACACGCACACGCCCATGCTCTTCTTCTCCTCCACGGGCATGGTCTACAAGCTCAAGGTCTGGCGTCTGCCGCAATCGACGCCCCAGGCGCGTGGCAAGGCGATGATCAACATCCTGCCGCTCGACCAGGGCGAATACATCACCACCGTCATGCCGATGCCCGAGGACGAGGCGAGCTGGGACAGCCTGCACGTCATGTTCGCGACGCGGAGCGGCGGCGTCCGGCGGAACAAGCTTTCCGACTTCGTGCAGATCAACCGCAACGGCAAGATCGCGATGAAGCTCGACGATGCCGGCGACAGCATAATCGGCGTCCAGATTTGCACCGAGGACGACGATGTGCTGCTGACGGCGGCGGGCGGGCGTTCCGCGCGCTTTGCCGTCGCCGATGTCCGCGTCTTTGCGGGACGCACCTCCACCGGCGTGCGCGGCATCAAGCTCGACGAGGGCGACGAGGTGATCGGCATGACGATCCTGCGCCATGTCGACGTGACCTCCGCCGAGCGCGAGGCCTATCTCAAGCAGGCCGCCGCCATGCGCCGTGCGATGCTGGGCGAGGCGGAGGGCGAGGAAGGCCCGGCGAAGACCGACGACGAGGACGCGGACGATGTGCCCTCCGAGGAGCTGACGCTCAGCCCGGAACGCTACGCCGAACTCGGCGCGCGCGAGCAGGTCGTGCTTGCCGTCACCGAGCGTGGCTATGGCCGCCGCTCCTCCTCCTACCGCTATCCCGCGAAGGGGCGCGGCGGCAAGGGCGTCATCGCCATGGACATCACGGAACGCAACGGCAAACTCATCGCGTCCTTCCCCGTGGAGGATGACGACCAGATCATGCTCGTCACCGATGCCGGACAGCTCATCCGCGTGCCGGTCCACGACATCTCGATCCAGGCGCGCGGCACGCAGGGCGTCACGATTTTCCGCACCGATCCCGGCGAGCGCGTCGTTTCCGTGTCGCGTGTCGAGGAAACGGGCGAGAACGGTTCGGAAGAAGAATAGGAGAAGGCATGGCGCGCGTCGGTCTTTACCCCGGCACTTTCGACCCGATGACGAACGGGCATCTCGATGTGATCCGGCGGGGTCTGAAACTCGTCGATCATCTCGTGATCGCGATCGGCGTCAACGCCACCAAGACGCCGCTCATTTCGCTCGAGGAGCGTTTCGCGCTGATCGAGGCGGAGGCGGGCCCCATCGCCAGGGAAGTCGGCTCGAAAATCTCGACGGCCTCCTTCTCCGGCCTCGTCGTCAACGCGGCGGACGCGCATGGCGCTACCGTCATCATCCGCGGATTGCGCGGCGCGGTCGATTTCGAGTACGAAACCCAGATGGTCGGCATGAACCGTGTCATGAACCCGCATGTCGAGACGATCTTCCTCGCCGCTTCGCCGGAGACGCAGTTCATCTCCTCGACGCTGGTGCGCCAGATCGCGTCAATGGGCGGCGACATCGCGCCCTTCGTACCGTCTTCGGTAAAAACAAAAGTGCTGGCGGCCGTGGCGGCCCAAAGGAAATAAGCGGCACGAGGGCCGCATCTGACAGGAGTATCTCATGCGTGGACTGACAGCGGCGCTTATCGCCCTTTTCGCCCTTGCGGGGCTTACGGGTAAGGCCTTCGCGCTCGACCCGGAAAACACGATCTATCTCGACCTCAAGGATGGCCGCGTCGTCATCGAGTTGCTGCCGGAAATCGCGCCGGAGCATGCCCGGCGCATCAAGGAGCTCTCGCGCGAAGGCTTCTATGACGGCCTTCTCTTTCATCGCGTGATCCCCGGCTTCATGGCGCAATCGGGCGACCCGACGGCCACGGGCATGGGCGGCTCCTTCAAGGACGATCTCAGGGCCGAGTTCACGAACAAGGAAAGTTTCACGCGCGGCGCGCTCGGCATGGCCCGCTCCTCCAGCCCGCACAGCGCCAACAGCCAGTTCTTCATCGTCCTCGACGATGCGAGCTTCCTCGACGGCGAGTACACGCTTTTCGGCCGTGTCGTCGAAGGCATGGAATATGTCGACAACATCGCGCCCGGCGAGCCGCCTTCCAATCCCGGCAAGATCGTGAAGATGCAGGTCGCGGCGGACGCCAATCAGTAAACCGAAATCGAGAAACAAATGACCGATATCAAGGATCCCGAAAACACGCTCATCCTCGAAATCCCGCATGGGAAGGTCGTGATCGAGCTGCGTCCCGATCTTGCGCCGAAACATGTTGCGCGGATCAAGGAACTCGCCCGCGAAGGCTTTTATGACGGCGTTGCCTTCCACCGCGTCATCGACGGCTTCATGGCGCAGGGCGGCGACCCGACGGGCACCGGCTCTGGCGGTTCGGGCAAGAAGCTGCCGGCCGAGTTCTCCGCCGAGCCCCATGTGCGCGGCGTCTGCTCCATGGCCCGCACGCAGGACCCGAACAGCGCCGACTGCCAGTTCTTCATCGTCTTCGGCGACGCCACTTTCCTCGACCGCCAATACACGGTCTGGGGCAAGGTCGTTTCCGGCATGGAAGCCGTCGACAAGCTGAAGCGCGGCGAACCCGTGCGCGAACCCGACCGCATCGTCTCGATGCGCGTCGCGGCGGATGCGGCGTAGAGACGAGCGTCGTCTATCTTCCCATCCTCCCCTCGGGGAGGGTCAAACGGAGCGGCTTTGGCGATTTATTGCCAAAGCCGTTCGGTTTGGGGCGGGGGCGCGGACATTGTCGCGCGCTCAAACGATAGCGAGTTCACAATGGCGAGGCCGAGCCCCCGCCCCGAAAAATTCTTCGCAAGCTCGAATTTTTCGACCCTCCCCAAGGATTTCTCTGCAAAAGAGGGTGGCAGAAGGCGTTGATTGATGATTCCCTGTTTTTGTCATCAGGGAGGTTTCGATGAAGCAGATGGG
>PHEF01000046.1 GCA_002842875.1 Alphaproteobacteria bacterium HGW-Alphaproteobacteria-3 | reverse complement strand
GCTGCCGCGCTCGACGCATGAGCGCATGCGCCGCGAGGCCTCCCAGGGCAAGCAGTCCGGCCGCACGCAGGAAATCCAGCGCCTTGTCGGCCGCTCGCTGCGCGCGGTCGTGGACCTGAAGGCGCTCGGCGAACGCCAGATCAGCGTCGATTGCGACGTGCTCCAGGCCGATGGCGGCACGCGCACGGCCTCGATCACCGGTGCCTGGATCGCGCTGCATCAATGCATTGAATGGATGCGCGCCCGCTCGATGATCTCCGCGCCCGTGATCAAGGACCACGTCGCGGCGATTTCCTGCGGCATCTACAAGGGCGTTCCCGTCGCCGACCTCGACTATGCCGAGGATTCGACCGCCGACACCGACGCGAATTTCGTCATCACGGGCGCCGGCGGCATCTGCGAAATCCAGGGAACGGCGGAAGGCGACCCCTTCTCGGAAGAAGAATTCCTCAACCTCCTGAAGCTCGCCAAGGCTGGCGTCGCCGATCTCGTGAAGCTTCAAAAGGAAGTCATTTCGAAATGACGCGCAAGTTCGAGGGCGGCAAGCTCGTGGTCGCAAGCCACAATCCCGGCAAGGTCCGCGAGATTGCCGATCTCCTCGCGCCCTTCGGCATCGAAACCGTCTCGGCGGGCGATCTCGGCTTGCCCGAGCCCGACGAGACGGGCGAAACCTTCCGCGCGAATGCCGAACTGAAGGCGCTCGCCGCCGCGAAGGCCGCATCGCTTCCCGCGCTGGCCGACGACAGCGGTCTCTGCGTCGATGCGCTCTCAGGCGCCCCCGGCATCCATTCCGCGCGCTGGGCGGGCCCGAACAAGGATTTCGACTTCGCGATGGAAAAGCTCCGCCGCGGCATGATCGAGGCGGGCCTCTCCGACACGAACGCGCATTTCGTCTGCGGCCTCGCGCTCGCCTGGCCGGACGGCCATGTCGACTATTTCGAGGGGCGCGTCGACGGCGAACTCGTCTGGCCGCCGCGCGGCGACAAGGGCTTCGGCTACGATCCCGTCTTCGTCGCGACCGGCCACGACATCACCTTCGGCGAAATGGAGCCGGCGGAAAAGCACGGCATCTCGCATCGCGCGCATGCCTTCCGGCAACTGGTCGATGCCTGCTTCGCCCGATAGCGCCGCGCCGCAGGCGCCCCCGGAAACCGAAAGCGGCTTCGCCGTCTATGTACACTGGCCGTTCTGCCAGTCGAAATGCCCCTATTGCGATTTCAATTCCCATGTCGTCGCGAATGTCGACCAGGCGCGCTGGGCGCGTGCGCTTGCGCGCGAACTTGAGCATATGCGCGCGCTCTCGGGTCCGCGCCGCGTGCGTTCCGTCTTTTTCGGCGGCGGCACGCCGTCGTTGATGCTGCCGGAAACGGTCGAAGCGGTGCTCTCGAAAATCGCCTCGCTCTGGACGATGGAGGAGGGCGCCGAGATCACGCTTGAGGCGAACCCGACCAGCGTCGAGGCGGACCGCTTCAGGGGTTACCGCGCCGCCGGCGTCAACCGTCTCTCGCTCGGCGTGCAGTCGCTCGACGATGCGGAACTGAAATTTCTCGGCCGCCTCCACAGCGCGGAGGAAGCGCTGCGCGCCATCGCCCTCGCGCGCGATATTTTCCCGCGCCTCTCCTTCGATCTTATCTATGCGCGCCCCGGTCAGACGGCGGAGAAATGGGAGAAGGAATTGCGCGCCGCGCTCGCCCATGCGGCCGACCATCTCTCTCTTTATCAGCTCACCATCGAGCCGGAGACGGCCTTCGCCCGCCTTTACGAAAAAGGCGCCTTCGCGCTTCCCGCCGACGAGGACGCCGCCGATCTCTATGCGTTGACCGGTGAAATTTGCGCGCAGGCCGGATTGTCCGCCTACGAAGTATCGAACTATGCGGCGCCCGGCGCGGCCTCCCGGCACAACCTCGTCTATTGGCGCTATGGCGATTACGTGGGCGCCGGTCCCGGCGCGCATGGCCGGACAGGGCAGGGCGCGGCGCGCGTCGCAACGCGCACGCGCCGTCTCCCCGGCGACTGGATCGAGGCGGTCGAGCGCGACGGTCACGGCCTCGAAGCGGTGGAGGAAATCGCACCCGCCGCGCAGGGCGACGAGATGATGCTGATGGGCCTGCGTCTTGCGGAAGGCGTCTCGCTCGCCCGCTACGCGCGGATATCGGGCACCCCGCTCGATCCAGCGCGGATCGGCGCTCTTGCGCGCGACGGCCTTCTCATGCGCGAGGGCGACATCCTGCGCGCGACGCCCGAAGGCCGCATGCTGCTCGACGCGGTGCTCGCGCGGCTTCTCGCCTAAATTCCTTCGACGTAATCCGGTTGCGCTTCCGGCGCTGCCGCCTGGAAGGGCGGCAAGGCTTCGCATCGCGCCACGATGCGGTTGATGCGCGGGTAGGGCGAGAGGTCGATGTTGAAGCGCCTGTAGTTCAGGTGCTGCGGCACAAGGAAGATGTCCGCGATCGTCGGCGCGTCGCCGGCGCAGAAAGGCCGGTCGGGGCCCGCAGCGAGCAGCGTCTCCAGCGCCGAAAATCCCTTCCCCGCCCAATGCGCATACCAGCTTTGCCGCTGCGCCTCGTCGAGCCCCATCTCGCTCGCGAGATAGCGGTGCACGCCCGAATTGTTGAGCGCGTGCATTTCGGCGGCGATGGCGGCGGCGAAGGCGCGCGCCCGCGCCCGGGTCAGCGGATCGGCGGGCAGGAGCGGCGGTTCTGGAAACACCTCTTCGAGATATTCGATGATGGAGGAAGATTGCGTGATGACGGCGCCGTTATGTTCGAGCGCCGGCACGAGGCCCTGCGGATTGAGCCTGAGATAGTTCTCGGATTTCTGCTCGCCCGGCGGCCCGATATTCACCGACACATAATCGTAGTCGAGCCCCTTGAGCGCGAGCGCGATGCGCACGCGGTGGCCCGCCGAATTGCGGAAGAAATTATGCAGGCGAAGTTCGGCCATGCCGGAAACCCTCTAGAACGCGTAGGGCTGGAAACTTGTCGGCGCCGGGTCGACCACCACCGCGCCGCCCGGACGGATTTCCAGCACCGCGAGCCCGCGCTCCGTGCCGCCATCCGGCATGAAGCGGAAAATGCCGTCGACACCGGCGAAACCGTCCGGATTGGTCAGCGCTTCCGGCGTGAAGCGTTCGCTCTCGGGCAGGCTCGAAAGCGCAATGGCGAGGCTCACCGCGTCGTAGCCGAGGCTGGCGATCCGGGGCGGCGTCGTGCCATAGGCGCGGCGGTAGCGCGTCAGGAACTGTTCGTGGCCTTCGGGTGGCGGCGCGGGATACCAGGCGCCGTTCAGCGGCGGCTCGCGCGCGAGCGTGGGATCGTCCCAGAGCCCGGTGCCGAGAAACTTCACGTCGCGCGGATCGACGTCGTAATAGGGCAGCAGCGGCGCGATCGACTTGAGTTCCGATCCGCCTTCGGGCAGCAGCAGCGCATGATAGTTGCCGCCGCCGTAGGCGCGCGCAACCCGTTCCGCCGGCTCGTACATGCCCTGCGCGTTCGAGGGATAGCTCGCGCTCGCCACCACTTCGCCCGCACGCGCCGACACCGCCTGCTGGAAGGCCGCGCGCACACGCTCGCCATAAGTGCCCTGCGGATAAAGCGCCGCATAGCGCGTGATGCCCTGCAGCGTCGCATAATCGACGATGCGGTCCACATCCTGATCGAGCGGGAAGGAGAGGAGATGGACATTCTGGCCGCCGACCGAGGCATCGGAGGAGAAGGCGACGACGGGCACGTTGACCTGCGCCGCAAGCGGCCCGACAGCGGTCACTTCCTCCGCGAAAAGCGGTCCGAGGATCAGGTCCGCGCCCGCATCGAGCGCATCGCGCGCGGCGCGTCTGGCGCCGTCGGCCGTGCCGCCGGTGGCCTTCGGCATCAGCAGGATGTTGTCGCGGTCGAATTCGAACAGTGCGAGCTGCGCCGCATTGAAGAGCGCGTTCGACAGCGTGCGCACATTCTCGCGCGGCGCATTGAACGGCAGCAGCAGGGCAACCCGGATCGGCCTCTCGCCCGCCATATAGGCTGGCATGTAGAAGCGCGCCGGGTCGCGCCCATAGGAGGGCTGCGCCGTAATCGGCGGCGGCGTCACCTCCACTTTCGGCGGCGGCGTCACCTGGGGCGGCGGCGCGGGCCGGCGGTCGGTCCCGCAGGCGGCGAGCGCCAGCGCGAAACCGAATAGGAGCGCCACCTTCGTGGCGTTCTTGATGCCGAAGCGGGCGGAGCGGGCGGCTGTTCTCACCGGATTTTCCTGAGCAGGGACGCGGAAACGGACGAGTGCGGAGGGTACTGTCCGGCCTGCGTCAAGTAAACCGGCGTTGCCAAACGCGGTTACCGGGGTCAAGGTCCAGCCATGACGCCAGATACGACACCAGACAAGACAAAAACCCGCCTCGCCGCCCGCCTTGCGCCCGGCCTTTACGTGACCGCGACGCCCATCGGCAATGCGCGCGACATCACGCTGCGCGCGCTCGATGTGCTGGCCCGCGCCGACCTCGTCCTCTGCGAGGATACGCGGGTGACGGCGAAGCTTTTCGCCATTCATGGCATTTCGGCCAGGACCGCGCCCTATCACGACCATAACGCGGCCGAGATGCGCCCCCGCGTGCTGAAGCGTCTCGAGGCGGGCGAGGCGATCGCGCTCGTCTCCGACGCGGGCACGCCGCTCGTCTCCGATCCGGGCCTGAAGCTCGTGCGCGAGGCGCTGGACGCGGGCCACAACGTGACGGCGCTGCCCGGCGCCTCCTCGGTGCTGGCCGCACTGACGCTGGCCGGGCTCCCCACCGACCGCTTTTTCTTCGCCGGCTTCCTGTCTTCCAGGCAGGAGGCGCGCCGCAAGGAACTTGTCGAACTTGCCGTTATCCCCGCGACCCTCGTTTTCCTCGAAAGCGCGAACCGGCTCGAAGCCGCGCTTGCCGACATGGCCGCCGCGCTCGGGCCCCGCGAAGCGGCGGTGACGCGCGAACTCACCAAGAAATTCGAGGAAGTGCGGCGGGGACCGTTAAGCGATCTTGCCGCGCATTACGCCGAAGCGGGGCCGCCCAAAGGCGAAATCGTGATTGTCGTCGGCCCGCCGGAAAAGCGCGTTGCGCTCTGCGCGCATGAGATCGACGCCATGCTCGAAAACGCGCTTGCCCGTGCCTCGCTGAAGGACGCGGTCGCCGAAATCGTCTCGATGACGGGGCTTCCGCGCCGCGAGATCTATGCCCGCGCGCTTGAACTTTCGGGTGCGAAATAGTGCGCCGCGTGACATGAGCAGGCGGGGCGATGCCGCAACGGGCCGCGCGGCCTATCGCTCGGGCCTGCGTGCGGAGGCGCTGGCCGCCATCCTCCTCCGCCTCAAGGGCTACCGCATTCTGGCGCGCCGGCTGAAGACGCCCGCTGGCGAAATCGACATGGTGATACGCCGGGGCTCGAGCCTCGCCATCGTCGAGGTGAAGGCGAGGGGAACGGGCGATGCGGTCGAGGCGATCCTGCCGCGCCAGCAGCGCCGCCTGGAGCGCGCCGCCGCGCATTTTCTCGGCCGCAATCCGCACCTCGCCAATCTCGACCTGCGTTTCGATGTCGTCCTCGTTGCGCCGCGCCGCCTGCCGCGTCATCTCGCCGACGCCTGGCGGCCATAATCTCGCCGCAGCTTCAAGGTCATTCTCCGCGGCGAATTCGATTATGGGGATTGGACCATGTGGAAGTTTCTCGCGATACGCGCCGTTGCCCTGCTCGCCCCCGTGGCGCTTGCCCTTGGCGGCTGCGTGCCCCTCATCGCGGGGGCGGGCGGCGCGGCGGCGGTCGGCGCCTCCCAGGATCGCGGCCTCGAACAGGCCGTCGACGACAATGAGATCGCCTTCGAGATAAACCGGAAGCTCCTCGCCGGGCATTCGAGCCTCTATTCGGGCGTCTCGACGCAGGTGCGAAAGGGCCGCGTGCTGCTCACCGGCCGCGTTCCCGCGCAGGAAGACCGCATCGCCGTCACGCGCCTCGTCTGGTCGATCGGCGGCGTGAAGGAGGTCATCAACGAGCTCCATGTCGGCAAGGAGGGCAGCTTCCCGCAATCGGTGAACGACACGACGATCTCCACCAAACTGCGCGGCCGCCTTGTCGGCGACAGCAATGTCAGCGGCATCAACTATTCGATCGAGACGGTGGACGGCGTGGTCTATCTCATGGGGACCGCGCGCGACCGGGCCGAACTCGACCGCGTCATCGCACATGCGCGCGACATCAAGGGCGTGCGCAACGTCGTTTCCTATGTCGACGTGAAAAACCGGGGCTGAGACCTTCCCATTTCGGCGCTTGCCGCCTTTCTCCTTTCCGCGTCATGATGCCTGTCATGGCGGGACAGGCAAAACAATGGGAGCGCGAATTGCGCGCGGCGGGCGAGACGCCCGACGCCGGTCTCGACCTCGCGCATCTCGCATTGCTGCTCGCCGCCTGCGATCGTCCGGACATCCCGCTCGACAATTATCGCGCGCATCTCGACGGCCTCGTCCGTGCCGCCCGCGAGGCGCTGGGTGAAAATGCGAACCCGTCCTGCGACGTGACGGCGGGCATTCTTTCCGGCGTCATCTCCGGCCGCTTCCGCTATCTCGGCGATGCGGAAACCTATGACGATCCGAAGAACGCCAATCTTGCCCATGCGATCGACCGGCGGAAGGGTCTCCCCGTCACGCTCGGCATTCTCTATCTCCATGTCGGCGCGAAGCTCGGTCTCGATATTGCGGGGCTCAACTTTCCCGGCCATTTCGTGCTGCGCCTGCGGGTGGGCGGCGAGGCCGTGGTGCTCGATCCCTTCAATGGCGGGCAGCCCCTTTCCCCCGCCGGTCTGCTCTCGCTGTTGCGCGGCGTCGAGGGGCCGGAGGCGCGCCTGACGCCCGACGCCTGCGAGACGGTCTCCTCGCGCGACATCCTGCTCCGCCTCGAAAACAACATTCTGAGCCGCGCCCTCAGGGGCGGCGACTTCGCCCGCGCCCGCGAGGTCGTGACGCGCATGATCTGGTTCGCGCCGCATCGCGCGGGACTGCGCTTCGAGCTTGGCCGCCTCGAGGTCCATGCGGGCCACATGGGCGCCGCCGCGGATGCCTTCGAAACCTGCAAGGACATCGCCGCCGATATCGGCGAAACCCGGATCGCCGGCATGGCCGAGGAGGCGCTGCGCCGCCTCAAGACAAGGCTCAACTAGGCGGCGCCATCGGCAGGCTTCGCACGAAATCGAGATAGGTATTGGCCGCGTCGCCAAGTCCCGCCAGCACCATTTCGACCCCGATGGTCGCCACGATGATCCCCATCAGCCGCGTCACCACATTGAGATTGGTCGCTCCGAGGTAGCGGACGATGCGCTGCGCTTGCGTGAAGGAAATATAGCTGAGCGCGGCGACCGCGCCGAAGGCGGTAATCGACACCAGCGTGTAGATCAGGTTGGGATGGGCTGAAAAGCTCACGGCCGTGGCGATGGTGCCGGGCCCCGCGATGATCGGCACCGCAAGCGGCGAGACGGCAACCGAGAGCTGCGCCTGCAACACTTCCGGCGGAACATCGTCGTTGCTCTCGACCTCCTCGGGCACATGCACCCCCGACGAGTGGCCCTGCAGCATCTGATATCCGATCATCGCGACCAGAATGCCGCCCGCGATCCGCAGCGCGGCCATCGTCACGCCGAACATTTCGAAAATGAGCTTGCCCGCCACGCTGAACAGGATCACGACGCCGAGCGCGATCAAAACGCTGTCCCGCGCGATCTTGAACCTTACGTCCCGCCGGTCCCCCGCCGTGAGCGCGATAAAAACGGGGGTGTTCGCCAGCGGGTTGGCGATGGCGAAATAGCCGGCAAAGCAGGTAAGCCCGAAGGCGATGGCGTCCTGGAACATGGGCAGGGCTGTGTCCTGACTGGATTCGACGATCCAAGGGTCTGCTATTCCTTCTCCCGGAGCAAGGTATCCGCCGGCCGGGCGGTTTTCCCCGAAAGGGTGCCTCTGGTCTTTTGGCTCCCGAAGTCCCATCTTCACGCGAACAAGACAATGACCCTCACGAAGGACGCCCCCCGCATGTGCGCCAGCAAGCTTTCCGTCGCCATCCAGATGGACCCCATCCAGCACATCGACATCAACGCGGATTCGACCTTCGCCCTGGGGCTGGAAGCACAGTCGCGCGGCCACAAACTCTTCTATTACGAGCCGCACGACCTCTCGATGCGCGACGGCCGCGTCTATGCGCAGATGCGCCCCCTCACGCTGCGCCGCGAGGTGGGCCATCATTCGACGCTCGGCAGTCTGGAAAAGATCTATCTGGAGGATGTGGATGTGGTGCTGATGCGCCAGGACCCGCCCTTCGACATGAGCTACATCACGGCCACGCATCTCCTCGAAACCGTGCATCCGAAGACGCTCGTCGTCAACAATCCGGCGGAAGTGCGCAACGCACCGGAAAAGCTTTTCGCCGTCCGCTTCAAGGGCCTGCTCCCGCCGACCCTCATCAGCCGCGATCCCGGCGAAATCCGCGCCTTCCGCAAGGAGTTCGGCGACATCATCGTGAAGCCGCTTTTCGGCAATGGCGGCATGGGCGTCTTCCGCATTCGCGACGGCGACGAAAATCTCGCCTCGCTCCTCGAAATGTTCGGCCAGATGAACCGCGAGCCGGTCATCGTCCAGAAATATCTGCCGCAAGTCCGTCAGGGCGACAAGCGCATCATCCTCGTCGATGGAAAGCCCGTCGGCGCGATCAACCGCGTGCCGGCGGAAGGCGAGGCGCGCTCCAACATGCATGTCGGCGGCCGCCCGGAAAAATGGATGCTGACGAAGCGCGAACGGGAGATCTGCGACATCATCGGCCCCGAGCTGAAGGCGCGCGGCCTGATCTTCGTCGGCATCGACGTCATCGGCGACTATCTCACCGAGATCAACGTGACCTCGCCGACCGGCATCCAGGAGATCGACCGTTTCGACAGCGCCAATCTCGCCGGTCTCGTCTGGGACGCCATCGAGGCGCGCCGCTAAAGTGCCGCCGGCAAGATCCCGGGGCACTTTTGCCGATCGGCAAAATCCGGCTAGACCGTTTTCCAGGCAGGTGGATACACCTGCCGGTTCGGAAAACGGTCCAGACGATAAGCGACGAGCAGATTTTCACGATGAGACGGGATCGCAGAGCGATTCCGTTTCATCGTGATCTGCTCTAGGCTCATCGTCGCGAATTTCGGGGGGAGCGGGGCAGCATGCGGATGAACGGCTTGAGATACGGTATCGCGGCGGCCGCCGCGCTTTTGCTGCTGGCGGCGCTCTGGACCTTCCGCCCCGCCTTTTCCCCCTCCGCGCCCGAACGCTCGCCGGAGGAAATCGCCGCCGAAATTCACCGCAACGCCATCGTCATCGACACCCATGTCGATATTCCGGGCTTCTTCGGCACGGAGAAATACGATCCGGGCCTGCGCGGCAATCCCCCCATTCAGGTCGATCTGCCGCGCATGCGCGAAGGCGGCCTCGATGCCGTCTTCTTCATCGTCTATGTTGGCCAGACGGAGCGCGGGCCCGTTGGCTACGCGCAGGCCGCCTCCGAGGCGCTGGCGAAATTCGCCGCCATTCGCCGCATGACAGATGTTCAGTATAAGGATGAAATAGGCCTGGCGCTCACCGCCGCCGATGTCCGCGCGCTGCATGCAGAGGGAAAGCGCATCGCGCTCATCGGCATCGAGAACGGGTATTCGATTGCGAAGAACCCGGCCCTTCTCGACTTCTATTACGATCTCGGCGCGCGCTATTTCGGCCTCGTTCACAACGGCCACAACGATCTGGCCGACAGCGCCCAGCCGCAGGAGAAGTTCACCGACAGGCCGAACGAGGAAGGCGGCGAACATGGTGGCCTCTCCGCGCTCGGCCGCGAGGCGGTTGCCCGCGCCAACGATCTGGGCCTCATGGTCGATGTCTCCCATGCCTCGCGCGCCGCGACGATGGCAGCGATCGAAGTCTCGCGCGCGCCCGTCATCGCTTCGCATTCGGCGGTGAAATCGGTGCACGACCACCCGCGCAATCTCTCCGACGAGGAAATGAAGGCGCTCGCCGCGACGGGCGGCGTCGTCCAGATCGTCGCCTTCGACGAATATCTCCATCCCGTGCCCGACGAGAAGAAGGCGGCCCGCCGCGAGCTCGCCGTCTCGCTCGGCTTCACGAGCCTTGATGCCGTCTTCGCGGCGGACGAGGCCACGAAGGCGAAATTCGCCGAGGGCATCGCCGAACTCGACCGCCAATACCCGCGCGCCACCGTCGCCGTCCTTGCCGACCATATCGGCTATGCGGTGCGGCTCATCGGCATCGACCATGTCGGCATCGCCTCTGACTTTCAGGGCGGCGGCGGGATCGAGGGCTGGTCGCATGCGGGCGAGACCGCCAATGTGACGGCGGAACTCGTGCGCCGCGGCTATTCGGAGGAAGAGATCGTGAAGCTCTGGGGCGGCAATCTGCTGCGCGTCATGGAAGACGTCGAAAAGGCCCGCAAGGCACGATAGGCCGCAGCCTTTCCCGATTGCCATTCCCCATGCGCTCGTCTATTCCTCTTGATAATCACTCGCAAAAAAGAGGATGCAGGTCGTGGCCGGCCCCCGGGAAGAACCGAAGCATCTCAGGCTCGACACCAATGACGAAGCCCGCGGCCTCGCCGAAACCCTGCTGCGAACCTGCCGCTATGGCGCGCTTGGCTATCTCGAGCCCGGCACCGACCAGCCCCTCATCTCCCGCGTCGGCTGCGCGCCGGATGTCGACGGCACGCTCTTCTTTCCGGCTTCCGCCCTTTCCGCGCATACGAAGGCGCTGGCTCGGGATGCGCGCTGCTCGCTGCTCATCGGCGAGCCCGGCAAGGGCGATCCTCTCGCCCATCCCCGCCTCTCGCTCGTCGGTCGCGTCGCTCGTGTCGGGAAGGACGGCGATGCCTATGCGCGGCTTCGCCGCCGCTATCTCGCGCGCCATCCGAAAGCCGGGATCTATCTCGACCTGCCGGACTTCGCCTTCTACCGGCTCGATTGCGAGCGCGCCTTTCTGAATGGCGGCTTCGGCAAGGCTTTCGATCTCGCCCCGGGCGACATGTTCCTTCCCCGCGACGAACTGGCCGCCGAACTCGCAAAGGCCGAGCAAGGCATCGTCTCCCACATGAACGAGGATCATGCCGAAGCCGTCGGCCTTTACGCGACGGTGCTGGCAAAGGCCGGTCCCGGCCAATGGCGCATCGTCTCCCTCGATCCGCGCGGCCTCGACCTCGCGGCCGGCCAGCGCCTCATCCGGCTGAATTTTGCAAAGCCGCTGACATCGGCCGCCGAAATCCGGCCCGTCCTTGTCGAAATGGCGAAAGAGGCCCGCGCGCAGCAAGCGGGCTGAAGAACAAGAGGCATTTCCGGAAATTGATCGGGCGCAATGCACCCGATGCCTCTTCCTGTTCGTTTGGCATTCGGAATCGGAAACAGGAAAGGGACAACAATGAAACCGGCACATTTCCTTCTTATGGCATTCCTCGCCGGCGCTCTCGTTGCAGGGCCCGCCTTCGCGCAGAAGGACGGCGTACCCCGGCAGGGCTGGGGCCCGGGCATGATGATGGGCCAGGACGGCAGCATGATGGGCGGCATGATGGGCCGGTCCGGAATGATGGGCGGCTCGGGCATGATGGGCGGCGGCTGCGGCATGATGGCGGGTGGCTTTGCCGCCGATGGAGAGCTCGACACCTATGTCGATGGCCGCGTCGCCTTCCTTGAGGCGGAACTCGGCATTACGCAGGATCAGCAGGGCGTCTGGAAAGACTATGCCGACGCGCTGCGGTCGAATGCGGATGTGATGGTGGCGATGCATGGCAGGATGCGCGATGCCGTGGGAGGGCAGGACACCGCGCCCACCGCCTGGCTTGATCTTCACATCGAGATGATGAAGTCGCGTCTCGCCGCTCTCGAGGCGCTCAAGCCCGCGACCGGGGCGCTCTACGTCGCGCTCACGCCGGAACAGAAGCAGAAGGCGAACCGTCTCCTGCCGGCCATGGGCTGCATGTAATCCCCCGCGCCGGGGCGGCCGTGACCGCTGCGGGCGGCTGGTTTGAAGTCACTCCGGCCGCTCGATCGGCGTCGACTGCGAGTTTCTTGACGGCAGGCCGGCCTTCGAAGGCGTCGCGGTCGAACCCATCGGCCCCGGCTCCTCCGGCGGCGCGCCGATATCGCAGCTCGCGAGCAGCACGCCGGTGGCGATCAGAGTGGCGGCAAGCGCCGGTATTGTCCGTCTCTTGTCGTCATTCCCTTTCATGCACCCCGCTTGACATAACGCCACGTCAGCCATGCCGTTCCCACGGCAATCTCATCTCGTGTTCCCATTTCGTTCTTGACCTTTCCGGTGTGTGAGCTAGCCTTTCCGTAATCCGCCTCCATTTTCGCTGTCGGGGCAAGGGCGGGAAGGGGGCTCGTTCATGGTCGCGCATATCGAAACGGTGGCCTTTCAGGGCGTCGAGGCGCGGCCTGTCGATGTGCAGGTCCACATCGCGGGCGGTGTCGTCGGCTTCGCGGTGGTCGGCCTCGGCGACAAGGCGGTCGCCGAAAGCCGCGAGCGGGTCCGCGCCGCCCTGCAGGCGATTGGCCTCGGCCTCCCCGCAAAGCGCATCACCGTCAATCTCGCCCCCGCCGACATGCCCAAGGAAGGCAGCCATTACGACCTGCCGATCGCGCTCGGTCTCCTCGTCGCCATGGGCGTGCTGCCGCCGCAGGAGCTGGAGCGCTTCGTCGTCATCGGCGAACTCTCGCTCGACGGCGGCATCGACCCCGTCGCCGGCACGCTGCCCGCCGCCATCGCCGCCAATGCGCGCGGCAAGGGCCTCATCTGCCCCCATGCCTGCGGGCCGGAAGCCGCCTGGGCGGGCATGGGCGAGGACAATCCGGGCGGCGTCCTCGCGCCGCGCTCGATCATTGCGCTCGTGAATCATTTTCGAGGGTCCCAGGTTCTTTCCGAGCCCGAGCCCATGAAGGCGGTGGAAGCCGCCGCCGTTCCCGATCTTCGCGACATCAAGGGACAGGAAACGGCGAAGCGCGCGCTCGAAGTCGCCGCCGCCGGCGGCCACAACATGCTGATGGTCGGCCCGCCCGGCTCCGGCAAGTCGATGCTCGCCGCCCGCCTCCCCGGCATCCTGCCGCCGCTCACACCGCGCGAAATGCTCGAAACCTCGATGGTCGCCTCGCTGGCGGGCGAGCTTCACCGCACCGGCGTCTCCCGCCGCCGCCCCTATCGCGCGCCGCATCATTCGGCCTCCATGCCGGCCCTCATCGGCGGTGGCCTGCGCGTCAAGCCCGGCGAGGTCTCGCTCGCCCATCGCGGCGTGCTCTTTCTGGATGAACTGCCGGAATTCCCCCGTCAGGTGCTCGACAGCCTGCGCCAGCCGCTCGAAACCGGCGAGGCGGTGGTCGCCCGCGCCAATGCGCATGTCACCTTTCCCGCCCGCTTCCAGCTCGTAGCCGCGATGAACCCCTGCCGCTGCGGCCATGCGGGCGATCTCGCCCGCGCCTGCCCGCGCGTGCCGCGCTGCGTCGCCGATTATCAGTCGAAGCTTTCCGGCCCCATGCTCGACCGCATCGACATCCATATCGAGGTGCCGCCCGTCGCTCATGCCGACCTCGCGCTGCCGCCGCCTGCCGAAGGCTCGGCGGAGGTCGCCGCCCGCGTCGCCGCCGCCCGCGCCCTCCAGGAAGCGCGCTTCGCCGCTCATGTCGGTCCCAATTCCATGCTGCTGAACGCCCATGTCGAGGGCGAATTGCTCGACCGCATCGCAACGCCCGACGATGCCGGCCGCCGCCTCCTCGCCGAGGCCGCCGAGCGCATGGGTCTCACCGCGCGCGGCTATCACCGCGTGCTGCGCGTCGCCCGCACCCTCGCCGATCTCGAGGGCGAGGAGAGCGTCCATCGCATCCATGTCGCCGAAGCGCTCGCCTATCGCGAAACGGTTGCCGGACGGCTCGGCGCCGCGGCATGAGCGAAAGCCACGCCCTGCCTCCCGTTAACCCTTTCCCCTAACCCTTTCTCAACCACAACAAGGGCAGATTGACGGGCAAATTCACCCCCATGGCGTATCAAGTCGCGCAGCCGGGAAATGCCCTTCATGTCCCTGTTCCCTCTCGAACAGACGCCGCTCGTTCTTTTCGGTCTCGCGGCCGTGCTGCTGCTCGGCCTCGAAGCCTTGCGCCGCGCCGCCGCGCGCGCCCGCGCGCTGCACGCGAAAATCGAGACCCTGCAGGCCCGCGTCGAATCCCTGCGCGACGAGAAATGGGCGATCGCCGAGCGCGAGGAGCGTTACCGCGATCTCGTCCGCGCGCAGGGCGACATCATCCTGCGCAAGGACCTCCGGGGCCGCCTGAGCTACGTGAACGACGTCTTCTGCGACACGTTCGGCCTCGAGCGTCCCGATGTGATCGGCCGCCCCTTCCTGCCCGAACGTCCCGAAGGCGAACCGCCGCGCATGCTCGCTTCCTTCGCCGGCCTCGCCATGCCGCCCTACCGCATCCGCTACGACGAGCGCGCGATCACGACGCGCGGCCCGCGCTGGTTTGCCTGGGAAGAATTTGCGATCCGCGACGAGGACGGCAAGCTCATCGAGATCCAGGCCGTCGCCCGCGACGTGACCGACCGCAAGGAAGCCGAGGAACGCCTCGCCGAGGCGCTCGCCCAGGCGAAGGATGCAAACCGCGCCAAGTCGCTCTTCCTCGCCACCATGAGCCACGAAATCCGCACGCCCATGAACGGCGTCATCGGCATGACGAAGCTTCTCCTCGACACCCGGCTCGATCCCGCGCAGCGTTCCTATGCCGAGGCCGTGCGCGCCTCGGGCGAAGCGCTGCTCACCATCATCAACGACATTCTCGACTATTCGAAGATCGAGGCGGGCAAGATCACGCTCGACGAAACCTCCTTCGATCCCCGTGCCGTGCTCGAAAGCGTGGCCGAACTGCTCGCGCCGCGCGCCTTCGACAAGCATCTCGACATCGTCACCGAAATCTCGCCCGCCGTGCCGCGCACGCTCCTCGGCGACGAGGCGCGCATCCGCCAGATCCTGCTGAACCTCGCGGGCAACGCGATCAAGTTCACGGTCGAAGGCGGCGTCGCGCTCCGCCTGTCGCGCAAGGAAGAGCGTGGCGACGGCCGCATCGAGCTCCTGCTCGAAGTGGAAGATACCGGCATCGGCATGGATGCACGGGCGCGCGAGCACATCTTCGACGATTTTGCGCAGGCCGATCAGTCGCATGCCCGCCGCTTCGAGGGCACGGGGCTCGGTCTGGCTATCACGCGCCGCCTTGTCACCGCCATGGGCGGTACGATCGAGGTCGAAAGCGAGGAGGGCAGGGGCTCTCTTTTCCGCGTGCATCTGCCGCTCCGTCTCGCCTTGGGCGAAAGGGACGCGCCCGCGCCAACGCCTCTCTCGGGCCTCTCCGTTCTCATCCTCGACGACCGTCCGCTTGTCGGCAACGCGCTGGCACGCGCCGCCGCCGCCGCCGGCGCGGCAACGCAGCTTGTCGCGGATGGCGCCGCCATGGCCCGTGCGCTTGCGGCCTCTCCCTTCGATGTCTTCATCTGCCCGCTCGATGGCGCCGGTCTCGACGGCGCGGCGCTTGCCGCCGAAGCACGCCGCCTCTCGCCCGCCACCGGCACGCTGATGCTGCTGCGCCCGCAGGATCGCGCCCGCCTCGAGGAATTGACGCGCGGGCCCTCCGCGCCTTTCGACGGCTATCTCGTGCGCCCCGTGCGTGCCGCCTCGCTGATCGCGCGGCTGACCGCGCTGCGCGTGCGCGGCTGGATGCCGGGCGCCGTCGCGCCGGACACGCGCGACTACGACGACGCCATCATCGAGGAGGAAGCGCCCGCCGCGCCCGCGGGCGATGCCGCCACGCTCGGGCGGCTCCGCATCCTCGTCGCCGAGGACAACGAGATCAACGCGCTCCTCACGCGCACCCTGCTTGAGCATACCGGCCACGAAGTCCGCCTCGCCCGCAATGGCGGCGAGGCGCTCGCCCATCTCGAAGCCGATCTGTCGGAAGAAGTGGACCTCATCCTGATGGACCTTCACATGCCGGGCATGGACGGCTTCGAGGCGACGGCGCGCATCCGCACGCTCTCCACCGCCCATGCGCATCTCCCCGTCATCGCGCTCACCGCCAACGCCATGGCCGACGACCGCCAGGCCTGCCTCGATGCCGGCATGGACGATTATCTCTCCAAGCCCGTCTCCGCCGAGGCGCTGGCCGAGACGCTGGCGCGCTGGGTCGGCCGCCGCTCGCCTCGCGGCGCTGGCGAAAAGACGAATCACGCCTAAAGTATGGGGCTCCGATTTCCGGGGTCAGGGGAGAGAAATCCAATGCCGGCCATGACGCGCGCCCGGGGCTGGGCGTCGAGCCTTGCGGTCTACCGCGAATACCGAACCATCGTCATGCTGCTGCTCGGCTTCTCGTCGCGCGAGGCGGGCATCTCCCGCACCGATATCGGCCTCATGTCCTATGTCGGCCTCGCCTACACGATCAAGTTCCTCTGGGCGCCCGTCATCGACCATCTCCATCTGCCGGTGCTGAACCGTCTGCTCGGCAAGCGCCGTGCCTGGATGCTGCTCGCCCAGCTCGTTGCCGCAGCCGCGCTTGTCGGCCTTTCCTTCTCCGATCCGGCGCAGGCGCTGATGCCCGTCGTCGTCTTCGCCCTCATCCTCGCCTTCGCGTCTGCAACACAGGACATCTCGATCGATGCCTGGCGCATCGAGGCGGCATCGGACGAAAAGCAGGGCGCCCTCGCCGCCGTCTATCAGCTCGGCTACCGCATCGCCCTGATCGCGTCTGGCGCGGGCGCGCTCTACATCGCCGAAGGCGTCTCGTGGGCCGCCGCCTATCTCGTCATGGCGCTGCTCATGGGTGTGGGCATTCTCTCGGCGCTTCTCGCGCCGCGCGTTGCGGAGACGGAAGCGCCCGCCATCGGCGAGGAAACCGTCGCCCGCTTCGTGCACCGCCTTCACGCCGATGGCCGCATGGCGCGCAGCGCCGGCTTTCTCTACCGCGCTGTCGTCGCGCCTTTCGTGGATTTCTTCAATCGCTACGGCTGGTGGTCGCTCGTCCTGCTCGCGCTGATCGGTCTCTACCGTGTGCCCGATTTCGTCATGGGCGTCATGGCGAACCCGCTCTACATCGATCTCGGCTTCGAGCTTTCGACCATCGCCACCATCGTCAAGCTCTACGGCATCTGGATGACGATCGCGGGCGCGCTCATCGGCGGCATCGCCGCCGCGCGCCTCGGTGTCCTGCCCTCGCTTCTCCTCGGCGCCATCGCCGCCACGGGCACGAACCTCATCTTTGTCTGGCTCGCCTTTCAGGGCGCCGACCCGGTCGCGCTCGCGATCACCATTTCCATCGAAAATTTCTCGGGCGGTTTCGCGGGCACCTGCCTCATCGCCTATATGTCGAGCCTCGTGAACCACGAATTCGCGGCCACGCAATATGCGCTCTTCAGTTCGGCCTTCGCCCTGCCGGGCAAGCTCATCGGCGGATTGTCGGGCAGCATGGTGGACGGCTTTTCCGCGACACCCGCCCTCGTCGAGCCTCTGGCCGCCATGGCGCCCCATCTGACCGCCCAGACCGCGGGCTACATCCCCTTCTTCATCACCACGGCGCTGATGGGCGTTCCCGCGATCCTGCTCATCCTCCTCGTCGGCTATGCCCGGCCGGGGCCCGCGCCGGCCCAAGCCGCCTGACTTGGCACCCTCCGCTCACTGTCGCGCATTTGTCGCAGCTTCCTGCCACAAGTTGCGTTCCAGCCCGGCTTGTCTTGGCATGGGGCGGCGATGATGAAAGGATAGGCGCGAATGGTCATTCGGCGCTCTGCGAAGTCGAAAGAAGGCTTCAGGGCTGAGGGAAATCTTGTGTCGCCCGCCGGGCTGCCGCGGACGGGGCATGCCGGTCTGGGCGCGGAAACGGGTTCGGGTTTCGAAGCTATGACATCGACAAGGACGGACCGGCGCGACGGGCCGGCTGAAGCGGCCGCGCTGTCCGCCAGCTTCGGCCGCAAGGGGGCGCTCGAAGTGCGTCTCGCCCGCTCGGCCAGCGAAATCGACGCCGCGCAGGCGGTTCGCTACCGCGTCTTCTACGAGGAGATGTCGGCAAAGCCCGACGCCGAGACGCGCGCCCGCAAGCGCGACTTCGACCGCTTCGACGAGATTTGCGATCACCTTCTCGTGGTCGATCACTCGCTCGCGCCCGAAGGCATCGGCGAAGGCGAGCTGCCGCCGCAAGCCGTGGTCGGCTGCTACCGCCTGCTGCGCCAGGAAGTCGCCGGGAAGAGCGGCGGTTTCTACACCGCCAGCGAATACGACATCGCGCCGCTCCTCGCCCGCCACGCCGATCTCAATTTTCTGGAGCTTGGCCGTTCCTGCGTGCTGCAGCCCTACCGCAACAAACCGACGGTCGAGCTTCTCTGGCACGGCATCATGCATTACGTGACGGCGCACAAGCTCGACGTCATGTTCGGTTGCGCGAGCTTTGAAGGTACCGAGCCCGGCAAGCTCGCCGCGCCCCTTTCCTATCTCCACCACCATCATGCGGCGCCGGACGGCTGGAAGGTTCGCGCGCTGCCCCATCTCTACGTCGAGATGAACCGCATGGCCGCCGAAGACCTCGATCCGCGCGAGGCGCTGCGCGCGCTCCCGCCCATGATCAAGGGCTATCTCCGTGCGGGCTGCTATATC
>PHEF01000152.1 GCA_002842875.1 Alphaproteobacteria bacterium HGW-Alphaproteobacteria-3 | reverse complement strand
CAAGGCGATCTTCATGCACCTCACCCTGGTGCCGTACATCGCCGCTGCCGGCGAGCTGAAGACCAAGCCGACCCAGCATTCGGTGAAGGAACTGCGCTCGATCGGCATCCAGCCCGACATCCTGGTCTGCCGCAGCGAGCGGCCGCTGCCGGACAGCGAGCGGCGCAAGATCGCGTTGTTCACCAATGTCGCCGAGGACGCGGTGATTTCGGCGGTGGATCTCGACAACATCTACAAGATTCCGTTGTGGCTGCACCAGCAGGGGCTCGACCGCATCGTCGCCGAGCGCTTGCAGTTTGCCGCGACGCTCAAGCCGGCCGATCTTTCCGAATGGGAAGCGACCGTGGACGCCGCCGAGCATCCGGTCGATGAAGTGACAGTGGCCGTCGTGGGCAAGTATGTCGATCACGCCGACGCCTACAAATCACTGGCCGAAGCGCTCAAGCACGGCGGCTTGCGCCAGCGCACGCGGGTCAAGCTCAAGTGGGTCGAATCCGAGCAGATGGAACGGCAGGGCGACTCGGTGCTGGCCGATGTCGATGCCATTCTGGTGCCCGGCGGCTTTGGCGATCGTGGCTTCGAGGGCAAGGTGCGTGCGGTGCGTTACGCCCGCGAGCGGCGCATTCCCTACTTCGGTATCTGCTACGGCATGCAGGCGGCGGTGGTGGAATACGCGCGCAACGTGCTGGGGCTGGCCGATGCCAACAGCACCGAAAACGACCGCAATGCCGCCGACCCGGTGATCGGCTTGATTACCGAATGGCGCACCGCTTCGGGCGAGGTAGAGCGCCGCGACGAGCATTCCGACCTGGGCGGCACCATGCGCCTGGGCGCGCAGGAATGCCGGCTCAAGCCGGGCACACTGGCGCACCAATTGTATGGCGCCGACGTGATCCGCGAACGCCATCGCCACCGCTTCGAGTTCAACAACCACTACCGCGAACCGTTGCAGGCGGCGGGCATGGTGCTGGCGGGCACCTCGCTGGACGATTCATTGGTTGAAATGATCGAATTGCCGGCGCATCCGTGGTTCCTCGCCTGCCAGTTCCATCCCGAGTTCACTTCCACGCCGCGCGATGGCCATCCCCTGTTCATCGGCTTTATCCACGCCGCGCGCGAATACAAGGCTGGCGGCGTGCGTGTCGTGCGCGCGGTTGGCGGGGCGTGAGCATGAAGGGTGCCAGCCAATGAAACTGTGCGGCTTCGACATCGGCCTGGATCAGCCGCTGTTCCTGATCGCCGGGCCGTGCGTGATCGAGTCGATGCAGTTGCAACTCGATGTCGCCGGCCAGCTCAAGGAAATCACCACCCGGCTCGGCATCCCCTTTATTTTCAAGTCCAGCTTCGACAAGGCCAACCGCAGTTCGGCCAGCAGCTTTCGCGGCCCGGGCCTGGAGCAGGGATTGCATATTCTGGCTGAAGTGAAACGCCAGATCGGGGTGCCGGTGCTCACCGATGTGCACGAATACACTCCGCTCGATGAAGTGGCCGCAGTGGTGGACGTGCTGCAAACGCCGGCATTCCTGTGCCGGCAGACCGACTTCATCCAGAACGTCGCCCGTGCCGGCCTGCCGATGAACATCAAGAAAGGCCAGTTTCTGGCGCCGTGGGACATGCGCCATGTGGTCGCCAAGGCGCAGGCGGCCGGCAACAGCCGGGTGATGGTTTGCGAGCGCGGCGCCAGTTTTGGTTACAACAATCTGGTGTCGGACATGCGCAGCCTCGCGGTGATGCGCGATACCGGTTGCCCGGTGGTGTTCGATGCCACCCATTCGGTGCAATTGCCCGGTGGCCTTGGTGAGCGCTCCGGCGGCCAGCGCGAGTTCATTCCGGTGCTGGCGCGTGCGGCGGTGGCCGCTGGCGTGTCCGGCCTGTTCATGGAAACCCATCCCGACCCCGATAATGCCCTTTCCGATGGCCCCAATGCCTGGCCGTTGGCGCAGATGGCGGCCTTGCTGGAAACGCTGATGGCGCTGGATGGTGTGGTAAAAAGTGCGCCACTGATCGAGTGTGGATGAATCCGCGTCCGTTCAGTCGCATACTTCCCTTGTCTATTAAAGAATCCCGTATCCAATCATGACGATCATTACCAAGATTCACGCCCGCGAAATTCTCGATTCGCGCGGCAATCCCACCCTCGAAGCCGAGGTCACCCTGGCTTCCGGCCAGATCGGCCGCGCCGCGGTGCCATCCGGCGCGTCCACCGGCACCCGCGAGGCAGTCGAGCTGCGCGATGGCGACAAGACCCGTTACCTGGGCAAAGGCGTGCGCAAGGCGGTGGCCAATGTCAACGGGGCCATTGCCGAATCCTTGCTTGGTTTTGATGCGGCCGACCAGAAAGGCCTGGATGTACGCCTGATTGAGCTCGATGGCACCGACAACAAGGGCCGGCTCGGCGCCAATGCCCTGCTCGCGGTGTCGATGGCCAATGCCCATGCCATGGCCAGGGCCCGTGATCTGCCACTATGGGCGCATCTGGCCAATGGCGGGCCGGTGTCGCTGCCGGTGCCGATGATGAACATCATCAACGGCGGCGCCCATGCCGACAACAATATCGATCTGCAGGAGTTCATGATCCTGCCGGTGGGTGCGTCGAGTTTTTCCGAGGCTTTGCGTGCCGGCACCGAGATTTTC
>PHEF01000151.1 GCA_002842875.1 Alphaproteobacteria bacterium HGW-Alphaproteobacteria-3 | reverse complement strand
TCTCAGCATCGGGCGTCCGGCCCCCACTCGCTCAACATCCCTGCCCCAAAGCTTGCTAAGTCTCAATTATGGCATGCACGAGGCAGCAAAACGACCTCGCCCGCGCGACATACATATAAAGCGCGTATTTACCAAGAAAGCGTTGCGCCTTCTGATTTTAGTTGGGACCTTCGGCCAGCCGGTCGCCGAAATAGCGGTCGACGGAGCGGGACAGGGTCTTCGCCATGGTGGTGCGCCATGCGGTCGAGGTGAGCTGTTTTTCGTCGTCCGGATTGGTGAGGAAGCCGAGCTCGATCAGCACCGAGGGCACGTCCGGCGCCTTCAGAACGACGAAACCGGCAAAACGGTGTGCAGGGTCGAGCGTCGCCGTCTTCTGGCTCGCGTGGTCGACGACGGTTTTCGCGAAATGCGAGGAATAGTTCTTGGTTTCGCGCTGGGCGAGGTCGATCAGGATGCCGGTGACTTCCGGGCTCTCGCCCTGAAGATCGAGGCCGGCGATGAGATCGGACTGGTTTTCCTTGCGCGCGAGCGCGGCGGCTTCGGCATCGGAAGCGTTTTCGGAGAGGGTATAGATCGACATGCCGCGTACATTGGGCTTCTGGATCGCGTCGGCATGGATCGAGATGAAGAGGTCGGCCTTGTGGCGCCGCGCAATCGCCACGCGCTCGCGCAACGGAATGAAGATGTCGCTGTCGCGGGTGAGATGGACGTCGTAGCGGCCGGACGCGCGCAGTTCGCCGGCAAACTGCTTTGCGAAGGCGAGAACCACGGATTTTTCCTGTACGCCCGAGCGGCCATGGGTGCCGGGATCGACACCTCCATGGCCGGCATCGATGACGACAACGCGGCGGCGTTCGAGGCGCTGGGCGGGCGGGCTCACCGGCACGGCGGCAATTTCGGCGCCCGCCGGCGCCGACGGTCCGGCGCCCGCGGGCAGTCCCGCGCCGGCGTTGAAACTTGCCAGGTCGGTCGCGGCAAGATCGAGCACGATGCGGCGGCCGAAACCCGCCTGCGGATCGAGCACGAAGTCGCGCGAAATCGCGACGGGCTGCACGGCATCGAGGACAACGCGATACGTGTCCGCCTCGAAACGGCCATAGCGATAGCCGGAGACGAAGCCCTTTTGCCTGTCCGCCGTCTCCTCGACGAGACGGAAGGGCACGTTCTTCACGTCGATGACGACGCGGAAGGGATCCGAAAGCGTGAAGACGCGGTAGTCCGCGGGCGCGTCACCCGAAATTTCCATGACGAATCGGGTCTGCTCACCATGATCGCCGATGCGAATGGAGGTGACGGCAGGGCCCCCTTCGGCGGGCGGCGCGGCGGAGGGCGCAAGCGGCACGGCCGTGCCCTCGCCGATCGCGCCGGTCGAAAGCGCGTCGTTTTCTTGCTGGAGGGCGGCATCTTCTTCCGCCTGCGGCAGCGAGGCTTCGCGCAGTTCCCGTTCGAGGAGATCGGCAAGATCGTCGGCGAGCGCCGGACCGGCCGGGAGGCCGGCGAAGAGGCAAACGGCCAGAACCAGGCCCAAGCCTGCCGCCATTCCCCGTCCGATTTGCCGGTGAAATCTCATGATATCCGCCGCCTTATCCCTCGCGACCTGCCCGATCCGCCTGTTCCTCGCGGGTCCGAACGGCCCGGACGGGTCCGGGAGAACGCCACATTGACCGGCCCTGACGAGCCTGCCTGACGGGGCCCTGCCCCGGCGACGCCCACCGCTGCAAATCCGGAGGCGGTAATTGGGTGCAAAACGGTGCGCCCAAATCAGTAATGCACTGAGATTACTCTAGAAATGGTTACTTCGTCCAAAATTTACGAAGTTTCAACGGGTAGAATGGTTAATAACGGTGCAGACAAGGGTTCCGCCATACCCTGCCCGTGCCGCTTGCCAAATCAGCGCGGCAAAAGGTAAAAACGGATACCGCCGGATGAAGACTCCCTCAAAGGGTATCCGGTGCACCGCCCCGGACCTCAAGTTCCAGGCGGCTCCACGAATTCGGGCGACCCGTCGCGCAGCGGCCTGACCTCCCCAGGGAGCGATGCCGGTAGCGGACAGCGCGAGCCCGGCGATTTCCATCAAAGGCGTTGTCCACTCACGGGCGCCGCCCGGCAACCGCCAAACGCGCATTCGAAAGTTACATGCCCGCCCGCCCGGCTCACATGCCCGGTTCAAGCGAGCCCGCCGGCACCCGGCGCCTTGATGGGTGCACCAAAGGTAGAGATGCACGACGCAGTCAGACAGCACGCCGACCGGCCAGTGGCCCGGGCATTTGCCCGGACAGGCTCCGGAACGGCTGCGCCTCCGGCCGCGCGCGGTATCCCCGCCCATTCATTGCTTTCATTCCAGACCCCGTCCTCATCCGCCGCGGCGCGCCTTACCGGTGCCGGCACGGCCAACAGGACCCAAACAAACGGCGCACCCGCGCGAACTCCCGCACGCATGAAAATGCGCCGGCCTTCGCGCGACGGACTGCGCCACGGAGACGTTCCATATGGGAAAGAAAATGCTGATCGACGCGGCCCACCCCGAGGAAACCCGGGTGGTGGTCGTAAGCGGCAACCGCGTTGAAGAATTCGACTTCGAGTCAGAGAACAGGAAACAGCTTCGAGGAAATATCTATCTTGCCAAGGTGACGCGCGTG
>PHEF01000150.1 GCA_002842875.1 Alphaproteobacteria bacterium HGW-Alphaproteobacteria-3 | reverse complement strand
TAAGCTTCTCCACGGACGGTCTCCTTTGTTTGAGATCTCCAACGACCTCATTCTGGCACATCATGATGCCGTCGGGGGCCGTCCATCCCAACAATCCAGCAGCCGCCGCCAGGCGGCGTCAATCTTCACAAAACCCGGCAGTTCGGTGCTCGTCGACGCCACCCTCAAAATAAACTTATCCCCCTCCATTCATCCGTACCCATATTGATCTGATCTCGCTCCACCGAAGGGCGCGTCCGGACTGGCCGAATGCGTGGAGAGGGAAAGCTGCCGTCCCGCGGCCCATGGAAACCAGACCATGCCCCCGGGGGGTCCGGCGGGGAGCCGGGCACTACGACCCGGAGTCGCCTTCGCCGATAAAAGCGGAGGCCGGCTTTGAAAAAGACTCTTACGGATCTGAAATCGTAGCGCGCGGGGCGGAAGGAGAACCGCCCTTACATGTGCCACATGTCACATGCGAGATACATGTGCGGTTCGAATTCCAATGCCCCGCGCTCCTTCTTTCGCGCAAACCCCCGAAGGCATCTGCCTTGCGGGGCCATCGGCGCGTCTAGTCCCCCAGAGCTTCCCTGATCTTCGCCAGCGCCTCTTCTCTGTCGCTCGCCTTGTCGCCGAGACTTTCGATCCGCTCCGGCAACGCGCGCAGCACCGCGTCCCGCTCGCCGTCGCTCATCGCGCCCCATCCGGCGATTTCCTTCAGCGTTCGCCCGCAGCCCCGGCAAAGGGGCTTTTCCGGTTCCGGGCGGCGGCGCGAGGGAGTATAGAGCGGTCGAACCGAAATCCCATGGCCCAGAGTTCGCAATGTCCCGCGCCGCTACCGGCTTGCCCTTCGACGATATCCGCAGCCTCCTGTCGGGCCTGCCGCCCGCCGACGAGGAGGCGCGCGCCGCTGCGGCGGCGCACACCGCCTCGCTCGCCGTGCCGGAAGGCTCGCTTGGCCGCATGGCCGAACTCGCCGAATGGGTCGCCTCCTGGGCCGGCATGACGCAGCCCGCCATCACCAGGCCTCTCATCGCCATCTTCGCCGGCACGCATGGCCTCGCCGCCGCCATGCCGGGCGCCGAACCGGACGCGACACATCGTCTCGTCGAGCTCTATGCAGCGGGCGGCGGCGCGGTGAACCAGCTCGCCCTCGAAACGCAGGCTGGCCTCAAGGTCTTCGACCTCGCCCTCGACATGCCCGTCCCCGACATCCGCGCGCACGAGGCGCTTTCCGAAGCGGCCTGCGCCGCCACCATGGCCTTTGGCATGGAGGCGATTGCGGGCGGCACCGATCTCCTCTGCCTCGGCGCGGCGGGCGAGGGCGGGCACATCGCGGCCGCCACGCTCGTGGCCGCGCTCTTCGGCGGCGCGCCCGGCGATTGGACCGACGGCTCCGCCTTCGCCAATGAAGCCGCCGCCGCGGCGCTTGCCACGCATGATGGCCGCCTCGCCGATCCGCTGGAGGCGCTGCGCCGCGTCGGTTCCCGCGAACTTGCCGCCATCGCCGGTGCCATCCTCGCCGCGCGCTTCCAGCGCATTCCCGTCCTGCTCGACGGCTTCGTCACTTGCGCTGCTGCGGCGGTCCTCCACAAGCTCGCGCCCTCGGCTCTCGATCACTGCTTGGCAGCCCATGTCTCCGCCGGCCCCGCCCATGCCCGCCTCCTTGCCGCGATCGGCAAGAAGCCGCTCCTCGAAGCGGGCATCGCGCTTGAGGAAGGGGCAGGGGCCGCGCTCGCCCTCGGCATGGTGAAATCGGCCCTCGCCATCCATCGCGGCACCGCCACGCGGGACCGGCTCTGAGACGGCGCTCTTCCGTTCATGAATGCACAGCGTCCCGTTCGTCCCTTACGAGCCGGCACGCTTGCAACGGGGGCGCTGGGCACTATTATCACCGCCAAATAACAGGCTGTGGACGCGGGATCGGCGGTTCGTCCGTCAGGGGCGCGGTACCGGGCCAGTGCAAACGATATTCCGGCATGTTCGCGCGGAGGCTCTGCCCGCGCGCTCGGCCGTATGGAGGTTGACCTATGGATATGCGCTTTTCTCCCGAGGAACTCACGTTCCGCGATGAGGTTCGCGAGTTCATCGCGAACAATTACCCGCAGGAACTTCGCGGCTCCCGCCGTGGCGAGATGTCGAAGGAAGATATCCTCAAGTGGCACCGCATTCTCTACAAGAAGGGCTGGGTGGTGCCGCATTGGCCGGTTGAATATGGCGGCACCGGCTGGACCATCACGCAGCGCTACATCTGGAACGAAGAGAATGCGCGCGCCGAAACGACGCCGCTCCTCCCCTTCGGCCTCTCCATGGTCGGCCCGGTGATCTACACCTTCGGCAATGAAGAGCAGAAGAAGCGCTTCATCCCCGGCATCCTCTCGGGCGACGACTGGTGGTGCCAAGGCTATTCGGAGCCGGGTTCGGGCTCGGACCTTGCGAGCCTTCGCACCAAGGCCGTCCGTGAGGGCGACCACTACATCGTCAACGGCTCCAAGACCTGGACGACGCTCGCCCAGCATGCCGACTGGATGTTCTGCCTCGTCCGCACCGATCCGAATGTGAAGCAGCAGGAGGGTATCTCCTTCATTCTCATCGACATGAAGACCCCCGGCATCACGGTGCGTCCGATCATCACGATGGACGGCTCGCACGAGGTGAACGAGGTCTTCCTCGAAGATGTGAAGGTTCCGGCCGAGAACCTCATCGGCGAGGAGAACAAGGGCTGGACCTATGCCAAGTTCCTGCTCGGCAACGAGCGTTCCGGCATCGCCGGCGTCGCGCGCTCCAAGAAGGCGATCGAACGCCTGAAGAAGCTCGCCAATGCCGAACTCGTGGACGGCACGCCGCTCATGAAGACGGATGAGTTCTCGCGCAAGGTGGCGGAAGTCGAGATCGATCTCTCCGCCCTCGAAGTGACGGAGCTCCGCACCCTCGCCGCCGAGAGCAGGGGCCGCGGGCCGGGGCCGGAAGCCTCGATCCTCAAGATCAAGGGCACGGAAATCCAGCAGCGCATCACCGAACTCGCCGTCGAGGCGGTCGGTAACTACGCGCTTGTCGAAGCTCCGCGTCTCGAAGTGACGGGCAACGAGTTCGTGCCCGGACCGGAAGGCTCGCAGGGCCTCGCGCAGGATTATTTCAACATGCGCAAGACCTCGATCTATGGCGGATCGAACGAAATTCAGCACAACATCATCGCGAAAATGGTGCTCGGCCTTTAGGGGCGAAACCAGAAAAAGTGGAAGCCGGTTTTTCGTCCGGTTTCGCGACAGAATAAAAAGACAGCACCGCAAGAACAGCAACGAGGGAAGGTCGGAAGATGGATTTTTCGTTCACCGAAGAGCAGACCCTGCTCCGCAACACCGTGCAGAGCCTGCTCCAGGACAAATA
>PHEF01000149.1 GCA_002842875.1 Alphaproteobacteria bacterium HGW-Alphaproteobacteria-3 | reverse complement strand
CACGGAAGGCAGGAAAGAAAGACCCCGGCTTTCGCCGGGGCAGGCGTGGATGACCCGCCAAAAAAGTTTGAAGGAGGGCCGGGTCATGACGGTTAAATTCGGGATTGAAAATTAAACCGGACGGCAGTGGGCTTGTCCGGGTCATGACGTATTTGGGGGGTGCCCTTACGCCGCCTTCTTCAGATAGCGCGCGCCGAGAATTTCGGCGATCTGCACGGCGTTGAGGGCCGCACCCTTGCGCAGATTGTCGGAGACGACCCAGATGTTGAGGCCGTTCTCGATCGTGGGATCGACACGGATGCGGCTGATGAAGGTTGCGTATTCGCCGACGCATTCGATGGGCGTCACATAGCCGCCATCCTCATGCTTGTCGACGACGAGGCAGCCCGGCGCTTCGCGCAGGATGTCGCGCGCTTCCTCGTCCGAGATCGGCCGCTCGAATTCGATATTGATCGCTTCCGAATGACCGACAAAGACCGGCACGCGCACGCAGGTAGCGGTCAGCTTGATCTTCGGATCGAGAATCTTCTTCGTCTCCGCCATCATCTTCCATTCCTCCTTCGTCTGCCCGTCTTCCATGAAGACGTCGATATGGGGAATGACGTTGAAAGCGATCTGCTTGGTGAACTTGCCTTCGTCGATGCTGTCATTGACGAAGATCGCGCGCGTCTGGCTGAAAAGCTCGTCCATCGCTTCCCGGCCCGCGCCCGAGACCGACTGATAGGTCGCAACGACGACACGGCGGATGCCGGCGGCATCGTGCAGCGGCTTCAGCGCGACGACCATCTGCGCCGTCGAGCAATTCGGATTGGCGATGATGTTCTTTTTCGCATAGCCCGCGATGGCGGCCGCATTCACTTCCGGCACGATCAGCGGCACGTCGGGGTCCATGCGCCACTTCGACGAATTGTCGATGACGACGCAACCCTTGGCCGCGATCTTCGGCGCCCATTCGGCCGACATCTCGCCCGACGTCGCCATGAGGCAGATATCGGTGCCCGCGAAATCGTAGGTTTCGAGCGCCTTGACCTTCAGGTTGCGCTCTCCATAGGACACTTCCGTGCCCTGGCTGCGGCGCGACGCCAGCGCCACGACCTCGTCGGCCGGAAACTCGCGCTCGGCGAGGATGTTGAGCATTTCGCGGCCCACATTGCCCGTGGCGCCGAGAACGGCAATCTTGTAGCCCATGAGTGTTTCTCCTCGGCTCTTTGCCTTATGCGTCATGACCCGCTTTATGCGGGTCATCCACGTCTTCTTTCAGTGAACGTCGCCAAAGACGTGGATGGCCCGCCAAATAGCTTCAAAGGAGGGCCTGGCCATGACGGCTTAGGGAATTGATTTAGCTCCGAAGGCCTCCCCGCAAGGGGGAGGCGAGCGGGTTTATCCGTTCAGTTTGGTGAGCGCGGCGAGGATCGCGTCGCCCATCTCTTTGGTTCCGACTTTTTTCATGCCCGGCTGCATGATGTCGCCGGTGCGAAGCCCGTCGGCGAGCACCGTGTCGACGGCTTTTTCGAGCAGGTCGGCATCGGCGCCGAGTTCGAACGTGTAGCGCAGCGCCATGGCGAAAGAGAGGATGGACGCAATCGGGTTTGCCGCCCCCGTACCCGCGATATCGGGCGCGGAGCCATGCACCGGCTCGTACATGGCGCAGGCTTTGCCGCTCGCATCCTTCGCACCGAGCGAGGCGGACGGCAGCATTCCGAGCGAGCCCGTGAGCATGGAAGCGATGTCGGAGAGCACGTCGCCGAAGAGATTGTCCGTCACGATGACGTCGAACTGCTTCGGATTGCGCACGAGCTGCATGGCGCAATTGTCGGCCAGCATGTGCTCGAGCTTCACATCGGCGAACTTCTCCTTGTGAAGCTTCGAGACTTCCTCGTACCAGAGCACGCCCGACTTCATCACATTGCGCTTCTCGACCGACATGACGCGGTTGCCGCGCTTCCTCGCGAGATCGAAGGCGACTTCGGCGATGCGGCGGATTTCGCTCGTCGTGTAGACCTGCGTGTCGACGCCGCGCCGCTCGCCATTGCCGAGATCGGTGATTTCCTTCGGCTCGCCGAAATAGACGCCGCCGGTCAGCTCGCGCACGATCATGATGTCGAGACCCTCGACGATCTCGCGCTTCAGCGACGAGGCATCCGCGAGCGCCGCGAAGCAGAGCGCGGGGCGCAGGTTTGCGAAGAGTTCGAGATCCTTGCGCAGCCTGAGCAGCCCCGCTTCGGGGCGGCCCTCGTAAGGCACATTATCCCATTTCGGCCCGCCGACCGCGCCGAGCATGACGGCGTCGGCTTGTCTCGCCTTCTCGACCGTCTCGTCCGTCACCGCGACGCCATGCGCGTCGTAGCAGCAGCCGCCGACGAGTTCGTTCTCGACCTTCGCGCCGAACTTGCGATTGCCGTTGAACCATTGGATCACGCGCTCGACTTCGCCCATGACTTCCGGGCCGATGCCGTCGCCGGCGACGATGAGGATGTTTCTTGTCATTTCCGTTCTTTCACATCATGTCATGCCCGGGCTTGATCCGGGCATCCAGGAGCCGCCTGCTCAGTGCGCGCGGCTCTGGATTGTTGGGATGGACGGCCCCCGACGGCATCATGATGTGCCAGAATGAGGTCGTTGGAGATCTCAAACAAAGGAGACCGTCCGTGGAGA
>PHEF01000148.1 GCA_002842875.1 Alphaproteobacteria bacterium HGW-Alphaproteobacteria-3 | reverse complement strand
ATCTGCTTCATCGAAACCTCCCTGATGACAAAAACAGGGAATCATCAATCAACGCCTTCTGCCACCCTCTTTTGCAGAGAAATCCCAAGGGGAGGGTGGTTTGCTCCAGGAATGCGCTCACGCCAGCCGGTAAACCCGCGCCGCCGTATCGTGGAACAGCGATGCCTTCTCCGCCTCGCTGAAGCCCTTGGCGATCTTCTTGAAGGCGTTCCACAAGACGCCATAGGAGCAGGAGAGCTTGTCCACGGGGAAGTTGCTCTCGAACATGCAGCGCTCCGGCCCGAAGACGTCGATCGAATGCAGATACCAGTCGCGCGTCGCCGCCACGAGTTCGTCCGAGGTCGGCGGCAGGTCGCGCTTGTGCCAGCCGAAGCCGTTCACCGCCATGTTGATGCCGCCGAGCTTCGCCACAACGTTCGGGCAGGTGGCGAGTTCCGCCACATCCTTCTTCCACTGTGCGAGAATCTCCGCCCGCTTGCCCTCGTAAGGGCCGATGCCGATGGGCCCGCCGAAATGATCGAAGACGATCGTCGTCTCGGGGTTCGCGCGCGCCAGCGCCGTCAGTTCGGGAATCTGCGTGTGATAGAGCCAGGCGTCGAAGCTGAGCCCGTATTTCGCCAGCCGCGCATAGCCCTCGCGAAATGCGGGCAGGCCCAGCAGCCCCTTGGGCGGCAGCGTATGCGAGGCGCGCACATCCGGGCTGTCGTCGAAGGCGGACGCATGGCGGATGCCGCGGAAGCGGGCGGGCGCCACAGCGATATGCGCCTCCAGTACCTCGTCCACCGCCTTGCCGAGGCGCAAATCGGCAAAGCCGACGATCGCCGCCGCCACGCGCGTCTCCCCGAAGCCGCCGCTCGCCGATTTCGCGGCGATGCCGTTCACATATTCCGTCTCGCCGACGGGCTTCAGCGCGTCGGGGCCGCCCGCGCGATACATCGACTTGCACTCGACGAAGACGGTCGCGCGGATGTTGTGGCCCTGCGCCACGTCGGCCATCAGCTCGTCGAGCTCATAGCGCGAGCCCGGATGGTCCCAGAGATGATGATGCGGATCGATGATGGGAAGCGCCGGCTCCAGCGCCTCTTCCCTCACCTTTGCCAGCCATTCCGCGTTCCCGGCCATGTCTCTCCCCTCCCTTTGTTCTCGTTGCGGATGAGAGTGGCATCGGCGAAGATGAGAGGCAATCCTGCGCGAGGTCGGATCATCATGCGATAGTTTCGCGTGAGAAAGTTCAAACGCTTCTCGGAACGACCGTCAACTCTTGATGAGGTGCCGCGTGAGAGAGATTGTCGACAAGATCATGGCCTATCCCTATCCGCTGCGGTTTGCGCTCTGGCACAAGCTGCGCTCGAAGCAGCGTGGGTTCACACGCCAGCACTACTACAATTGCGTTGTGCGCGCGGCGGCGGAAGCTGCGGCGCTGGGGCACGAAGGGCTCACCGTCGTCGAGTTCGGGGTGGCGAGCGGCCAGGGGCTCCTGGAGCTCGAACGAATCTGTTCTTATGTGGAAAAGACGGCGCCCGTCAGGTTCGATGTTGTCGGATTCGATACCGGCATGGGACTTCCTCCGCCGACCGACTACAGGGACACCCCCTGGAAATGGCAGGAAGGCTGGTACGACATGGATGTCGGAAAGCTGAAGCGCAGTCTTGCCCGAGCAAAACTCGTCCTCGGGCCGGTAGCGGAAACGGTGCCGCGCTTTCTCGCCGAAGGGCTGTCGTCTCCCATGGGCGCGATCATGTTCGATCTCGACTATTTTTCATCGACAACCGATGCCTTCGGAATATTTTCGCAGTCGCGCGCCGAGGACAGGCTTCCGCGCATTTTCTGCTATTTCGACGATCTCGGCTCCATCGAGGATGTCGGCGTGCCGCGTGCCATCGCCGACTTCAATGCCGCGCACGAAGCAAAGAAGGTCAGGCAGCGCATGTATTGGCGCGACCTGCGCGACCCTTACGCGTTGCCGTGGAAAATCTACGAGTTCCACGACTTCCGGCACCCGGACTACATGCGCCCGGTTCGTAAACAAAAACAGACCTGACGGGCCTTACCCAGCCCGCGCGTATTTCTTGCGTTCGTTCGGGTCGAGGTAGCGCTTCCTGAGCCGGATCGATTTCGGCGTCACTTCCACCAGTTCGTCCTGCTCGATATAGGCAATCGCCTGTTCGAGCGTCAGCGGGCGCGGCGGCGTCAGGCGCACGGCTTCGTCCTTCGAGGTCGTGCGAATGTTCGTGAGCTGCTTTGCCTTCAGCGGGTTCACGATCAGGTCGTCGGGGCGGGCGTTCTCGCCGATGATCATGCCCTCATAGACCTTCACGCCCGGCTGGATGAAGAGCACGCCGCGCTCCTCGATATACCAGAGGGCGTAAGGCACAGTGTCGCCCGCGCCGTTCGAGATCAGCACGCCGTTGCGCCGTCCTTCGATTTCGCCGCGATAGGGTTCGTAGGCATGGAAGATGCGGTTCATCACGCCGGTGCCGCGCGTATCGGTCAGGAACTCGCCGTGATAGCCGATGAGGCCGCGCGAGGGGCAATGGAAGATGATGCGCGTCTTGCCGGCGCCCGTCGGGCGCATGTCGATCATCTCGCCCTTGCGGTTCGAGATCTTCTCGATGACGACGCCGGTATATTCGTCGTCGACGTCCACGGTCGCTTCCTCGATG
>PHEF01000045.1 GCA_002842875.1 Alphaproteobacteria bacterium HGW-Alphaproteobacteria-3 | reverse complement strand
CGCCTCGCCGACAAGGTTCTCGCCCTTGAAGCCGGATGCCTGGTCGGAGGATTTGTAGGCGCCCGCCGCACCGAAGACATGCGCATTGGAATGCACGGCGCGCATGCCTTCGAGCGTCTTCTTCAGCCCGTCGGAGAGCGCGTCGTAAGCGGCATACATGCTGGAGAAGAGCGTATCGCCGCCGGCATCGGGCAGTTCGCGCGCGACGAGGATCGAGCCCATGGCGGGCTCGCGGTCGTAGGAATGGTCGGTATGCCAGCCGCCGCCGATATTGACCTTCTGTTCCTTCTCCTTGCGCACTTCGGCAATTTCCGGGTACTGGCCGTTCGCCGGGAAGAACTTGTTGATGTCGATGCCGCCCCAGCGGCGCGCGAAGGCGATGTGCTGTTCGGGCGTCAGCTTCTGGTCGCGGAAGAAGATCACGCCATAATCGCGATAGGCGGCGCGGATCGTTTCCATGTCGCTGTTCGACGGATTGGCGAGATCGACGCCGAGCACTTCCGCGCCGCAGCCCGGCGTCGCCTTCCTGATGGTGGCAGTCCGATGGACCATGATTTCCTCCGCTGGTTCTTTTGACTTGAGGTTAGGCGCGCGCGGGATCAGGATTGTTACTGAGGTAACAATTGAGGACAAGATGGCGCCCTCGCCCCTGCAGGACCGGCTCGCCCGGACGCTCGCACGGAATGGCTGGTTTTCGCGGCGGCCGGCCGAGCTTCAGGAGAGGCTGATCCGTCACGCGCAAATCAAGACGGTCGAGGCGGGCAACTGGCTCTACGATACGGGCGACGAGGCGGTGGGCCTTTACGGCGTGCTGAGCGGCTCCGTCACGACGCATGTCGTGCTCGAGAATGGCGAGAGCGCGCCGATCAATATTTCGGGGCCGGGCGCGATCTTCGGCTATGCGGCGCAGGTGCTGGGCGGGCGGCGCGTGACGACCACCGTCACGCGGGAACCATCCGAGATCATCTTCGTGCCGCAACATGCGCTGGCCACCATCGCCCGCGACCTGCCCTCGCTCTGGCTGCATTTCGCGGAACTCGCGACGGAACAGCTCGTCTTTGCCGCGCGGGTCATCGCGGAGCGGACGCTTCTTTCTCCCCGCGCCCAGCTCGCGTCGCGGCTCCATGTCTATGCGCTGGCCTGGCACGGCGCGCGCGGGCCGGTGACGCTGCCCATCCAACAGGAAGAGCTTGCCGAATTGCTCGGCCTGTCGCGCAAGACGGTGAACAGGATTCTCAAGGATTTCGAGGCGGAGAAGCTCGTCGAAACGGGTTATCGCAGCATCAAGATCGCCGACCCGGAGGGGCTGCACCGGATCGCGATGCCGATGCAGGAATAGAAAAACCCGCGCCGTTTCCAGCGCGGGTTTTCCGAATCGGCTTTCGGGCGATTACTCGGCGGCCTGCGCCACCGAGATGCCGGCCATGCGGTTGAGGCGCGTCTTGATGATGGCTTCGGCTTCCGAAACCATCCGCGTCACGAGTTCCTGGCACGAGGGAATGTCGTGGATGAGGCCCTGCACCATGCCGGCCGACCAGATGCCGTGATCGGGATCGCCTGCTTCGTAGACGACGCGGCCGCGCGCGCCGGCGACCAGATGGGCGATGTCCTCGATCCTGGCGCCGCCCTTCTTCTCGATGGCGACGACTTCCTGGCTCACCGCGTTCCTGGCGACACGCGCCGTGTTGTGGAGCGTGCGGAAGATGAGGTCGGTCGAGCGCTCGTCATTGGCGACGATCTGTTCCTTCACCTTCCGGTGGATGGCGCTTTCCTTTGTGCACATGAAGCGCGTGCCCATGTTGACGCCTTCGGCACCCAGCGCCAGCGCGGCGACGAGACCGCGCGCATCGCCGAAGCCGCCCGACGCGATCATCGGTATCTTCACCTTGTCGGCGGCGGCCGGAATGAGGATCAGGCCCGGAATGTCGTCCTCGCCGGGATGGCCCGCGCATTCGAAACCGTCGATCGAGATGGCATCGACGCCCATGCGCTCAGCCGAGAGTGCGTGGCGGACGGCGGTGCATTTGTGGATGACCTTGATGCCGTGCTTCTTGAAGTCCTCGACATGTTCCTGCGGCTTGTAGCCCGCGGTCTCGACGATCTTCACGCCCGACTCGATGATCGCCTGGCGGTACTCGGCGTAAGGCGGCGGCTTCAGCGCCGGAAGGATGGTGAGGTTGACGCCGAAGGGCCGGTCGGTGAGGCCCCTGCACTTCGCGATTTCCTTGCGCAAATCGTCAGGCGTCGGCTGCGTGAGCGCGGTGATGAAACCGAGCGCGCCGGCATTGGCGACGGCGGCCACGAGTTCGGCGCGGCCGACCCATTGCATGCCGCCCTGCACGATCGGGTGCTCGACCCCGAACAATTCCGTGAATCTGGTTTTGATCAATTTTCTCTCCCTCGATGAGGCCCGGCGGTTTCGGGAGCCGGTCCTCCCAATTCTTCTGTGCTCCGGTTTTAGCAGATGCGGCGCGTCCTTTGCACGCCGCGAATCCCTCGCAAACAAGGGAAAAGGGCCTTGCCGCAGCGTCTCCCAAGCCTTCGCAAATGCTTGAATTGACAGGAAAACCAGCGCAATCTCCCGATCCAAGATCAAACAACAGATTGTTCAACCATGAACAACGACGCCAATTGGGACGCCTACCGGATTTTCCTCGCGGTGGTGGATACGCAAAGCCTTTCCGGCGCGGGCCGCAGGCTCAAGCTCAGCCATGCGACCGTCGGCCGCCATATCGCGACGCTCGAAAAGCGCCTCGGCGCGAAGCTTTTCGTGCGCGAGCCGACCGGCTATGCGCTGACCGGCGCGGGCGAGCGGCTGCGGGCCGAAGTGGAGCCGATGTCGCTTGCCGCCGAGCGCGCGCTTCACGCGGCCTCGGGCGCGGATGGCGAGGCGCAAGGGCTCGTCCGCGTCGCCATTCCGCACAGCCTCGCCTCCTACTGGTTCATGCCGTATCTCGCCGAGTTCCATGAGAGACATCCCGGTATCGAAATCGAAATCGTGAACGAGGTGACGCAGGTTTCGGTCAAGCGGCGCGACGCCGACATCGTGATCCGTCCTTACGGGCCGGGACGCGAGAATGTCGTCGGCCGCAAGATCGGGCGCATCGGCGTCGGCTTTTATGCATCGCGCTCCTATGCCGAACGCTTCGGTTTGCCGTCGAAGCGCGAGGAATGGAAGGATCACAGCATTGTCGGCTTCGGCGGCCGCGCGGCGGAAGTCGAACTCGCGGACTGGCTCGCCCATGTGACGCAGGGCGCGCGCACGGCGCTGCGCTGTTTCTCGGACGCCGATCTCGTGCAGGCGGTGCGCGCGGGTGTCGGCATTTCGACGCTCGTCTGCCTCACCGGCGACCACTATCCCGATCTCATCCGCATTGCGCCGCAGAAGCTCGCGAACGGTACGGAAATGTGGCTGCTCGCCCATCCGGACCTGCGCGACACGGCGCCCGTTCGCGCCGTCATCGACTTCCTTGGCGAGAAGGCGAAGATCGACCGCGACAGGCTGGCGGGACGCAGCGTCACCTCCTGAACGCATCCGAACATCCCGGCAATCAGCGCTGAACAGGCATAACGGCGTAATCCGGTCCATAGTGAGCGCAACAAATTTCCGGAGGACACCGACATGGCGCTACCCGACATTTTGAAAAACAGCCTGGAGATACCCGTTATCGGCTCTCCGCTCTTCATCGTTTCCGGCCCGGAACTGGTGATTGCCCAGTGCAAGGCGGGCATCGTCGGCTCATTCCCGGCGCTCAATGCACGGCCCGCGCATGTGCTGGAAGAATGGATCACGCGGATCAAGGGCGAGCTTGGCGAATATCAGGCGAAGCATCCCGAGAAGAAGGTCGCGCCCTTCGCGGTGAACCAGATCTGTCACGCGTCGAACGACCGCCTCGCGCATGACATCGACGTCTGCACGAAGCTCGAAGTGCCGATCATCATTACCTCGCTCCGCCCGCCCGCCGAAGTGATCGACGTCTGCGCCGGCGCGGGCGGCCATGCGGGCACGCTCTCGCCCTTCGCGCTGGTGCGCGAGGTGAAGCAGTGGTTCAACGGCACCGTCATTCTGTCGGGTGCTCTGTCGGACGGCTGGGGCATAGCGGGCGCGCTCGCCATGGGCGCGGACCTTGCCTATATGGGCACGCGCTTCGTCGCCACGGCGGAGGCGAACGCCGAACAGGCGTACAAGGATCATCTGATCCAGTACGCGGCCGAAGACATCGTCTACAGCAATCTCTTCACCGGCGTGCATGGCAACTACCTCGCGCCGTCCGTCGCGGCGGCGGGCCTCGATCCGAACAACCTGCCGGAAGCCGACAAGTCGAAGATGAATTTCGGCTCGGGTGGCAACATGAAGCAGAAGGCGTGGAAGGACATCTGGGGCTCGGGCCAGGGCATCGGCCAGATCAAGGATGCACCGCCAGTCGCCGAACTCATCGAGCGCCTGAAGCGCGAATATGTGCAGGCAGCCCGCGAATTCGCGGAGCGGATGCCTGCGGAAGCGCTGACGGCTTCGAGGGCGGCGGCGGAATAATATCGCTTCGATGGAACGAACCAAGGGCGGCAGGAAAAATCCCGCCGCCCTTTTCATGTGCTGCCGATTGTTTCAGGGCCGGAGTGGGTTTCGGCATGTGCCAGTACCCGCTCGCGCTCCGCTATCCCGATCTCGTATCGGTGCTGCCCGGCGCCATCGAGTTCGAGCTCGATGTCTGGATCGCCATGCATGAAGACCTGAAGACGAGCCGGCGGATGCGGCTGATGTTCGACCACCTGGCCGAGGAGATGGGCGCCTATATCCGGGAGGGGACGCAGGAACCGGCGGAAAAAGCGGCAGCCAAGTAGGCTATCGCCCGCCGCGCCCTGCCCTGCTATATCAATCGCGAACCAGCCTTCCCTTGCGTCCCGAGGACTTCCCCATGAGCAAAGCCGCCGAAGCCAGCACCGCGAAATCCGGCGAGAAGCCCAATCCGCCGCTCGCCCCCTTCAACTGGCAGGACCCGCTGCTGCTGGACGAACAACTGACCGAGGAAGAGCGCATGGTGCGCGACAGCGCGCGCGCCTATTGCGAGGAGAAGCTTTTCCCGCGCGTGAAGGAAGCGAACCGGCACGAGATTTTTCATCGCGAAATCATGAACGAGATGGGCGCGCAGGGCATGCTTGGCCTGACGCTGCCGGAGAAATACGGTTGCGCCGGGCTCTCCTATGTCTGCTACGGGCTTGCCGCGCGCGAGGTGGAGCGCGTCGATAGCGGCTATCGCTCGGCGATGAGCGTGCAGTCCTCGCTCGTCATGCATCCGATCTATGCCTATGGCTCGGAAGCGCAGCGCGAGAAATACCTGCCGAAGCTCGCGACCGGCGAATGGGTCGGCTGTTTCGGCCTGACCGAACCGGACCACGGCTCCGATCCCGGCTCGATGAAGACGCGCGCGAAGGCTGTCGATGGCGGCTATGTGCTGAACGGCGCGAAGATGTGGATCACCAATGCGCCGATCGCCGACCTCGCCGTCGTCTGGGCGAAGACGGATGACGGGACGATCCGCGGTTTCGTCGTGGAACGCGGCTTCAAGGGTTTCGAGACGCCGAAGATCGAAGGCAAGTTCTCGTTGCGCGCGTCGATTACCGGCGAGATTTCGCTGCAGGATGTGTTCGTGCCGGAAGAAAACATGCTGCCGAATGTGCGCGGGCTTGCGGGGCCGTTCGGCTGCCTCAACCGGGCGCGCTACGGCATTGCCTGGGGCGCGATGGGCGCGGCGGAATTCTGCTGGCACGCGGCGCGGCAATACACACTCGACCGCACGCAGTTCGGCCGCCCGCTTGCCGCGAACCAGCTCATCCAGAAGAAGCTTGCCGACATGCAGACCGAAATCACGCTCGGCCTTCAGGGCTGCCTGCAGCTCGGCCGGCTGTTCGACGAGCAGAAGGCAGCGCCTGCCGCGATTTCACTGATGAAACGCAACAATTGCGGCAAGGCGCTCGACATCGCACGCGTCGCACGCGACATGCATGGCGGCAATGGCGTGTCGGACGAGTATCATGTCATCCGGCACGTCATGAACCTCGAAGCGGTGAACACCTATGAGGGCACGCATGATGTGCACGCCCTCATCCTCGGCCGCGAACAGACGGGCATTCAGGCCTTCTTCTGAGCGGCGCGACCGGCGGCGGGTGCGCCTGCGTCCCGCGCGAAGAGCATGAACAGTGCCATGGGCCGCTTGAAGGCGAGAAGATAGGTCACGTGCAGGACGACGAAGAGAACCAGCAGGTTCGCCGCCGTCTCGTGAACTTCCTCAAGCGCTTCGTTCTCCTTGCCGTCCCGGTCGTGCTCGCGCTCCCCGTCGTCGTCGGCGAAGGCCGGCGCGATCGACATTTCGGCGGCGAACCCGCCAATCGGTGGCGGCTCCATGAGGAGCCCCGTTCCGGTCGTCAGCAGGAGCGTGACGACGATGCCCGCGAGAAGCGTCCGGCTGATCATCGGATGATTGAGACGGCGGACTTTCGCCAGCTCCGTCAGATCGGGGAAGAGCCGCGAAATGCCGAGCTGCCGAGGACCGGCTGCCGCCCAGAGGGCGCGAAAGAGGATGACAGCGGCGACGGCATATCCGAGCCAGTTATGCAGGTCTTCGAGTTCGTCGCCTGTGAGATAAGCCGCGGTGACGAGAATGGCGAGCGCCGCGTGATAGAGCCGAATCTTGTGAAATACCGACATTTGAAACCAACCATATTCGAGCCCCGCCCGGAATATGGCCGCTTCGCTTGAGGCGCGGCCACCCCGCATCTTGTCGCAGACGCGCCGCTACTCATTCGCAGGTTCATGTGCAATCGGTTCAGGCGCGGCGCATGCCCCACTGGCGCACGGGGCCGACATCCACGTGAATGAAGTCCGAACGCGGATAATAGCCGACACCGCCGGTGCCGATGTCGAGTGCCGCGTTCCGAAGATATGACAGTTCGCGGCCTGGTACGCGAATGTCCACCGCCATGCCGCGCATGTGATAGCTCTTCTTCGCGACGCCCGCATTGCTCTCGTGCATCTGCGCGTTCGTGACCGGAGAGCGGTATCCGGAGACGATGTGGAAGGCTTCGTTCGTGCCGAGTTTCCGCTTCAGGGCATGGAGCGTATCGAGCAGCGCCGGGTCGATTGCGTGGACGTCGCCGGAACGATGGTCGCGCATCAGCCGGTCGATCCCGGCCAGCGCCTCCGGCTCGTAGCGGCCGTTCGCCCAGTAGACGATCTTCAGTTTTTCGTCCGTGTGCGTATTGATCAGGTCCAGTTCGCGCGCGCTCGCGCCGGCGCGCAGTTGCGGCGTCGCGGCCTGGCTGCCGGGCCGCAGCAGCGGCAGGCGGGTGGCCGCGAGAGCATCGCCGGCCGCCACGCAGGAAACGGCGGCGGCACCAGCCCCCAGAAAGCGGCGGCGGTTCAACTGAAACACCATAATTCTCCTCGAAAGAATTGTAGAACCGGATTGTGCGCACCCGGAGGAGAAGATCAAGCTATTGATTTGAAAGCGCTATTATGGAAAACCGGATCAAGCGCCGCAGGCCGATACGGTGTCCGTGCGAGAGGGCGCCGGGGCCTCATCCCGCAACAGGGCCGCGAGCGCCGCATCGCGGCCATAGATGTCGTCGCGAAATTCGACCGTACCATCCTCCTCCACGAAAGCCGTCCAGTAGGCGACGACCACGGGCATGGAGCGCGACATGGGAAGACGCGCCGTCTCGCCTGCCGCTATCGCCGCCTCGATCCTTTCCCGCGGCCATTCGGAACCGAGCAGGCGAACCGCGAGATCGAGCGGCTTTTCGAGCCTGATGCAGCCATGGCTGCGGAAGCGGTTACCGCTTGCAAAGAGCGATGGCGCGTTGGTGTCGTGAAGATAGACGGCGAAGGGGCTCGCGAATTCGAATTTCAATCGTCCGAGCGAATTCCTCGGACCGGGCCGCTGCACGAGTTGTCCTTCCCGCCAGAACATGTCGTGCTTTTCGAGATAGTCCGGATCGCGCGCGATGGCCGGCGCGATTTCGCCCACATAGATCGAGCGCGGAACGACCCAGGGCGGGTTGACGACCACTGTGGCGATCAGGCCCGAAAGGATCGGCGTCGGCGTCTTCGGCGTGCCGACGACCGTTCTCATCCGCAACACCTGCTCGCCGTCTTCGAAAAGCGCCGCCGTTGCCGCCGCCGCGTTCACCTCGACGCGCGTGTGCGGCATCGCATGCGCCATGATGCGGATGCGCTCCATGTTGAGGGCGATCTGCCGCACGCGCTCTTCCGGCGTCACGTTGAGCGCGGCCAGCGTCTTCGGCCCTATGACACCGTCCCGCTCAAGACCGTGCCGCGACTGGAAGCGGATGACGGCCTCTACCGTCTGGGGATCGAGCCTGTCGCCGCCGATCCGCGCGCGAAGGTCTCCGAGTGCCACGAGACGGCCGCGCAGCGCTGCCATTGCTTCCGACGTCTCTCCCGGCTTCAGCGAGCGCCGGCCCTCTTCAAGCGCGAGAGCAGGCCAGTCTCCCCTCGCCGCAAGGTTGCGATGAAAGGCGAGCGCCTGTTTCAGCCGCAGATATTCGGGCGTCGAGGGCGGCAAGGCGCGCAACCATTCGGAGAGGCGATCCTGTTTCAACGCAGCCGCAAGGCCCGTGGCCACGGGCGGCTCCCAACGCGGAATGGCAATATCCTGGCCGCTGTCCGCGAGGTCGACGCGGCCCGCCTGCATCGCCCGCGCGTAACGCAAGGCCGCGCGCGTCAGAAGAAGGTCGCGCGCCGCGAGATCGGTTCCCCTGCCCGCCTTCAATTGTCCGGATATCTCCGGCGTTTCGAAACTTTCGGGGCCAACGCCATGAAGGTCCGACCGGGAAAGGACATCGTAGAGATCGGACGCCGCGCGATCGGTCCAGATGCAACCCTCGCCCCAGTTCCGGTAGAAGGCCGCGACCTCGGCGGCGCCGTCTCCGGACGGCACCCCGACCGGCGAAACAACGCAACCGGCCCGGGCGGTGCCAGGGGCATGAAAGAAAAGCAGAAGGATCAGGCACACGCCCTGCACGGCCTGGCGCATGATCTTCGTTTGCAGCATGTTTGAAATCGACAAAATCCCGACCGTCCCGAAACTCATGGGGCCGGGGTCAGTGTCGCGTCAGCAGCGCGCTGCCGCAATGGAAAACGGATCACTCGCCCTGAAGCGGCAATCGCAGGACCGCGTAGGTGGCATAACCGCGATAGAGCGAACGAAACCGGAGATCGGCGCCGAGCTTTTCCGCAAGCGCATGGAGCACTCGCTCAAGTTCGCCGCGCGGGCTCACATGGAACTTTGCAAGCCACGCCCTGAGCGCCGAGCGGAACCAGCGCGGCAGACGCTCCTGCTCGCCGAAATCGACAATGTGAAGGCTGCCGCCCGGCGCAAGGTTGCAGATGCCCTGCGCCAGCGTCGCCTGCCAGTCCGGGATCATCGACAGCGTGTAGGACATGTAGATGCGGTCGAAGCGGCCAATGCCGAAGGCGGCATAAGGGTTGAAGCGGGTGGCATCGCCCTGCGCGAAGCGAAGCGCCGCACCATGCCGCGCGGCGGCGCGGCGGGCGGTCACGAGCATTTCGTGCGAAATATCCATGCCGTGAAGGGCGGCGTCCGGATAGAGCCGCGCCGCGCGGACGAGGTTGCGCCCCGTGCCGCAACCGACCTCAAGCACGGTCGTGCCGGGCCCGGCGTCGAGCTCCGCGATCAGGCGGTCGCGGCCAAGCAGATAGTAACGCCGGGTGAGATCGTAGAAATGGCGCTGGTACCGGTAGACCCGGTCCATCAAATGCGCGTGGGCGTCCTCGCGATGGTCGACCGCACTCACCGCGTCACTCCTTCAGGATGTAGAGATGGAAACCGCCATAGATCGAAGAGCGGTCGCGCGTTGTGAACGCGGCCGATTCCTCTGCGCGATAGTCCCAGCGCGCGAGGATCGCCTCGTCCACGCGGCCCGGCAGCAGCGTCGGCTCGGCAGCGGTGCGGAAAATCACCCGCGCACCGGGACGCGCGGTGCGCGTGATCTGCGACCAGAGGTCGTTCAGTTGCGCGTCCGTCATCCAGTCCTGCGCGTCGAGAAGGACATAACGGTCGAGGCTCGCCTCGCCACTTTCGCGCAGATGATCGGTGAAGGAGGCGTTCAGGATCTGGGCGTCCTTCGCCCGCGCCTGAAGAACCGCGAAGTTTTCCCGCTTCAGGTAAGGCGGGAGCGGACCGTCCTCGCCCGGCGCGTAGGCCCGCGCGAAGGCCTGCCAGGCGAAATAATTCGCCGACAGGGGGAAGCCGCAAGCGAGGCGTTCGAGCCTTTCGCGCAGAACGAGACGCATCTCGCGGCCGCCGGAGAGCGCTTCGTATTGCGCGGGCGGAATGCCGAGGCCGTAAAGCGTCGAGGGCTTGCCGGTCGCCCATGCAATCAACGGCTTGTCGAAGAGGGGCGCAAGCTTCTCCTCGAAGAAGCGGCGCTGTGCGTCGATCGTTGGCGCGGCCAGGATGTCGCGAAGGCGCACGCCATAAGCCCGTGCGGCGAGATGCGCGATGCCGATGAAATAACCGAGGAGGCCATGGCGATAGAAGCCGCGCCCGAAAAGCGAGATGCGGCGGCGGAAGCCCATCGGGCGCTTGTCCCAGTAGGCGCGGGTCGCTTCGTCGAGATGCAGGCGGAGAAAGCGGTCGTAATCCGCAATGTTTTCGCGCGCATCGCCGCGCCCGAAGAAGCGGAAGAAGCGGTCGTAACCGGGCAGGCGCACGACGCCCGCGAGCTTGAGCTTCACGAGCGCCACATGCGTCGGGTTCAGGTCGAGCGCCGTCACGCGAACGGGCGCTGCCGTGAGATAGGACAGCGCGTTGCATCCGCCGGACGCGATGGCGACGATCCGCGTGTCCGGGCTCATGCCTTCGTGGAGCCCCATCGCCGCGATGTCGACTTCCGGGTCTTCCCAAATCTGGGGATAGACGAGGCCGGTGAAGAGCCAGGTGAAGAGCCGTTCCGTCAGCCCCTCGCGGGAGACAGCCTTGTGCCGGTGGACGGCGGCGCCGAGGCGGCGGCGGACGACGCGCCTGTCTCCGGGGACGACGGTATCGGCGAGCGTTTCGTGGGTTGCTTCGGCGCTGTTCGACAAGACATGAACTCCGTTATCGGATCGCCGGCATCGCGCGGCGGCGCGCCCGGTCCGTCTGCTGCTACAGGCTTTGCATGAAGTTCGTGTGACGGTGTTGCGACGGGGCTGCTTCCGAATCGGAAAGAGAGGCGTATAGTCGGAAAAACGAACTGCAAAACTCCAGGAAACATCGTCTTCCCGCCCGATCATGGCGAAGGCTGCCGATATCGGAAGCGGGCGACGCCAGCCCAGCCGGCGCGGCCATGGCCCGCCAAAACCCGGATGTCATTCCCCGTGGATTCGCGCGCGCCCACGCCCCCGACGGACGGAAAATCCGGCATCAACCCGCTCTGGCGGCTGGTGCCTCTCGTCCATCGCCACAAGGGACGCTTCTGGGGCGGCATGTCCCTCATCAATGCCGGGCGGCTGCTCGAAGCCTTCATGCCGCTTTTCCTCAAGACGGGCATCGACAGGATCGCGGCGGGCGACCCGCGCCTTCTCATGCCAGCGCTTGCAATCCTCGGCCTCATGGTACTGCGTTACGGCGCCTTCAATCTCGGGCGGCGTTATGTGCGCGAGGTGGGCGTGGCCGTTGCCTACGAACTGCGCCAGCGCCTCTACTGGCATCTCGAACTGCAAGGCCCGCGCTTTTTCTCGCGCTATACGACGGGCGATCTCATGGCGCGCGCGATCAACGACATCGCGCTGATCCGCCAGATGATCGGCATGGGCACGCGGCTTCTTTTCGTGCTCGGCTTCTCGGGCATCATCGCCTTCATTTTCATGTTCCAGCAGTCGCCGTCGCTGACGCTGCTTCTGCTGCCGGCACTTCCCGTCTTCGCCGTGCTCGGATGGGTGATTGCAAAACGCATCTTCACCCAGTCGACACAGGTCCAGGAGGGATTTTCCACCCTGTCCGCGCAGGTGCAGGAGAACCTCAACGGCATCCGTACCATTCAGACCCATGCGCAGGAGGCGCGCGAGACGGAACGCTTCGAGGCGACGTCCGACGCCTATGCCCGCGACTACTACAAGCTCATGTCCCTGAATTCGGCCCTGACCTCCGCCATGCTGGTCGCAACCGGCTTCACGACGCTCATTGTTGTCGGCTATGGCGGCATGCAGGTTGTCGAGGGCGCGATCACGCTCGGCACGTTCACCGCGTTCATCTTCTATCTTGCCATGATGCTCGCGCCGATCCGCGAAGGCGGCATCATGGTGACGCTGTTCCAGCGCGGCGGATCGGCGGCGGCGCGCATATTCGAGATCCTCGACCGCGAACCCGAGATCCGCGATGCGCCGGAAGCCGCGCCGCTGGACGAGATCGGCGGCGCCATCACGCTGCACCACCTTTCCTATGTGCATCCCGCGAGCAGCGGCGAAGGCGGCTGGCCCGCGCTCAACGACGTGACGCTCGACATCAAGAAGGGCGAGATGATCGCGCTGCTCGGCCGGGTCGGTTCCGGCAAGTCGACCTTGCTGCGCCTCATCGTCCGCCTGCTCGATCCGCCGCCGGGCACCGTCTATCTCGACGGGCGCGATATCCGCATGCTGCCGGTCACGCAGGTGCGCAACCAGATCGCCATGGTGCCGCAGGACCCGTTCCTCTTTGCAACACATATCGCGCAGAACATTTCCTACGACAATCCGGAGCGAACGACGGAAGAAGTCTGGCGCGCGGCGGAAAGCGCCGACCTCGAAGCGACGATCCGCCGCTTTCCCGACAGGCTCGAAACGCTGGTGGGCGAGCGCGGCGTGACGCTTTCGGGCGGCCAGAAGCAACGCGCAAGCCTGGCACGCGGTCTCATCCGGGACACGCCCGTGCTGCTGCTCGACGACTGCTTCTCCTCGGTCGACACGGAGACGGAGGAATTCATCCTGTCGCGCCTGAAAGAACTGCGGAAGGGCCGCACGACGCTCATGGTTTCGCACCGCGTTTCGACGGCGCGCCACGCGGACAGGATCGTCGTTCTCGACGAGGGCCGCGTTGCCGAGGCCGGCACGCACCGCGAACTCATTGCCCTGGGCGGCCTCTACGCCACGCTGGAACGCCAGCAGGGCCGGCGCGACGAACTCGCACAGACCGTTGCGCATCGCACAGGCGCGGACAGCACCGGAGAGAGCGCATGAGCGACACCGCCGCATCGCGATCCGCGCGCCGCAACCATGCCGTCTTCGACGACGAGATGGAAATGCGCGGCTTCGACTTCGCGCTTCTCGGCCGCCTCATGTACTGGATGAAGCCCTATCGGCGGATGGGACTTCTCTCCATCGTCTTCGTCCTGCTGGCGGCGAGCGCCGCGGTTCTTGCCCCGATCGTCGTCAGCCGTGTCGTCGTCGACGGCATCCTGCTGCCGGCATCGAACGAGGGCGCGCCGGACTTCGGACAGAAGGCCCTCAACGGCTTCCTCTCCGGCATGCTGACGGTCCATCCGATCGTGTCCGCCTGCATGCTTTACGGGCTCTGGACGCTGCTCTGGGCCGTTTTCGGCCACGGCTTCCGCATCCTGCTGGCGCGCACCGTGCTCAACGGTCTTCGCGATCTCAGGCGCGATCTCTTTGCGCATCTCGAGAACCTGCCGTCGAGCTTCTACGACCGCGTGGCCGTCGGCCGCGTGATGACGCGCCTTACCAACGATGTCGAGACGCTGTTCGAGCTGCTTGCGGGCTTCGGCGTTCTGCTCGGCGAGTTCGTGCCCTTTTTCGTCGCGGTCTCGGTGATGCTCGCGCTCAATCCGGCGCTCACTTTCGAGCTGATGCTCCTGCTGCCGGTTGCGGCGCTGGCGACGTGGATATTCCGGCGCGTCTCGCGGCAGGTCTATCGCGGTATCCGCTCGAGCCTGTCGCGGCTCAACGAGAACCTTCAGGAAAATCTCTCCGGCATCGAAGTCGTGCAGCTCTATGGGCGCGAAAAGATCAACTACGACCGCTATACGGAAATCAACGACGAGAACCGTTCCCAGGAAAGCCTCGCCGTCCGGATCGAGAGCTATTACGGGCCCGCCATGGACAGCATGGCCTTCCTGGCGATGGCGGCGATCGTCTGGTTCGGCGGGAACCATGTTCTTTCCGGCGCGGCAACGCTTGGCAGCGTCATTCTCTTCGCGCAATTCGCCGACATGATGTTCCGGCCTATCGTGGCGATGGGCGAACAGTGGAACGTCGTCTTCCGCGCCATGGCGAGTTGCGAGCGGATTTTCCAGGCGCTCGACTGGGACGAAGCGCTGCAAAGGCCGGCCGAGCCGAAGCCCCTGCCCGCCGGTCTCAAGGGGCATGTCCGGTTCAGCCATCTCACATTCGGCTATGCGCCGGACACGACGATCCTCAAGGATGTGAGCTTCGACATCGCGCCGGGCGAGCGCATCGCCATTGTCGGGCCCACGGGCTCGGGCAAGACAAGCCTCATTCGCCTGCTCTGCCGCTTCTACGACGTGCCGGCGGGCAGCATCCTGATCGACGGTATCGACATCATGGATGTGGAGCCGGCCGAAATCCGCAAGCGCATCGGCGTCGTGCTGCAGGATTTCCACATCTTCTCGGGCACGGTCTACGACAACATCATCCTCGGCAATCCGAAGGTGACGCGCGAGGATGCGCGCCGCGCCGCGCGCCTCGTCCATGCCGATCCCTTCATCCGTTTGCTGCCGCAGGGCTACGATACGGTTCTGACGGAGCGCGGGCGCAACCTCAGCCATGGCCAGCGCCAGCTCCTCGCCTTTGCGCGCGTGCTGGCGATGGACCCGGAGGTTCTGATTCTCGACGAGGCGACGGCGAGCATCGACACGGAAACCGAACTCATCATTCAGGACGCGCTCGCGAAAGTGACCGAGGGACGAACCTCGATCATCATTGCCCACCGCCTCCAGACGATACGGGAGGCGAACCGGATCGTCGTGCTGGCCGGCGGCGAAGTGCGCGAGACCGGCACACATGAAGAACTCATCACGCGTGGCGGACTCTACAAGACGCTTTACGAGCTTCAGGTTCAGGATATGAACACCGCGTCCTGACACCGCGGCACCATGCGATTTCGCAAGAAGGTTGTCGGAAAATACGCGCTGAAGTAGCGTGATCGCCACTCAAATGACAATGACCGGGAAACCCGCGCGCCATGACCAATGCCCCACTTCCCTATGCCCTGCCGGACAAGCTCGACCCCGGTCTTGCCGAAACGCTCGCCTATTGGCGCGACCTCATTCGGGGCCAGGCAAGCAGCATGCCTTACTGGGACGATGTGAAGTTGTCCGACATGGCGGATCGGGCGGAACGCGTCATGCTCGTCGCCGCCTTCGAAAAGCCGGAACGCTTTCGCTTCGAGATCGTCGGAAGCCGCATCGCATCCCGGTATGGCGAGGAACTTCAGGGCCTTTTCGCCGACGAAGCCGACATTCGCTCGCCGCTCGAATTTTTCCGCGCCCAGGCGAGCGTGACCGTGGAAGGCCGCGCGCCAACCTGGTATGCGGGCCAGGGCTATGCGCGCCTGCTCCTGCCTCTGTGGGGCGACGGCCACATAAGCATGCTGCTCTGCGCCTTCTCGGATATCTGAGGCCGGTCCGGCTCAGCAGCGCTGAACGATGAGCGCGACATTGCCGCTGCCGGTTTGCGTCGTGTAGGCCTCGTTTCCGCTTCCCTTCTGCACGATGTAGGAGGCGTTGCCGCTGCCGTCCTGATAGATGCCGGCGGCGTTGTTCGAACCCGTCTGGGTGAGGACGGCCGTATTTCCATATCCCGCCTGCGCGACATTGGCGCTATTCGCACCGCCGCCGAAGCCGCAACCCCGTCCGCCGCCACCCGGCTTGCCGGACTTTGCCTGTCCCGGCTTCGTCACCAGCTTGGCGATGTTGTCGATCTTCTTCTGCGATTTGCGCGCCTCGAATGGCGTCGCCGCGGTCCAGCTCCTGGTCAGCGTGTTGTTCTTCTTCTGCACCACGATAGTGTAGTTGCTGTCGCCCGACTGGTCGACGCTCGCCACGCTTCCCGCCCAGGCAGCCGGGGCGCCGGCCACGAAGGCGAGGGCAAATGTTGCCGCCGCCAACACATTCATCGACTTCTTCATCTCTCTCTCCTGCATCGCATGGCGTTCCTGCCGGAACCGGAGCCCGAACCTTGAACCCGTTGCGCTGATCGCCTGCTGAACCAGGCGTTCATGTGGCGTTCAGGCGGGTGCCGGCATCGCGCGCGTTCGCGCAAGATCACGGCGTTCCGCACGAATGAAAAAAATCCTGCCCGGTGAACCGGAAATGAACGGCGGCTTCAGGTCGCGCTCAGACGCGCGCCGCTAGAACTTGCATCGTCAACAGGGCGAGCCGTCACGGCCGGGCCCACCAAACAGGAGATGCACCATGAAGAAGTTTCTGCTGACCGCGAGCACCGTCGCCGTCCTGATCGCCACCGGCATCACCGGCGCCAATGCGGGCAACTCGGCTTCCGTCTATCAGAACGGACGCGCCAACACCGGCGTCTTCACGCAGAATGGCTATCACAACAAGGGCGCGATCGACACGCAGGGCAACCGCAACTATTCCAAGGCCGTGCAGCAGGGCGAGTGGAACTATCTCTACCAGCAGCAGCTCGGCAACCGGAATGCCGCCCTCACCGACCAGTACGGCCGCAACAACTATGCCGTGACAGGCCAGGAAGGCCGCAACAACTCCGCAGCGACCATCCAGACGGGCCGCTCCAACACGTCGGGCATCGCGCAGATCGGCAACAACCATCAGGCGACGACCGATCAGCTCGGTTCGAACAACACGTCGGCCACGATCCAGGTTGGCAATGGCCAGAAGGCGAACACCGTGCAGACCGGCTCGGGCAACACGTCGGTCGTCATTCAGGGCGGCTACTGAGAGACATTCATCGGGAGGCGGCATCCGTCGCCTCCCGCGACGCCCTCTTCAAACGGGAGCTGAGCAATGAACATCAAATGGGTTTCGTTGTTTTTCGTCCCTCTCGCCTTCGGTTGCGCAGCGGCCACCGCATCGCCGCCCGCTGCCGAATCCTGCGAGATCAGAGCCATTGAGACGCCGTCGGGCATGCTGTTCGAAAGCGTCGTCTATGGCATGCCCGGCGAAACGGGTTCCTACGCCGTGTCCTTCGAGCGGTCCGGCTCCGGCGGCACGTCGGAAGTGCGGCAGGACGGAGACTTCGTCATCGAAGAGAGCGGCGAAGCCGTCGTATCGGTCACCGAAGTCAATCGCGGCGCCCGGGACCGCTTCCACGCGCATATGACAGTGGAGAGTTACTCCGGCAGCTATAGCTGCGGCCTCTGAGCGCTACGCCTCGTCCGTCCGCAATCGATGGTGGTCGAACCAGAGCGCGCGCAACTGATCGCCCTGTGGCGTATAGCCGATGAGGCAGAGCCCCGACGGTTCGACAGGGCTGCGGCCCAGCACGCGGTTCTGATAAATGGCGGCGCATCCGGCGAGGCCCTCCTCGGGATGCGCCTTCGACCAGCGCCCCAGCTCGTCGTGACCGTCGATCATCAGCCGGTCGGTCAACCTCTTGCCACGCCAGTCGGGTGAGATGAAGCTGCGGCAGAAGGCGAATTTCTCGTGCAATCGCGGCAGAACGCGAATGCCCGCCGTCAGACAACCGGCCATCGTCTCGCCGTCATAGATCGCGATCACGAGTTCTTCGGCGCGCTCCTCCGGGCTCACGCCTCCAGGCCGCACGCCCGCACGCTTCCACATCGCCACCGCGTCTTGCGCGACGCGCTCGTCGCGCCGCCGCCAGACGCGGAGGTAGTCGATGGTTTCGAGTTCGCCCTGCATTGTGCCTCTCCCGTTCCGCCGATGGCGCGCCAGTTTCGGCATCCGCCGCCATCGGGGAAAGGGGACACAAGGTCCATATCGGAGACAGACAACGCCGCTCAGGCGCCGAGCCGGAACCCTTCGTAATCGGCGGCCGCGACCTCGGCGAGCTTTTCGCCATAGACGTTCACGCCCCCGGTGTAAGGCATGAAGACGCGCGGCTTGCCGGGAATGTTGGCGCCCATGTACCAGGAGTTCGCCTGCGGATAGAGCGTCTCGCTCGCGAGCTCGTTCACATGCGAGACCCACTCGTCTTCCGCCTCGCGCGTCGGCTCGATGGAGCGGATGTTCCCGTCCGTCAGGCGCTTCACGCAATCCGTGATCCAGTCCACATGCTGTTCGATCGATACGATCATGTTGGAGAGCACGGAAGGGCTTCCGGGGCCGGTGATGAAGAAGAGATTGGGGAAGCCCGCCGAGCCGAGCCCGAGATAGGTTCGCGGACCCGCCGCCCATTTCTCCTTGAGCTTCGCGCCGCCACGGCCCGTGACGTCGATGGCGAGCAGCGCACCGGTCATGGCGTCGAAGCCCGTCGCGAAGACGATGGCGTCCGCCTCGTATTCCCTGCCGCCGCAGACCACGCCCTTTTTCGAAATCCGCTCGACCGGCGTCTCGCGCACATCCACAAGGTCGACATGCGGTTGGTCGAAGGTCTGCAGATAATCGGTGTCGAGGCAGAGACGCTTCACGCCGACCGGATGATCGAAGGGAAGAAGCTTCTCGACGACGTCCGGATTCTTCACCGAAGCGCGCATCTTCTCGCGGGCAAAATCGGCCGCAATGTCGTTTGCCTCGTGGGTTGCCATCAGGTCGCCGAAGGCGCCGAGAAAGGCGAAGCCGCCCTGGTTCCAGCGCGTGTCGAGTTCCCTCTCGCGCGCCTCCGGCGTCAGGTCCCCGGCCAGTGTCTCGTTGTATTCGAAGCAGATGATGCCGCCCGGCGTCTCGCGCGCGTGTTTGCGGTCTTCGAGCAGCGTCTCTTTCGAGCGTGCGATCTCGCCTTGCGTCAGCGGACGGTTGCCCGCCGGCAGGGTGAAGTTCGCCGTGCGCTGGAAGACCGTCATGTGCGCGGCCTGCGCGGCGATGACGGGTATGCTCTGGATGCCGGACGAACCCGTACCGATGACGGCGACGCGCTTGCCGGAGAAATCGACGCCTTCATGCGGCCAGCCGCCGGTGTGATACCAGTCGCCCTGGAAGTCCTCGAGCCCCTCGAAATCGGGCACGCGGGCGGCGGAAAGGCAACCTGTCGCCATGATGCAGAAGCGCGCCGAGACGCTGTCTCCCTTGTCCGTTTCCACCGTCCAAAGGCCGGTGTGCTCGTCATAGGTCGCGGATGTCACGCGCGTCTCGAAGCGCATGTCGCGGCGCAGGTCGAGCTTGTCGGCCACATAGTTCTGATAGCGCAGGATTTCCGGCTGGGCGGCATAGCGCTCGCTCCAGGTCCAGCCGCGCTGAACCTCGTCGGAAAAGCCGTATTGATATTCGAGGCTTTCGACGTCGCAGCGCGCGCCGGGATAGCGGTTCCAGTACCAGGTGCCGCCGACGCCCACGCCCGCCTCGAAGACGCGCGCGGTCAGGCCGAGGCCGCGCAGACGATGCAGCATGTACATGCCCGCAAAGCCCGCGCCGACGATCACGGCATCGAATTGTTCGGATTTCGCGCGCGCGGGCGCGCCCTCTCCCTGAGCAGCCATTTCAGTCCTCCCTCGTTTCTTGTTGTCTCAACTCTAGACCTGACAACAAAAGACTCAAGACGGAGAAACGGCTTTTCAGGTGGCGGCGCATCGTTGCCGCAGGGGTGGGCAGGAAAGCCGGAACCGGAACGCCTCGAAAGACGCTCCGGCTCCGGTCTTCCCCTCATTCGTAGTGGAACTCGGCTCCGTCGAGATCGACCTCGGGGAGCTGATCCTTCTCGACCCAGTAATCCTGGGTGTGCTGCCATTCCGGCTTGTCGCCGCGCTTGGGCAGCAGGTCCATGCTCCGCATGAGGTAGCCGGGGTTGAAGTTCTCCGGATCGATCCAAGGCAGCAGCGGCATGTTGCTGTCTTCCTTCCGCAGCGCCACCGTCACCTTTTTCGCGCCCTTCTCGTCCATGTGCTTCAGCAAGCGGCAGACGAAGTCGCCGAGCAGGTCCACGCGGAGCGTCCAGCTTGCGCGGAAATAGCCGAAGATCCAGATCATGTTCGGCACGCCGGTGAACATCATGCCGCGATAGGTCACGCTGTCGGCGAAGTTGAGCGGCTTGCCGTCGATGTCGAAGTCGATGTCGCCGAGCACGCTGAGATTGAAGCCCGTCGCCGTGATGATGATGTCGGCTTCGAGTTCCTTGCCGGACTTCAGCAGGATGCCCTTCTCGGTGAAGCGCTCGATCTCGTCGGTCTCGACGGTCGCCTTGCCGGACGCAATGCCCTGGAAGATGTCGCCATCGGGCACGAAGGCGATGCGCTGGCGCCAGGGGCGATAGCGCGGCGTGAAGTGCTTCTCCACCGTTTCTTCCGGCAGGAACAGGCGCACGGCGTCGAGCAGCTCCTTGCGGACCACTTCGGGCTCCTCGAAGGAGCGGCGCGTGAATTCCGCCTGATTGTGCAGGATTTCGCGGCGCGTGATCTCGTGGATCCAGGTCTCGTCCACGCCCAGCACGCGCAGCCGGTCGGCGAGTTCGTTCTCGTTGCGGCCGGGAATGAAATAGGTCGGCGAACGCTGCAGAAGCGTCACATGCTCGCAATCGCCGGCGATGGCGGGAACGAGCGTTGCCGCCGTCGCGCCGGAGCCGATCACGAGAACCTTCTTGCCCTTGTAGTCGAGGTCTTCGGGCCAGGTCTGCGGATGGACGATCTTGCCCTTGAACTTGTCCATGTCCGGCCACTCGGGCGTGTAGCCC
>PHEF01000147.1 GCA_002842875.1 Alphaproteobacteria bacterium HGW-Alphaproteobacteria-3 | reverse complement strand
TGTGATCGGTGATGTCTGGCTCGGCTCGCGGGTGTATCTGGGCCTGATCGTGCAGGCGCAGGCCGGTGGGCTGGATGCCACCGCACTGCTGGCACAAGCAGCTGCCCACAACGAGCCGTTGATCCAGGTAGTGCGGGTGGTGATCGGGCTGGCATCCTTGCTGTTCGTCGGCGCGGTGCTGAGCCGGCGCACGCTGTATCCGCGCTGGATGGCGGCGTTCAGCCCGATTGCGCTGCTGGCTGCGGTATTCGTCAGCTATGCGATAATTCCGGCAATTGGCGTCTATTTGTTGCCAACAGCGATGAACATCGCGCATTTCACGTTCTTCATGTTGTCGTTGCTGGTGCTGGCCCGCAGGGCCGGCTGAGCACGGCACATAGTCATCATGATGCCAGTTGGTCTTCCGCCAAACACACATCCGCTGATCGAAGCCTGGCCGTTGCTGTGGGAAGAACGCTTACAGCAGCGCCCGTTGAGCGCGATTGATCTGGTGGTAATCCATTGCACCGAACTGCCCGACCTCGCCACCGCCCGCGAATACGGCGAGCGTGTGCTCTACGCATCAGGCACCGGCAATAGTGGCCACTATTACATCGACCGCGATGGCCGCGTGCTGCAATTCATCGCACCCGAACGCAGCACCCACCACACCCGTGGCTACAACGAGCGCAGCATCGGCATCGAACTGATCAACACCGGACGCTACCCGGATTGGCTCGATTCACGCCAGCAAACGATGCGCGAGCCGTACAGTGAAGCCCAGATCAACGCGCTGATTGCGTTGCTGCGCTCACTACACACGCAAATCCCATCCCTGCGCGGCATCGCCGGCCATGAAGACCTCGACCGCGAGCAAATGCCCGCCAGCGACAACCCCGCCGTTTTGGTCTATCGAAAACGCGATCCCGGCCCCTTGTTTCCGTGGCAGGCAGTGCTTGATCGCAGCGGCATCTCACGTTATTCGCCGCCGGAATAATCGTCGGCAACACTGGGCCGAACGCCATTCGCGCGCAGGCGCGCTCCCACAACAGCAGAGCAAGCCATGCTTGCGTGGGAGCCGGTCTGCAGGCGAACGAACTGGCGAAAGCGCTTCGCGCGCGGCGCGCTCGCACGAGCGGCGCGGCCCCTATGGAGCCCAGTGTGGGCGACCAGCATGCGCCCCATCACCCACCCTCACGCCCGGCAATGGCCGGCAACATACTCGCTATGGCTGGGCAACATCGCCGCTGCCTGCGCCACCGTGCCGCGGATGCCGCGCAAAAATCCGTCGAGCTGCGCGGCGCTGATGGCATCGGCCGACGGGTGATAACGCTCGGGCTCGATGCCCTGGCCGAGCATCACCTGCAACCAGCTCCCCTCGGTGAACAGCTCTTCGTTCTCGCGCACGATCTGGCCGCTGGCGCGGAACAGCGCGACCTTGCGCGCTGCGCGCTCGGGCAATTGCAGCTGCGCGCAGTGGCGCCAGAACGGCGTGTCATCGCGCTCGGTCGCCTTGTAGTGCAGCACCAGAAAATCGCGCACGCTTTCAAACTCGTAGCGGGTCTGGCGATTGAACTCGTCACGCAATGCCGCATCGCAATGGCGATCCGGAAACAGGGTCAGCAGACGGTTGATGCACGACTGCACCAAATGAATCGCGGTTGATTCCAGCGGCTCGACAAAGCCACTGGCCAGCCCCAGCGCCACGCAATTGCGCTGCCACAGCGTGTTGCGGATACCGCTGGTGAAGCGCAATGCGCGCGGTTCAGCTAACGCCTCGCCATCGAGGTTGGCCAGCAACAGCGCGCTGGCCTCGTCTTCGCTCATGAAGTCGCTGCAATACACATGCCCATTGCCAGTGCGGTGCTGCAACGGAATCCGCCATTGCCAGCCTGCCGGCCGGGCATTGGATTGGGTATACGGCCGCATCGGTTCCACCCGCGCACTGGCCACAGTGACCGCACGATTGCACGGCAGCCAACGACTCCAGTCGTCGAAACCCGCCTTCAGCGCACCCTCGATCAACAGCCCGCGAAAACCCGAGCAATCCAGGAACAGGTCGCCTTCGATGCGCTCACCGCTATCCATCTGCACCGATTCGATGAAGCCGTCGGTGGCGCGCAAATGCACATCCACCACCTTGCCCTCGCTGCGACGCACGCCGCGTTGCTCGGCGTAGCGGCGCAGAAACTGGCCATAGAGCCCGGCATCGAAATGATAGGCGTAACGGATGCCGCCGACCGGCGTATCGCCGACCTTGTCCATGCGCGCAAAGCGCAGGCCTTCGGCGGCACTGGTATTGAGCGAGTAATCCCACAACCGGGTTTTGCCGCCGGCCTGCTGGCTGCGCAACCAGTAGTGGTGAAACGACAACGGCCCGAGCGGCATCCCGGTTTCGCCGAAGGCATGCAGGTAGGAATCGCCGACACGGCGCCAGTCATTGAATTCGATGCCGAGTTTGAACGTACCCTGCGAGGCGCGCAGCACTTCGTTCTCGTCCACGCCAAGAAATGAATTGATCAGGCGGATCTGCGGGATGGTGGCCTCGCCGACACCGACGATGCCGATCTCCTCGGACATTGCCGCCGCCATCCAGCCGGCGGTGCCACCGCCAACGATAACCACAGATCGGATTCTTGAATCGCTCATGGCGTTGTCCTTGCTGAACCGATGCGATCACATCGCAACGTCCACGTAGGATGGGTAGAGCACAGCGAAACCCATCGTTACCGCATGGTGCCGCATTTTGATGGGTTTCGCTGTGCTCTACCCATCCTGCGCCGCAACTCACGCATTCATAAAAAAACCCCTGCCGTCGGGGAGTGACGGCAGGGGCAATCGGGGGCTAACCGTGACGCGTTGAATCAGAAACTGTAAGACGCTCCGACCAGGAACGTGGTACCAAACTTCTGGCGATCCACCACGAAACGTTGGTCACCCTGCTCGAAGGTGGTGAAGGCCGAGTTGAAGATATCGAGAACCTGTGCCGTCACGTTCAATCCCTTGAGCGATCCGCTCTGGAACTCGTAGCTGACCTGCGCATCGAAAACGCTCTCGCTCTTGGCTTGACGCAACGTACGGGTTGCACTCAGGCCGAAGATCTCGGACAGGAACTTGCTGCGATAGCGATGGCTGATGCGTGCGCCGAAACCGCTATCCTCGAAGTAGAAGGTGCTGTTGGCCACCCACCGCGAAAGGCCCGGAACCGTTATCGAGCTTTCGCCCGGCGCCAGTTGCACGCTGGAATTGGTGAACGATCCGCTGGTGATCAGACCAAAGCCACCCAGCACCGGGGAGAGCATATCCAGCGGTATCGACACCGTGCCCTCGACGCCTTCGATATGGCCGTCGCCCTCATTGGTCGGACCTGATGCGATACCCAGGGTGGTGCCCAGCGAAGCCTGCTCTTCTGGACTCAGGAACTCGTCGACAAACTGGCTGAAGTCAACCAGACGTGCCGAACTCTGATTGACAAAGTCATTCAGGTCTTTATAAAAACCAGCCAGCGAGACATAACCCTTGCCGTCGGCGAAGTACTGCTCAACCGACAAATCGATGTTGGTCGACTTGAATGGCTTTAGAGCAGGGTTACCGCCGCTGGAGCTGAATGCTGCACGGTTCGGGTCGGTGTTCGGAATCTGGGTGCGGTTGACATTGAGGGTCAAGCCGGCGCGAAGCGAACCTTCAGGTCATTGTCAAAATCAAAGATCAGGTTGGCACTTGGCAGGAAACGCCAGTATTTGGCACCGCCTCTTGATTCAACAAAGTTTGGATTATCAACACCGGGACTCCCAATTGGCGGAGCCGCCGCACGGAAACCGCCGGAACTTTGGTCGGTATAGACCGCTTGCACACCGAAGTTGCCACTCAGGCCAACATCACCGATGTTGGTATCCAGGTCGGCCTTGAGGTAGCTCAGGAAGATGTCCTCACGCATCTTCCAATCTTGCGGAATATTGAACGACGACAGTGCAGTGGAAATTGCCACCAGATCGCCGTCGGCGATCAACTGCCGTGGGTCCAGCGAAATGTGACCCGGGATGCCAATGAATCCCAGATCGACTGCACTGCCGAGCAGAGCATTGGTCGGAACCGGGGTGAAGCCGTTGGTGTTGTCGGTGCCGTTTACCGGTGTCAGGAACTGCTGGCGGATCTGCCGATTCTTGTCGCGACGGCTGAAATCAATGCCCAGCGCGACCTTGGAAATCGCGCCCTGGGTGAAGGAGCGGTCAAGAATGAACTTGACATGCGCCAGTTGATCCTCAACTTCCGGGCGATTGATGAAGCCAGCCTGGGTCAGCCCGGCGCCACCACCCCAACCCTGCGGGTCGGTCAGGCCGAACAGACTGATGTCGCTGTAGTCCAGGGTCGGGTTAAAGGTGAACTGACCGCTACCGGATTGCGAGAAGCCCAGTGAATCAGCAGCACCGTTGTCGGCACCCGGACCAGTACCCAGATACGTTTCCATGTTGGTATCGACGCGATCAGACGCCGAATAGCTGATGTCGTTCTCGAAACCCCAGCCGTCGCCAAATTCCCAGCGGTTGTTCCAGCCGAAGTTCATCAACTGCGCGTTGCGCTCATCTCGATCATTGCGCATTACGCCACGCACGTTGTTGAATGTGCCTTGGGTAATCAGCCCATTGTCGACCGTGAAACCGGGCTGTAACTGCGCGTTCGACCACTGCAACGGAAACTCGATACCACGCATCAGCTTGGTCTCGTTGAAATCCGAGTAGTACAGATCCATCGTACTGTGGAAGTTTTCGTTGGGCGCCCATTCCAAGGTGCCGACCACAGCGAAACGATTGAGATCGTTGGTTTGCGCAAACGGCTTTGCGCCACCGACCACCTTGGTGCCATCCGGGCCGTCAGCGAAGCCCCAGGCATTGAATCGTTCGATCTGTCGCGGCGTAGACTGGTTGGTGACCGTGAGGGCAACGCCGAAGGTATTGTCGAAAAACTGATCGACATAGGTGCCCGAGAGGCGGCTGCCTTTATCGGGCGCATCCGGGTTGAGGTTGCCGTCGTTGTTGGCCTCGCCGCGCGCGCTGACGGTGAATGATTGCCGGCCATGCGCCAGCGGGCGGATGGTGTGCATGTTCACGGTGCCGGCCAGGCCCTGCCCGATCAGTGTCGAATCAATGCTCTTGTACACGGTCACGCCACTGAGCGACTCGGACGCGTACTGATCGAACTCGACGCCGCGGTTGTCGCCAACCGCAACCTGTTCGCGGCCATTGAGCAGTGCGGTGGTGAAGTCGGGGCCAAAGCCACGCACCGAAACCACCTGGGCGCGGCCATCGACACGCTGCGTGGTGACGCCGGGCAGACGCGCCAGCGACTCGGCAATGCTCACGTCGGGCAGCTTGCCGATGTCTTCAGCTGAAATCACTTCAACAATCGAGGTGGCGTCGCGTTTGGCGGCAAT